>CAWVWU010000037.1:0-24091 GCA_963933925.1 uncultured Puniceicoccaceae bacterium
ATGATGTTGGCGATTCCACCAGAGCATCGTTTCTGGACTGATGAGGAGCTCCCGTATCCTGCGGAACGAGGGGATTTTTCCCGCGTTATCGAGGCCCCTCGATTTGTGTTGAAGGGTATCGATGGGGACGTGGAATTGTTAAATGCAGGGGCACAAGTGTCTCGAGGTGGAAGTCGTTATGGAACATGGAAATGGTCTAAGTTGGCCTATCGAACGGGCATGGGCTTTTTGCTTACACCTGACTTTGATCAGTATCCACTTGATGCTCAGCTCACTGCAGTTCCAGAGGGATTTGAAAAACGGTTTGGGAGGCGTGCGACAATTCCAATTGCTGCTGATCCTGATCATTTAGGATTTATATATGCATTAGGACAACGTGGTGACGGGGTTGATTTTAACGCACCCATTAGAACGGACCTCTTTCCAAATGGGGAATGGGTGCTGGCGGTTCACCAAGTGAAAACATTTGTACCGACTCGTTTCTATCACGGATCGTTTGCGGTCGGTTCTGATGATGCTGAGTTCGAGAAGTCGTCGGCGGGGGCGGATTATGCTATTGTGAGTTCAGGTGAGCTTAGTAGCTCTATCCAGAATATAGCAGGCTTTTCTAAGGTTTCTTGGGATGAGCGTTTGGATGATGCGTCACCTCGCCGTCATTTGACTAAGGACTATCATGTGACACCGGTTTTCGAGTCGGAGATTATTGATGGTAAAGATGTACTCGCAGTTCTTTTCTGGGCCGGTGAAAATGGAAAGAATGGAGTTCCGTGGAAGATTCTGGATACCGCCGAAGGGCGATGGGTGCTAGAGCATCCAGAGCTGGGTAAGTGGGAAGTGGTTGATGCGAGTTTGCCTGCTATCGATTGAGGCGATCTTGGGAGTGATCTCCATCGGGGTTTGGAAGCCAAAGGTGGACTCACTTTGAATGAGGAATGTGGCCTCCTTATTTGTGGCACCGTTGGTATCTACGAATGGGTTAACTCGAAGGATTAATCCGTCGTAACTGCCTTGATTTATTTGATGCTTCCACTTGTAGAGCATTGGCGAGGACTTAAACTAACGGTTGAGCACTCCTGTCCGACCAAGTCTAATTGTTTGAGAGGTATTATGAACGAAGAATGGCAGCACTCGGTTGAGTACTGCCATGGTGATCGTTGGAAGTGAGCTGGTTGTTTACTGGTTTGTGGCCCCTGGTGTGGGTGTCATCGATTCGAATTGTTCTGAGTCTGCCAATGAACGGCCTATGGAGATGTCGGTTTGGGCGGTGGGGTATTCGACGTAGTCGAGTACGAGGTTGAGGTTGGCATCCGTGTCTACGAGTAAGATTTCTTCGCCGCTGGCGGATAGTTTGAAGTTGGCGTGGAGGCCAGGGGTGTCAGCACCGTCTTCGTCGGCCCAGATGATGAGGTAGCCGTTGGCGGCGATTGTGGTGCCTTCGGGAATTTCCCATTTGCGTGGGTTGCCTGCGTTGTCGCTTAGATACATGCCAGTGAGGTCGGCTTCGGAGTCGCTTAGGTTGCGGAGTTCGATCCAGTCGTCGAAATCGCCTTGTGGATCGGCGAGGGCGGTGTCGTTGGAGGCCATGAATTCGTTGATGACGATGGTGGTGGTCTCGGAGAATTTGGTTTCGACTTCGTATTTGTAGGGCTCGATTTCCGCACGGACTGGGTTGTAGGCGACGGACTTGGCGGCGTTAGCCGAGATCGCTTCGACGTAGTAGCGGATTTTCTGGCCAGCGAGGTAGCCGGGGATTTCTCCGGCGTAGGAGCCATCTGAGGCGGTGTCGTCGGGGGTGATTCCATCGTCTTGCATGGCGACATCCGTGTATAGTCCGGAATCGCCTTGGCGGTAGTAAAGGCGGACGTCGTTGATACCATCGTTGGCGTTTTGGGAAACGGTGGCCGTTATGGCTACGTTTTCACCGGGGAGGGGTGTTGCGACGGGCTCGGATACGGTGAGGATTGCCGGGGCGATTTGTGCTACTTCTAGATGGGTGGTGAGGTAGTTGTATCGAGTTTGGATATGGGCTTTAAGATTTACTATGTCTGTCTCGAAGGCGGCGAGGGTGTAGCCCTTTTTGGGATCGAGTTCCACTTCGTCGACGATTACTTCGTAGTATTCGTCGATGAGGGCGTCGAGGTAGTCTGAATTAAAGCGTTCGTTGAGAATGGTGCGGTAGTGTGCGAGGTAGCGTTGTCGCAACTCCGGATCGGAGAGGAATTTTGTGATTACCGGGCGGTTGGCGTTGTCTTCGTGTTCCATTGGGTCGAGAGTGGAATCGCCTACTGTGAACGCTTCGTTGCCATCGTGTTCGATCGGGTGGATTTGGCCTGACTCGGGTTCGTAGTAAATTTGGTAATCTTTTCCCTTGTTCCAGTAGCTGTCGTCATCGGTGAAAATGTTTTCGGCGGCGAGGAACCATAGCCAACGGTCTACTGCTAGTTTCGTATCCATGGTCTCACGATAGTTGTCACTACCGGGGACTATTTCGTCGAGGTGCTTGGCTACTGCGACGAGGTGTGCCCATGGATCTTCTGAATTTTGAGTTTTGAGTTCGTAGATGGCTTCGTAGGCTGCGGAGTCGTCACCGAGATAAAGGAGGGCACCGTCGCCAGAGGCGAAGCCTCCGCCACCGCCGCCGCCGCCACCTGGGCGTGTTCCACCTCCACCACCGGTCGTGCCTCCTCCGCCCGCTCCGGTGCCACTGGGTGATTTCCAGCGATCGCCGTCGTTGTCGTCGAACCACTCTTCGATGAGTGAGCTGTCTTGTTGTTGGGCATTGGAGTAGAGGCCCCAGTTTTCGCCGTTGATAAGTATTTTGATGAATCCTGCGTTCGGGCAGATCGCGTAATCCTTGATGGAGTTGAAGTACAGGGCTTCGCGCATCAGCGTTTCATCGTTGAACGCGTTGTTGAAATTGAAATTTCCGTAGTCGAGGTGTTCGAGATCCTCGATTGCGAAGTCCATGTCGATGGCAATGGATTTCTTTTCACCACTTCTTGTGTATGAGGTGTTTCCTTTGTACCGGATGCCGACGTCCTCGTATGGAGTCCCGTCGATGGAGACGTCTCCTAGCATTAGGGTCGCGGTGGAATAGTTGGCTGCCATGAGTGCTTGCCAATTGCTCTCTGCGAAAGTGAGTTCGATAGTACGGACTTGCGAGGGGTCGTAGAAGCCGCCGAGTAGGCGAGCACGGTAGAAGAGAATGTCGTCGATCGAGGGGATTGTGATGGGGTCGTGGTCGGAAAATACGGTTCCGATGTCTGCGACGGAGACCCAGTCTTTGAGGTCGGTTGATGATTCGAAGAGCCAAGCGTCATCCTTGTCCCCGATCACTTGGAGAGTGAGCTCGTTGGCATCGAATTGGATGTCGAGGTTCCCTCGGTCTGAATCCGTCTCTGCACGGGTTGTCGAAAGGGCGCTGAGAGCGGCCCATACATAGATGGTGTGTGTCTTCATGTTTTAATTTGGAGACGACGGGAGGGATATCAAATGTTGGTGCTCGTTCTATTTTCGCTTTGAATACGTCGACTTTTACTGGATTGAAATGGGACGTTGAGGGGAGAATGTGGCTATGACAAATCAGTTTCGCATACATTACAGAATTGTAATACTGATGCTGAATATGAGCGTAGGCGAAGAGTTGTGGTGTTTGTTTTTTTTTGCCACAGGCGGGCATCGATTTTCACAGATGATAATGAGAGCGAGGAATTGTGATTCGACTTCGTTGCTTCTGAGCTACGGCGTTATGAGTTGGGTGATGAGGTGAATTGGAGATTTATGGGGTGGGAGAGTAGGAATCGTAGAGTTTATTCACGCCATTGATGCGAGTGTAGATCTCGACGTTGTAGTTGTTTCCTTCTTGGATTACTGGATCTTTTAGAAAATTGGCGTAATCGAATTGGAGTATTTCGGATGGGTAGGCATCGCATTCGTCGTCCTTGCCATCGTGTATTAAAAAGAGTTTGAGAGTCGAGGTGGTCGATTGGGAGATGGATGGGGCTTCTGCTAGAAGTCGAAAGTCATGATCGGCACAGCCTCCGCTGTAGCTTGTTGTGATGGAGAGTACCTGAGGATCGAAGGAGACTTCGTTGATTTCGAATGGATCTTCGACCCCATCGGGAAATCCGTTTTCTAGCCATTCAATTTCGAGTAGATCCTTGTAGGTTAAAATTGAATACAGAGTGTCTGTGTCGCCTATATGGGTGTAGAGCCTGATTGAGAAATCGATTGGGCTATTGGGGTAGGATTCATTGAACGAATCAACCAAGGGCTTTATGTTGAATATTATCTTTTCGGTAAATTGATGAACGACGCCCCCACAGACGTTCTGGTGACTGTTATTTCTCAAGTAGATGTTGGCCTGCGGAGGATTCGATTCAAGGAACGAAGGGTCATATAATAGATCGAATTCGTCTAAGGGGCATCCTCCTGAATATTTTACTATTAGGCTTAGGCAGTCGTCCGTTAGGTCGTAATCCAAAATTTCGACGCCCGCACCTTTTTTTTCTGAAAAATCCGTACCCATTATTTGGATGGTGTTGAATTGATCTCGTTCATTACCTACTATTTCTGAGGATGCCTCAATGGCGTCGGTTGGGATCACATAGGATTCTATGAGTAGTTCGCCTTTATTGCCGGATATGCTTTTGGCATGCAGGGTTGCGGGGCCCGATACGGGATAAATTATGATGGCTTCCTTAGAGTCGTCGGCGAGTGGGAACGCTCCGCTTGCCGTCGTTGCCTTATCGAGTAGCTCTCGTTCGGTGAGGGTTAGTAAAGCGACCGGTACGGATCTGGCAAGAGCCTTGCCGTCAGCGTCGTAAAGGGTGAGGTAAGGGTCGTTAATTTCTGTGTGGACATCAAATTGATCAAGACTCGTTCCTACTGCTCTGAAGAGGACAAGTTGGGTACCTTCTATGGCTAAACCATGGATGAGGGGTTTTTCGTTGAGCTCGGCCCGGATCGAAAAGTTTACGGCAGTCCCTTCTAGCCCTATGGGATCGGCAGTAATTGTGTAGCTGAGAAAGAGAAGAAATAGAACAGTGGATAGAGCTTTCATCGGATTCGTATTTTGGGGCTTCAGGTATAGGGTACGTCGATTTGCACCCGAAAGTTTCTTCCCCGGTGTTTTAGACAAACTGCCAGTCTCATAGAATAGCCGATGTCAGGGGACTTTCAAAGTGGAATGTCGGAATTATATTCCCCTTATTCTTTGTTGATGGTGTATGCGAGGCGCAGGCGATAGGTGTAGGCACTACAGAAAAAGACACTGATGAGCACTCCGGGAAGCATCGTGAGCAGAATCTCCGGAGTACCCGCAATGAGATGGGCGGAGTAGATGGACCCATTTATTAAGGTGAAGCCGATTGGAATGGTAAATAGGACGTTTATCCCAACACGCTTAAATACAAGGTAGAGACGTCTGAGTACTTCAGTGGAGAGGAAGGTTGATACGAAGCTAATCGTTCCTTGGGTGAGGGCTACTTGGGTAATGGCTCGTCGTCCGTGTTCCCAATTGGCAAAAATGCCCCATGAGATGAAAAAGAGGGATGCGGCCGCGGCCATGACGAGGGATTCGCGGATCCCCTTGCGTTTGAGCGGGTCCGAATCGGGAGGATTTGTATTGTTTGGGGTACTCATTGTTAAGGCTGATTCCAGTTTTAGGGTGATGGCTGGACATGTCTAGACTGACTTTTGGGGCATTATTTTGCATTTAGGAGGGACTTGAGATCGTATTTCCTTCTCCATCGCAGAGTTTTGAGTAAAACATAATCTGCGTTTGCACTAGCTCATGAGAATAAATCAGATGTCCCGCGAATCGAAGAATTTAATCGAACTAGACCGTTTTATTGGAAATCCCGTGGTCCGTGGACTATTTCGGTTATTGAGGAGGCCGATTGAAGCCGTGTTGGGTGTGGGGGAGTTCAACCAGATTGATCGTGATTTGCGTGAGAAGCGTGATGTTGAGTTTAAGGAGCTGAACTTTTTCGATGCGGCCTTGGCAAATATACAGATCACTTATTCGATTTCGGATGAGGATAGGGCGAAAATTCCGACTGAGGGGCCCGTTGTTTGCGTTGCGAATCACGCCTATGGGGGAGTGGATGGATTAATTTTAGGATCTATTTTGGCAGGCGTTCGACCCGACAGCAAATTGTTGGTGAATTTTATCCTTGGGGCGTTTGAGGAGTTGAGGAATTGGACGATTGAGGTGAATCCGTTTGGATCGCGGCGTGCGGCGGCGATGAACTATGGTCCCCTTAAAGAAACCTTACGATGGTTGAGGACGGGCCACTGTTTGGGGACGTTTCCGTCTGGTATTGTTTCGCATTATCAATCGGCTGAGCGTGGGGTTACTGATCCAGTTTGGAATTCGAATACGGGATTGATCGTGCAAAAGAGTGGAGCGACGGTCGTTCCGATCTATTTTGAAGGACGAAATTCGAATGCGTTTCAGTTGGCGGGAATGGTGCATCCTCGTTTGAGAACTTTGTTTTTAGCACGGCAGGTGGCTAATAAGCGTGGACGGCATTTTCAGGTGAGAGTGGGTAAGCCGATTTCCCCCCAGCGCGTGGCACGTTTTGAATCGGCTGAGGCTTTGACTCAGTTTATGCGGGCGAATACGTATATTTTGGAAAAGCGTAATGAGGAGCCTGTTGCGAATTCGTCTAATGATAAGAAAATAGCAGCGGCAAAATCGAAGTTCCAAGCGGTGGCGGAGCGTCAACCGGTAGAGCTCCTATTGAAGGATATTGCGGCGTTGCCCGAGGAGGCTTTGCTCCTTCGCAAGGGGGAGTATTCAGTGTATGGGGCTTCGCACGCGGCGATTCCGCATATAATGGAGGAGATTGGTCGAACACGGGAGGAAACGTTTCGCTGTGTAGATGAGGGGACGGGTAAGCCGTTGGATGTCGATCGATTTGATGAAATCTATCATCATCTCTTTATGTGGAACGATAAGGCCCAGGAGATTGTTGGAGCGTATCGGTATTGTTTTGTTGATAAAGTGATAGAAACGCACGGCGTTTCAGGCCTGTATTGTAATACTTTGTACGAGTTTAAGAGGGAGTTGTTGGATGCGTTAAATCCTGCGATTGAGGTTGGGCGTTCTTATGTGACGGTTGCGTATCAGAAGCGTTCAGCTTCGTTGGCCTTGATTTGGCGTGGGATTGGGGAATTGGTCTCTCGAAATCCTCAATATAAGACCTTGTTTGGGGCGGTTAGTATGACCGATAGTTACCGAAGTGTATCGAAGGCCTTGATGGTTGAATATTTAAAGAACCACAAACTGCATCCAACTTTTAAGTCTTTAATTAGTGCACGCGTAAAACCGCGGTTTTCGAAAATTAAAAATTTGGCAAATATTGCACTTGGGACTGCATTGCCTGAGATGGATGACATTTCGTCGCTGGTCTCCGAGGTCGAGCAAGATAACAAGGGAGTCCCTATTTTGTTGAAGCATTATTTGAAGCTCAACGGGGTCATTTTATGTTTCGGGGTGGATCAGGCCTTTAGTGATGCATTGGACGGTTTCATTGTGGTGGATCTCTTAAGGGCGAATGAACGTTCGTTGCGTAAGTATATGAGCAATGAGGGGTACGAGCGTTTTATTGAATACCATGAACCCGTTGGTACAGTTTAGAAAAGAGGGTGTTTGAGTGGGGAGAGCAACTCGTCTCTACTCTTTTTGTGCGGTTCTGGTCCAGCTTCACCTAATAGAATTGTTTGGGGTTTAGTCGCTTCTGAATTCTCGCATGAGTTGGCGGAGTTCTTTGAGTGAAGACGGTTGGCTCCCTCGCTTTTTATTAGCGGCTCCGATGGCGAAGATTTTTTTCCAGAGCGAAAACATTGTGAAGTAGGCGAAGACGAGGTTGTGCTTTGGGTCATACATATGGGTGGGTTCTGAGACCACTCCATTGAGTTCGACGACTTTGAAGTTCGTTCCGGCTTTGATGGATTGGTGTGTGTCGACGCGTACGTCGTAGCGACCAATGTAGAATCCGTCGAAGCTTTGGCTGAGTTTGTCGAAGGCGGATTCGAGTTCTTCGGACCAGATGTCTTGTGCATCTAGAAAAAGCGAACCACGGGAATGGGTACCAAGCTGAGCGAGTGTGAAGCGTTCACCGGCTGGTATGATGTCGTGGAGTTGGGTTTCGAATTCTCTGAGGAAAAATCGAGCCATGCAGACGGCACGTGGGTCGTCGAGAATGAGTTGTTCGAGTGTTTTTCTGCCATCACCATGAACATAGGTGGGACATTTTGCGGTGAGAGAAAAGACGCATCCTCGATCTTGGGAGGGGTGTCGCATGTAGAATACTCCGAATTCGATGCCAGGGATGTATTCTTGGACAATCAGTGTTTCCTCAGTTTGATTGAAGTAAGCGAGAGCTTGTTCTTGATTGTGTACAATCGCGACTCCTTTTCCGCGTTCACCGAAGTCGGGTTTTAGCACAATCGGAAAGTGGAAACTGTGCTCGTTCATGAAGGAGAGGGTGCGGTTCCATTTCTCAGAAGTCGGGAGCGTACCTTCGAGTAGCGTAAATGTGGCGACTCGTTCTGGCATCGTCATGAGGCCGTTTAGGATTTCGCTTTTTGACATAAGGGCGATTCCACTGTGGGGAATGCCTGGGTTGGCGGCGGTGAAGAGTGTGAAGCACCGATGGCGGATTCCTAGATAGAGAATGTAGAGGACCACTGGAGGGTAGAATGCCCACATCGGCCAAAACTCCCATCTTACGAGGCGTCGCCATGATGAGTAGAGGAGGCGACGATTACGGTAGCTTGATAATAGATATATGGTCGCGAGAGCGATGAGAAGTGAGAGTATGCAGAGTGCTACCATGGTGTGATGAATATGAGGAGAGAGATATGAGTCTTCGAGCCCAATGGCGGAGGCAAGAGTGGAATCTTTAGTTTCCTCGTTGGAAGTGAATTTCTTTCGATGGAACGGATGTAATGTAAAAAATACGCTTAATGAGTGTGCCTCTACAATAATCTCAACTTTCTTAAAACACTGTGGTGGATGGGTTTATTGTGAGGCTTAAAGGGTTTTGTTCGATGATTGTTGTAGTTGAAAACCCTTGTTTTCAGGCTTTGTGGGGTTTGAGGTCAGCTTCTGTAACAGGGGTACTAATGGGGGGTGAAAGAGTTCCTATTTAGAGTGTGTAAAATGGGGTTGAGGTGGGATCAAGAAGTTAAGGCGAGAGACGATTAGGCTCGGGTGAGCGTCCTGCTCCCTCAGTGGGCCGACACACTAGAATCCACCAAATCCGTGATACTGTTAATCCAATTTTTCCATGAAGCTGAGCTATAAGCATTTGCTACTCGTCTCTCTCCCGTTGTTTTGTGTCGGAATATTGGCTACTATTTTGATTTGGAGCTCTGCGAGTGACTATCGTAATTCCAGTAATTTTGGGAAGATTACAGAGTTACTGGTTCAGAATTCGAATTTGGCGTCTGCTGTAAATCACGAGAAGCATATGACTTGGGGAGCGATCACGCTTCGTGGCAAAAACTCGCCTGAGGTACAGGTTCAGAATTATATAGAATCTGCCATCCACACGGATGAGGAGTTGGATAAGCTTTTAAAATTGGTCCATAGCATGGATCGGAGTGCGTATTCTGATCGCTTTGCGTCTGCCTTGAGTATGTTCGATGGGGTTGAGAGTGAGTTAGATCCGATTCGAGATCAGGTGTTGGCACGGAGTGTAAACAAGGATTTAGGGAAGCGACTTTATGTTCCGACGGAAGATGATGTGAATGGATTTTTTGGTCAGTTGGGGACGGAAACGAGTCACCCCGATCTTGTTAGAAAAATTTTCGCACAGAACAGTATTATTGAATTAAAAATGGCGATGTGGAATGTGCGTGGCTACGTTAATTCTGCCTTGAAGAAAGATGGGATGAACGCGGGGGATTACCAGAAAGCTTCGCATGCGTTGGCTCGGGCAAAGTCTTTGTTTCGGGTTATCGATAATTGCTCTGATGAGGTGATTCGTGCTCGATTGGATGAATTGAGGAACGATCGGAATGTCGAACCGCTGATGGAAGCGGCTGAGTTCGTTGTCGGTTCTGGGCATCGTGAGCCGGAAATGGCACACTATAACTATCCACAAATGGCGGCGTTCGTTGAAGCGAAGGATGGGATCGGAGAGACATTTGATGGCTTTATCTCGTTTGTTAACAACGATATTCAAACGTTTAATGAGAAGGAAACTCAAAAGGCCTGGGCTTCGTTGCGTAACGTATTTATTTTTTGTGTCGTTGCATTGGCTGCCTGTATTGCACTTTGTCTCGTGGTTAGTAGACGTATCAATGATTCAATTATTTTTGTGGGAGCAAGTTTGCATGAGAGTGCCTCCGCCGGATTGAACTCGGCTGACGCAATTGGAATTGCAAGTCGGACTTTGGCCGATGGAGCGACTAGTCAGGCGGCGTCTTTAGAGGAGATCAGTGCGAGTTTGGACGAATTGGCGGGTTCGACTAAGTCGAACGTCGCATCCGTAAGTAAGTGCACCGAAGTGGCACATACGGCGAACGATTCCGTGATCAAGATTTCGGAAGAGGTGGGTGGACTTCGCACTGCTATGGACGAAATCGAAAAATCGAGTCATGAGGTTTCGAGTATTATTAAGATTATTGAGGAAATCGCGTTTCAGACGAATATCTTGGCTTTGAATGCAGCGGTCGAAGCGGCTCGTGCTGGTGAGGCGGGGGCTGGATTTGCTGTGGTGGCAGAGGAGGTTCGAAACTTAGCGAGTCGGAGTGCGGGGGCCGCGAGTGAAATATCGATCAAGCTTATGGATTCGGTGGATAAGAGTAAGCAAGGTAATCAATTTAGTAAAGATGTCGAAGAAAGCCTAGAGCGTGTTTTGGTGGAATCGAGTGAATTGACTGAGCTCTTAGAGCAGATTAATGTCGCGTCTAATCAGCAGAATCAAGGTATCCAGCATATCAATTCAGAGATTGGTCGACTTGAAGAATTTACGCAGAGTTCGGCGACTCAGACGGAGGAGTCTGCAAGCGAGATCGCGGAAATGCAGCAGCAATCTAAAGTCATTTTGATGAATGTTGGCGTCCTCGAGAGAATGGTTCATGCGAAGCAAGAATTACGTGTTCCGGTGGCGTCGCCGTTTGAGGTTTCTCCGGCATATGCAAATGCGGGAAAGAATAGGCTCAGGTCGCAAGGTCCCAGTGTTGATGTATTTGTGGGTCATTCGTCTAAAAGACTGGCAGCGAAGTAGCCAGCTTGGGGTGTTCGTGCCTTTTCGACCAAATTTCACCCACTCTAATATTTCTGTTGAGTGGAAGGTCTCTCTTGTTTCTGATTTGTTGTACGGTTAGGGTGGATGAGGTCCATTTGACCGTTCGGTGTATTGAAATGAAGAATCTTAGGTTGATCATTTGGAATCGAGTCTCTTTGGGGATCATTATTGTCCTGTTCGCTGGAGTGGTGGGCTTTGGCTGGGGGTATCGCCATGGATCGGAAAGTGGGAAAGATGGAGGGACTGCTGAGATTCGTATCCATAATGGAGATTCGGGTGCTTTTGATGATCGTTCGAAAGAAATCCGCAGTGTTGATCAGGTTGATCATGAGACGATTGATCCGGTGTATTTTGAGGTGAATGACGGTGAGGTATTTAATTTGGCCATAGCTTTGAGGCCCTTGGACTCGTTGCGTGGCGAGGCTCGAAGAGAGTATATCGCTGACTTGTTCACCTATTTGGCGAAAAACGAAGAGCCTTCTAAATCGTTGAATGTGGCTCGAGAGCTCAAGAAGGACCGTGAATACGCGTATCGAGTGTTGGTCGCCGAGTGGTTGATTTCAGATAAAGAATTGGTGGGGCGTGAGGAGCATTCGTTGAGGCGTTGGGTTATGAATGTCGCTGGTGAGTCGTTGGGTTTAGAGGTGGAATTGACACGGGCTCTTGCTCTAAAGAAGGTTTCTCCTAAGATAGCGGAAGCTTGGATGGATGCTCATTCGGGGCATGTGGGCCGGTCGAAGATTTTTGCAGAAATGTTGTCGTCGAAGCTTATTTCTGATCCCGATGGAGTGCTGTTACATGCGAAGGATTGGACCGACTGGGAGCGGAAAAATTACCACGGTGAACTATTAGAGCAAATGGCGGGACGAAATCATAGAGACGCATGGAGTTGGTATTTGAAAAACGAGGATTTGTTTGAAGAGGGCCTGTCGCAGAAAGTATTGGATCAGTGGGCTTACGTTAGCCCAAGTACCGTAAATGATTTAGTGAAGACTTTGCCACCCGGAGAGCATCGTAATGCTGCTATTAATGCCTCGGTGGCTTCTATCTTACAGAGGAGTGCGTCTTCCGCGATGAATTGGGCGGATGAACTGGAAGATCCCTTGGAACGGCAAATGGCTTACGAGACGATCTACGAAAGTGTGCCTAAAGGCATCGGGGCGATGATAGAATCCAAGGATGGTTTGCCTTCGATCCAGAGTATTTTGCCGAATGGCCCCTTGAGTTCCTCCGGCTTGTCGAGTGGAGATCGAATTCTGGAAGTCGTTGATGCCGAAGGAGTGACTCACGATCTTTATGGGAAAGGCTTAACTGCTTCGATTGAGGTTTTACGAGGTGAACCTGGGACTACGGTCGATTTGAAGGTTTTAAGAGAGAATACACAAACGGGGCAGCTCGAAGAGCACTCTGTGAGTGTGACGCGCGATATGTTGATTATCGGAAAGTGACTAAAGTTTGGTGATCTATGAAATCCGAGATGATCGCGTCTGTCGTCTCGACGGCCCTGTTTGGAAGCGATGGTCGCAACTGGGTGTTTAGCTTTGGGTGATATTTATTTTGGATTTACGAGGGGCGTTCGTGAGCTCACCTATGGCGGCGATCGCTTGTTTGAGCTCTTTAGCTAGATTGGTGTGTGTGACACCCTGTTGACTGTCGAAATTGGTGTGGAAGGAGGGGAGGCTGAAGCTCATTTGAATGTCTGCGCCCATTCGTGAGAAGGTTGCTTTGGCAGTCTCGATGACTGTGGCACCCCCTCGTGCTCCGGGAGAGGTGGAGAGTAGTAGCATTGGTTTGTTGGCCCATACTTTCTGTTCTGATCGAGATGCCCAGTCGTAAAGATTTTTGAACGCTGAGGTATAGGAACCGTTGTGTTCAGCCATTGAGATTACTATGGCGTCGTGTGCCCGAATGAGTTCGATGAATTGAAGGGCTGCAGCTGGGATGCCATTTGTGCTTTCTTCGTCTGATGAGTAGATCGGGAGGTCAAAGCTTCGCAGGTCTAGGTCGGTTACAGTGGCTCCTGGAACTTGAGCGGCCGTGAAGTTAGCGAATTGGCGATTTATTGATTGAGAACTTGTAGAGGCTCCGAAGGCTAGGATTTTCATGAATTAATAGTTGTGAAGAGTTAGTCGTGTTCGTTATTGATCACAAAGCAGGCTGAAACCCAATTTTTCAAGAAGAAGGCGTCGAAAAAGTTGTTGGAC
Organism: uncultured Puniceicoccaceae bacterium; assembly: GCA_963933925.1. GTDB lineage: Bacteria > Verrucomicrobiota > Verrucomicrobiia > Opitutales > Opitutaceae > JAKYXN01. The sequence goes on from CAWVWU010000037.1 coordinate 13,472, forward strand.
CGAGGTCCAGTCCTTTTTCGCTAACGCAGTTTTTGAAAAATGGGACCTGTCACGAAGTGATTTTTCACGAACACGCCCTAGGCTTGTGGCGAGGACGATCTGATCGTGTAGGGACGCAGATCATGGGATATTCCGATTTCGGGAGGCTTGCGTTGTTTGGGAGAAGTGGTTTGAAGGCTTGGGTTTAAATGCGTTTATTATGGATCCTATAAGTCAGGGGGCCCTTGGGGCAATTGCAGCGGCGAGTGTGGCGTTGCCAGAGAAGGTGCGACAGGCGACTCTCGTTGGTTGGGCTGCTGGGATGTTGGCGGATGCGGATATCTTTATTCGTTCGGAGTCTGACCCGTTGATGAATATCGAGTATCATCGGCATTTTTCTCATTCTTTATTGTTTATTCCTGTTGGGGGGCTGATCGCGGCTCTTGTGTTTTGGATGTTATTTCGGAGGCGTGTGGCGTTTCGTGAGCTCTTTTTGTACGCAGTGGTTGGATATGCGACCGGTGGTTTGCTGGATGCGTGTACGAGTTATGGAACGCGTTTGCTTTGGCCGTTTTCGGATATGCGGGTGGCGTGGAATATTATATCGATAATAGATCCGGTGTTTACGGGGACTATCTTAGTTTTGATTGCGGTTGGGGTGTGGCGAAAATCAGTGAAGGCAAGTCGGGTTGCTTGGGGTTTTGCGTTATTCTATTTTGCCTTTGGTTTTGTTCAGAACCATCGGGCGATGAATGTGCTTGAGGGGTTGGCAGAGAATCGTGGGCATGAGACTGCGAGTCGTTTTACGGCGAAACCTTCGATCGGGTCTTTGGTTCTGTGGCGTGGGATTTATGAATACGGAGATCGGATTTATGTAGATGCCATTCGTGTTAGCTATGTTGGGGGAGAGGCGAAAGTCTATCCAGGGACTTCGGTTGAAAAGGTCGAGGTTGCGGAGGAGCGGGCGCTCATTGGCGATGGTTCTGTGCTTGCCTATGATATTGAGCGTTTCGATCATTTTTCGGATGGTTATTTGAGTCGTCATCCGGAGGATCCGCTTGTTTTGGGGGATGCTCGGTATGCACTCATGCCGGACTCTGTCTACCCGCTTTGGGGAATCGAGGTGGATGCGACGCGGGCGGATGAGCATGCACCATTTATAAGCTTTCGATCTGCGGATCAGAGGCAGGTTGATCGGCTTTGGTTGATGATGCGTGGTGAGGAGTTGTAGTGGGATGATGTGGAAATTTTGGATCGATACGGGAGGGACGTTTACGGATTGTCTGGCGGAATCGCCTGAGGGTGACTCTAAGCGGGTAAAGGTTTTGTCGAGTAGTTCGGTGCGTGGGACGGTGGTTGAGGTTCTATCCGGGAATCGGATTCGGCTTCAGGTGGCGTTATCGTGTGTTGATGGTTTTTATGTGGGTTATCGTTTGCTTTGCCCGAGTGCGACGCGGGTGGCTGAAGCGGAGATCGTAGGCTGGGATGCGGCAGGCTGTGAGGCTGTGGTGGATGTTGCTGTTGGGGTGGAACTTGGAGCAGTGGTGACAATCCAGTCGCCTGAGGAACCTCCGAGTTTCGCGATGAGGATTGTGATGGGCTTGGCATTGAAGGCTGAGTTTCCTCCGATCGAGCTTAAGCTCGCTACGACGCGGGGGACGAATGCGTTGTTGGAATCTAAAGGGGCTCGAGTTGCCTTCTTTGTTACCCGTGGGTTTGGTGATGTGTTGCGGATTGGGAATCAGCAGCGTCCTAAGCTTTTCGAATTGGGTATCCGCAAGCCAGATCCGCTTTATGCGAAAGTGATTGAAGTCGATGAGCGGCTCGATGCGGAGGGGCGAGTCTTGAAGGCTATTGATGTTGAGAGATTGGAAAAGGAACTGTTGACGTGTCGCGAGGAAGGCGTCGAATCAGTCGCCATTGCGTTTTTACATAGTTACCGGAATCCTGTTCATGAGAAAGCTCTTGAGAGGTATTTGAATACATTTGGTTTTTCGTTTATTTCCCTGTCGAGTGACTTGTCGCCCTATGCAAAGATTGTTCCGCGGGCGCAAACTGCGGTCGTTGATGCGTATCTGGGGCCGATCATGCATCAGTACCTGGACTCAGTTGAAAAGCCTTTGGAAGCGGGCTCGATGAAGGTGATGACCAGTGCAGGGGGATTGACCAGTCGTTCGCTGTATCGTCCCAAGGATAGTCTATTGAGTGGACCTGCGGGTGGGGTTGTTGGCTCTTCGGAAGTGGCAAAACGGGCTGGCTTCGCAAAGAGCATTGCCTTTGATATGGGAGGGACGAGTACGGATGTATCGCGTTACGATGGTCGTTTGGATTTGAAGAGCGAGCAGCGGATTGGAGCGGCACAGATTTTTGCTCCGTCGTTGCGGATCGAGACGGTGGCCGCGGGTGGTGGATCCGTGTGCTGGTATGATGGGGTTGCGTTACGCGTGGGCCCTGAGAGTGCGGGGGCCTTTCCCGGGCCAGCCTGTTATGGGGCAGGTGGGCCGCTTACTTTGACCGATGTTAATCTCTTGCTCGGGCGTTTGGATGCGGAGACGTTTAGTATACCGGTACGCGTTTCGGAGGCGAAGGAGCGACTGGAGGAATTGGTGTCGAATGTTGGAGGGACGGTGACGGGTGACGCCTTGCTGAAAGGTTTTTTGGAGATTGCAAATGAACGAATGGCGGAAGCCATTCGTGGAATATCGGTGCGTGAGGGATATGACCCTGAGGGCTATGCCTTGGTGGCGTTTGGTGGAGCCGGGGGATTGCATGCGTGTGCGATAGCAGAGATGCTGGGGATTCAGTCAGTATTGTTTCCGGCAGATTCTGGGCTGTTGAGTGCTTATGGATTGAGACGGGCGGTGGTGGAGAGTATCGCTGAAAAACAAATATTGAAACCGTGGGATTCTTGTCGCACTTTACTTGATACTTGGATTATTGACCTTGCGGAGAACTCTTACCTTAAGTTGGTAGAGGAAGGCGAAGAGAGAGGTTCGCTTGAGGTGATCTCTCGTCAAGTTGAGTTGCGTTTTGTAGGCCAGGAATCTGGGTTTGTGCTCGAAGTTGACGAAGTCTCTGAAGTGAACGAGCAGTTTATGGATCGGTACCGTGAACGCTATGGATTTGTTCCCGAGGGACTTCCTTTGGAAGTTGTTTCCTTGCGTGTATCAGTCGCTCGTTGTCGGGATGACTTGGAAGGAGAAGCATTTGTGGTTCAGGGCGTGGATCGTTGCAGAGGCGACGTTTCGATCATTGAGCGTGGAGATTTGTTGATTGGCGATAGAGTGGAGGGGCCAGTGGTTGTTCAGGATCGTTTTAGCACGGTGTTCGTTGCGGGGGGGTGGGATGCAGTCGTTGGGGATTGTTTGAGCTTGAAGCTTTCACCTTGTGTCTCGAGCGGTGATGAGTCCTCTAGCGATGGTTCTGATGTGGCTGCTTTGGAACTCTATACGAATCGTTTTTTGTCGATCGTAGAAGAGATGGGGGCGGTGCTCGAACGAGCGGCGTTCTCAACGAACGTGAAGGAGCGTAAGGATTTTAGCTGTGCCTTATTGGACCGAGAAGGTGAATTGCTGGCGAATGCTCCTCATATTCCCGTTCACTTGGGCGCCTTAGGCGTTTGTTTACGGACCGTCTTGAAGAAGTATTCTTTAGCTCCTGGTGATGTGCTGGTGACGAACCACCCTCGTTATGGAGGGTCGCATTTGCCAGATGTAACGTTGCTTGCTGGTGTGTATTCTGACTGTGGTGACTTGGTTGGTTACGTTGCTAACCGTGCTCACCATGCGGAGATTGGAGGCATTTGTCCGGGCTCAATGCCTCCGAATGCACGTTCCTTGGAAGAAGAAGGGGTTGTCTTGGATGGCATTTACTTGTGCCGGTCGGGTGTTGTGGATTGGGTGGAGATTCGTTCGGTGTTGACCGGAGCGCACTATCCGACCCGAAGACTAGAGGAAAATATTGCGGATTTAGCAGCCCAGTTGGCATCGATTCGAAAGGGGGTAGATGGCTTGAGAGAACTGTGTGATCACTCTGGATTGGAGAGAACGCTTGGGTTTATGAATAGGCTTAAGAATCGATCGATGATCGCATTGCAATCGGTTCTGGAAAGAATCGAAGCGGGGGATGTGCGAGCTGAGGAAATTATGGATAATGGTGCGTGCATACGCGTTTGTGTGAAGTGGAATGCAGGTGGAGTGTGGGTGGATTTTGAAGGAAGTTCCGAAGTGAGGAATGACAATTACAACGCGACGCCAGCAATTGTGACGAGTGCCTTGATTTATGTCCTTCGATTAATGGTGGATGAGGATATTCCACTGAATGAAGGGTTGATGGAACTTGTTGAGCTGAAGATTCCAGAGGGGAGTTTTTTGAATCCGGTCTTTTCGGAGGTTTCGGCTGACTGTCCGCCAGTGGTAGCCGGGAATGTGGAAGTGAGTCAGGCTGTCGTGACTGTTTTGATTCGTGCGTTGGGACTCGCTGCTGGATCGCAAGGGACGATGAATAATCTGATTTTCGGAAATGAAAAATGCAGCTACTATGAAACGATTGCTGGAGGGGAGGGAGCGACTGAATTGTCAGATGGTGCGAGTGGTGTGCATACTCATATGACAAATACGGCTATGACGGATGCGGAGATTTTTGAGTTACGTTTCCCCGTTCGCTTGGAGGAATTTTCGATATGCAGCGGTTCAGGTGGGAATGGTCTTCATCGTGGGGGTGATGGGGTTTTGAGGCGGATCTGTTTTTTGGAAGCGGTGGAATTATCGCTCCTTACGCAGCATCGCCAATCTGGTCCTTTGGGGATGAGTGGGGGGAGTGACGGAGACCCTGGAAAGCAGTGTTTGATTCGAATTAATGGAGAGGTTGAGCACCTTGGAAGCGACGTGAGTATTCAAGTCGGGGTGGATACAGTCATAGAGGTGAGTACTCCTAGCGGTGGAGGCTGGGGTGAAGCACTCAAAGAGGACTGAGTAGTGATACACCTGATTGTAATTGGATTGTTAAAGTAGATGGTAACACCTAGATCCTGGTGATCTAGGTTCTAATTTCCTTGTGTCTCGGTCTTCTTTGCCGATTTTTATCTTTCTGTTAACAACTCTAGGAAATCCATATCTCTTCATCCATGTCTTCTAAAAATCTGATAGATCCTGTTTTAAGCGATGTACCCTTGTGTACGGTAAAAGGGGTAACTCATCGTGTACGTAGTATCATGTCTGCGTTGGAAAAGGAGACTTGGTTGCCGATTGCTTTGAGAAGTATGGCGGTTGAGGGATTTATGAGTATCCAGAATGAGGTTAATGAGTTTGGCTTGGATATTAGTGAATTGACGTTGCAGGTGAACTCGATTGCGTACGCGTTATTTTCTTACGAAGACAGACTTACGGAGTCTGAAGTTGCGGCTAAAATAAAGCTGTTTAATGAGGAACTTACTGCCATTAGCGGGAATTCCTAGTAGGCTAACTTTTCTCGTGTCGTGCAGTCCTTGAGTCTCTGTGTGGCGAATTGTTAGATTCCGTCGCTGATTTCTGGGTATAGTTCACTGAATGTGATCCAGGTGTCATTTTTTAGATTGGGCTCGTTGAGGCGAGCAATGTTGAGGGTGACTTGAAGTTGTTTGAGGGCGGTGTCGAATTGGCTTTTGCTACAGTGAAAGCGCTCGATGGATTCTCGCCGTAGGATGCTCGTGGTTGAGGGGTCGAGTCGAATGAGTTCGAAAACTTCTCGTGCGAGGGGAGTGCACGCGTCGATTGATTTGTGATGGATAGGATAGTGTTGGTTTCTTAAGAAATCGATACTCATCAGGCAGGCGTGTCCGCCTTTTATTTTTCCGTAGAAAACGTCGTCGGGGTAGAGGGTGGGGAGTTCGGTTTTCCAAAGCCAAACGTGTTCTACTTTGGGTCCCCATTTTGTTTCTCCGAGGCTTGGGTCGTCAGGGATATCGACTTCGTCCCAGAAACACGGGGTCTCTGCATCTTGTTTCTTAAAGAGGGTGCAGAGTCCAGATTTTAGAATGAATTCGTGGGCGGTTTCGATATCTTTGATGTGGGGCACGTTGGAATTAGGGATTTGGTGGGTGCTGGATGAAGATGGTGGAGAAAGATCTTTGAGGAGAGGGAGAGCCGGCTTCGTTGCACTATGCCGTGGTGTGAAAGCTCCTTGTAAAGTTTTTTGGGTTTCGGTTTAGTGGGGAGACTATGGGAGTTGAGATTGAGAGGAAGTTTTTATTGAAGGAAGGGGTCGCTGTTGGCGAGGCAAAGTCGAGTGATCGTTTGGCTCAGGGGTATGTTGATGCGAGTCGTGCGTCGGTTCGTTTGCGGATTAAGGGGGACGAGTGTTTTCTGACGATTAAATCGGCAAAAAAGGGGCAGAGTCGTTCGGAGTATGAATATCTTATTCCAAAGGCAGATGGCCTTGAAATGATGGAGGAGATGTGCGGGAAGCCCCTGATCGATAAAACGCGTTCACTTGTGGAGCACGAGGGGCATACTTGGGAGGTGGATACGTTTCACGGGGAGAATGAAGGCCTGGTTGTTGCGGAAATCGAGTTTGAAGAAGAGGGCCAGGAAATTTCCTTACCTGAATGGGTGGGAAAAGAGGTTACGGATGAACGTAAGTACTCAAATGCGTCTTTGGCTAAGAAGCCTTTTAGAGAGTGGTGATTATGAATTATGTGGCGTGCGTAGCGACACATGAGGAGTGAAGTGAGGAATCACCTCTGTTAGGTCATTCCTATTTGTCAGGATCCGGTGTGCGAATGTAGCAAATTATAGGAAAGTGGTAGGATGCCGCTTCTACTGGTAAGGGGACGATCACGTCCCACGCTTGGGAAAGCGTTTAGAGTTAAACTCTTACTGTGATTGAGAAGGCTCGGCTTTCTCCGGGGGGGACGGTGTGGAGGCCGATTTTGTTTTCTGGGCTATTGGGTGGCCCCATCCACGGTTCTATGCAGAAGAATGGAGATTTTGGAGTCTCGGTCCAGGTTACGAGTGCGTATTCAGGGTTTGGGAGTTCGGTGGTTCCTATTTCGATTTCGATAATCGAGTCGTCTTGGAGAGAGGTACAGCGTATGATCGTACTTTGCAGTTCGTAGTGAATACAATCGACGAGGTCACCGTTAGATATGAGTGACTTTTCGTCTGGATCTGGCAGGGGTGCGAGGGACCCGTCTGTGTTTTGGCGGCAAGCTTTGCGGGCTGGAATGCTTAGCTCGTAATCTTTTCGCGATGTACCTTCGACCCAAGGCAGGTTAAAATAGAAGTGGTGGCCAGCAGACCATGGAATGGGCTGGGTGTCTCGATTGGAGAGTTTGAATTCAACGATGATTTTTTTTTCGGAAAATCGATAGATTACGTCGAAGTCGTATTGGTAGGGAAAGGCTTCTTGGGCTGCGCGGTCTGGGACAAGTCGAGCGGTGAAGCCTCGTTTATCGATTACAGTCGTTTCGAAGACTCCGTCGCGAGCAAAGCCATGCATGGGCATGGGGCGGCGGGTTCCTGTGGGGTCGGTCCAAAAACCGATATCGCCCTTGTCGAAGGTGCGGGCGGAGAATGGAAATAGGATGGGGTTGCCTCCTCTGGCTTTTACGAATCCGTCGATGTCTTTGAGTTCGGGCCAATGAATGACGTCGCGGAAGCCTCCGTCTGGGAGGTTTATGTTCCAGTTCATGAGACGGGCACCCAAGGTTGGGGCCGCCAAAAAGGTGGAAGCCCCGATTTGCCAGCGATTGATTTTAGTACCTAGATAGTCTATTTCCTCCATGAACGCTGCTATTGAAAAAACAAAATGCGGGCGATAGCGAAATGAATTTCGTAAAATCTGACATCAAGGGTATATTTATTAGAATTGATAACATTGATCGGGATGTTTTTCCGGTGAATTGGCTTTGAATCGCTTTAATGTTTTTTTGGTGAGGTTGTTTGAGGTCTTGGTTCGTTTAACATATTTACCTTAACGACAAGGGGATGCCTTGATTTTTAACAAAACCTCATTACTTCTTGTAACCGCTGTTATGCCGAATCGTATATTTACTATCCCTTGGTTGGCTTGTTTCTTAGCGTGTGTCTTGTGTTGGCAAGGTATGGGTGAGATTGAGGAAGAGCCTGTTTCGAGCAAAGTTCCTGCCGAGACTAGTCTTGGGGGAACTTCGTTCTACGTTATTCCGGTGGTGGATGCTATCGGACCCCCGACGCTCTTTGCGATTCGTAATGGGGTAAAGGCCGCGATTGAGGAAGAGTACGACTATGTCGTTTTGGATATGGATACGCCGGGTGGACGCTTAGACGTGACTTTGGATATTCTCGATGTTTTGGATCGGTTTCCGGGGCGGACGATGACATTTATCCGCAGTGAAGCGACTTCGGCTGGAGCGATTATTGCGTCGGTGACGAATGAAATCTATTTTTCTCCTCGTGCGACGATGGGGAGTTCGGAGGTCGTCTCCGGGAGTGGCGAAGATATTGACGAGTCGATGAAGCGGAAGATTACCTCGTTTTTGAATTCGAAGATGGAGGCGTATACGGATCGATACCCTTTCCGGAGTGAGATCATTATCGCGATGATGGATCCAAATTACGAGTTGGTGATCGATGGGGAAGTGATCAAGAAGGAGGGGGAGCTTCTTAATCTGAATGCGAAGCGTGCTCTTAAGGAGTACGGAGATCCGCCGCGTCCGTTGTTGAGTTCGGGAACGGTTGAGGATTTGGATATGCTTTTGGAGAGTTTATCGATTTCAGGAGATGCTCAAGTGGAACGTTTTGATTCTACATGGTCGCTCGATTTGGCACACCTTCTGATGAAAATAGCTCCCGCCTTATTTGCCTTAGGGATGATGACGGTTTATATCGAGTTTCAAACTCCTGGTTTCGGTTGGCCGGGGGCGATTGGCGTGGGTTGTTTTGTGATCGGGATGTTTGGTCATCATGTGGCTGGCTTGTCGGGATCGGAACCGATTCTATTATTTGTATTAGGAGCGGCATTACTTTTTATAGAAATTATTGTGATACCTGGCACATTTATTTTGGCGGTACCCGGGTTAATCTTAATGGTGGGAAGTCTGTTGTGGAGTATGGCTGATATATGGCCTGAGAATACACCCGATTTTGAGTTGACCTTGGCGATGTTCGAGAAGCCGTTTACGAATCTGATGTACGGGGTCATTCTTGGGGTGGTGATGATCGTGGTTTTGATACGTTTTCTCCCACGCAGCATGGTTCGAGGGCAGTTGGTTTTGAACCGAGAGATCGAGGGCAACGCCTTGTCGGATTCATTTGCTGAGGATGAAGCGGATTTAGTTGGCAAGGAAGGTGTGGCAGTGAGTGATCTTCATCCAGTGGGTGAGATCGAAATCGATGGGCGTTGGCTCGAGGCTCGGTCTACGGGGCAGATCATTGATAAAGGCAGTCGAGTTCGGATCCTTCGTCGTACACAGTTTGAATTTGAAGTGGAGGAACTTGAGTCATGAGTTTGATTATTGGTCTCTTTTTAGTGGGTGTTCTTTTGTTGGCTTTCGAGGTCTTTTTACCTGGTGGCGTTATTGGAACATTAGGAGGTATTTCGATTATCGCTGGAATCGTGATGTCTTATCGAGGATACGGTAGCGAAGGGCTGGTGGCTTCAATCTTTGTTGCTCTGGCTCTTGTCGTGTTGATGTTGATCGTTGAAATCAAGATCTTGCCCAAGACTTCCTTGGGTAAGCGATTTTTTCTTCAGCGGCGTATTGAAGGCACGAGTCAACCCGAAGTGACGACCGAGGATGCGGTAGGGCAAATTTGCCAAACTATAACTGCCTTGTCACCCACAGGGTATATTCTTTACGATGGCAAACGCGTCGAAGCCTCGTCTAAAACGGGGTTTATCGAAAAAAACGAATCTGTAAAAATAGTCGGGAAGGAAACCTTTCGCCTTCTCGTATCCAAAATTTAATAGAAAATAAATAAACCAAATTGTTCAAATGGATATAAAACTCATCGCTCTCTTCGCAGTAGGAATTGTCTGCGTTATTCTCTTTTTTATCATGATGTCCTTTATCAATGTGTGGATAAAGGCGTGGTTATCTGGGTCCTATGTGGGCTTTACTAACTTGGTCGCGATGCGACTACGTGGCGTGCCTTATGGGGTGGTCGTCGATGCCCGCATTCGTGCGGTGAAGTCCGGAATCGATTTGTCGGTCGATGAACTGGAAGCTCACTTTTTGGCGGGTGGAAATTTAATTCCCACTGTGCAGGCCATTATTGCGGCAATGAAGGCTGGAATTGGGCTGGACTGGGATCGTGCGTGTGCAATTGACTTGGCGACCAAAGGTTCTGGTAAGTCGGTTGAGGAGGCAGTTCGAACTTCGGTCGATCCGAAGGTAATCGATTGTCCGAGTGTGGAGGGTTCTAAGACTACCATCGATGGTGTTGCGAAAGACGGTATCCAAGTGAAGGCCCGTGCTCGTGTTACGGTACGGACGAACTTGGATCGATTTGTCGGTGGTGCGAAAGAAGAGACGATTATCGCTCGTGTGGGTGAAGGTATCGTTACGACGATTGGTTCGGCGGATTCTTACAAGGTCGTATTGGAGTCGCCCGATAGTATTTCAAAAGTTGTTTTAGGACGTGGTTTGGATGTCGGGACGGCATTTGAAATTTTGTCCATTGA
>CAWVWU010000038.1:0-23599 GCA_963933925.1 uncultured Puniceicoccaceae bacterium
TTTTTTGTTTAACCGCTGAGGACGCAGAGGAAAGGGAGTTTGATTTGGTTGTGCGGGGGGGTGACCACTACCGAGGACGAAGGACGACACTTGAGGAGTGGAGCGACGAAACAATCTTACGAATAATTCGAATTCGAATTACTCGTTTTATGATTGGGTTGTTGAATTATTCTATAGAGGGGATCTTTCCGATTTATGGTTTTAAGAATAATGCATAAACCGTTCCGTTTATAGTTTACGGTTTATTGGTTCTGTAGTGTTTCTGGTTTTGAATCCTCCCTTATTTTGGGGTGTTTTGACGATCGTCATTCGCGAATATTGCGCGTCTTGTATTCTGATAGACATGTTGGGTGATCGTCGGAGACGACGGAATGGTGAAACGTAATGAATGGTGTGCTGAGGAACTTGGTTCCGTGTTCATCAACGAAGCTTTCACCGACGTTTTTTTTGATTTGTTTCGGTGAAAACTTTGATCTGAAACGGGTGCGAATTGGTTTAGAACTCGGCGGAGAGGTGGGCCCAGATGATGCGGCCGGGTTCGTTGACTCGGGTGGTCTGGATGTATCCGCTTACCATGGCTCCGCCGCGGCTGAGGTGCTCGGCGTAGGTTTTGTCGAATAGGTTGTCGATGCCTGCGGAGAGGTTCCAGGTGTCGTTGAAGCGGTAGGAGCTGTGCAGGGAGTAGACGGCGAAGGCCTCGGAGGGCCCGATGTCTTGACCAACGATGTTTCCTTGGTTGAGGGCGATGCGGTCTTGGTCGTCGACGAAGTGGGCGATCCAACCGGCAGACCAGTTTTGGCGAGGTCCTACGACTTTGCTCAGAATCTTCGAGAGTCCGCCTTCGAGTTTGAACTCAAGGGGGGCTATTTGGCCGAGGGCGGTGTTGTCGGTGTCGTTCTTGCCATGGGTGTAGGCGAGTGTGCTGCCGGCGTACCATCCTTTCTCGTTTTGGTAGGAGAGTTCGAGCTCGCCGCCGTAGGTGATGGCGTTGATGTTGCGGGAGATGGTGGTGGAGCGGTTCATCATGCCGGAGGGTTTTATGTAGCCGGACTGGATGAGGATGTAATCGTCGTGTTGGGCGTAGAAGAGGGAGGTGTTGAGGGAGAAGTCGCCGTGGGTGGTGAGGCTTCCGATATCGAATTGGGTGACTTTCTCAGGGACTGTATTGAAAGCGCTGAGACTGGTGGTGCTTTCCTTTGAGAAGATTTCCCAATAGTCGGGAAAGCGTTCTGAATGACCGAGGCCGGCGTAGAGCTTGGAGCCTTCGTCGTTGATCTCCCGTTCGTAGCGGAGGAAGGTGCTGGTGAGGGTATCGGTACGTTTGGTGTTTGCGGTGGGGTTTGGCATTGTGGCACCCATCATTCCGACGCGGAGTTGGGTGCGGAGGTCTTCTGCCTGCCAGCGGTCGAGGCGGAGGCCGAAGACTAGCTTTTCGGTTCCGGAGAGTTGGTAGTTAAATTCGCCGAAGATGCCTGTTTGGTCGAAGTTTCCGTCTTCGATGAAGGGGAGATTTTCGTAGTTGGCGGTGGCGACCCCCATGGCACTGCGTATGCGGTGGCGGTTGGACTGGGTGTCGATGCCGACGGTGGACTGGAGGGCTTGCCAGGGATCGAGTTCGAGTTTGATGGAGGCTCCGGTGGTGAGGCGATCGGGGTTGGAGACCATTGGCATGGGCATCATCATGCTGGGGGTGAATGTGCGGAGGCTGTAGTTGTCCATGATGTGGTCGACGTCGCTGTAGTAGGCTTGGGCGTCGATGCTGTGGACGGGGCCGTTGAGCTGGTCGGCACGGTACCGGAGGGCGTAGGCGATGCGGTCGAACGCGGCACCGTCCATGCCGCGGTCGGCGTAGGCGGCTTCGCCGTCGCTAAGGCTGAGGCTGAGCTCGAGTGCGGAGGTTTCGGTGGGGGTCCAGCCGAGAGCGGTCTGGGTGTTCCAGCGTTTGTATGAGGAGTTAAATACGTTGGCGTCGCCGTCTTCGTAGTCGCCTGCTTCTGACCATGAGCCTTGGACTCGGGCGTAGGTGGTGGGGTTGCCGGCTGTGGCTTCGACTGAGAGGTCGCGGCGCTCGTAGCTGGCGAGGTTGAGGAAGGTTTGTAGGGATGCGTCTGATTCGGTGAAGCGTGGGGCGGTGCGTTCGAAGAGGACTGCACCGGCACTGGTACCGGGTCCGTAGAGGACGCTTTGGGGGCCTTTCAGAATGGTGACTTTGTCGAAGGAAGTGGGGAAGACGTAGGCGGTAGGGGGATCCATGCGCATGCCGCAGCCGCCGAGGACGGAGACGCCGTCGAGGACGATGGGGAGGCGAGAGCCGGCCATGCTGCGGAAGGTGGGGTCGCCGTCGGTGCCGCCTTTGCGAATGACGTTGAAGCCGGCGATGTGGCGGAGGGCGTCTGCCCCGTCGTTGGCGGGAAGGGGCTGGATGGCGACTTTCGGGTCGAAGGTAACGCGAGTGGGTTCGGTGGCTTGGGTGGAGGTGACGACGAGGGGATCGAGGATGATGGCTTCTTCTTCGGAAAGAGTCTCTTGAGAGAGTGCGTTTCCGAGAAGGAGAGTTGTGGAGGCCGCTATGACGGCGATTGTGTGGGTTTTCATGTGTGTGTTGTCTTTTTGTAAAGTGTGTTTGTTTAATGGATCTGTATCCATGTTTTGGTTTGATTTATGTGCACGTGTTGTCTGGCGATGCACTGTGGAGTGCATGGCGGAGGGGGCTGCGAGGAATTATGGCTAACGCTGTTCGTGCGAGGCATAGCAGTGCCGCGTTCTGGCCCTCGTTATGTGAGGGGGCTCGGCTCTACTGTGTTGGAGATAGCCCTTGGCCTGTGGTATCGAGAGTGACTCGAGGCGAATAATGCTGTGGTGCGAGGATGCAGAGAAGATCGAACGACGGTATGTCGAGATGTGCTGGGCTCCTCGGTGATGAGAAGACAGGTACGGATCTGTTTACTGCGAGCGAGAGCTTGTTCCAGTAGTGTCGCTATGCGACTGCGGAACGTGGGGGTGGGGTCGCAAGGGGATGAATGGTTTCGTCCAAATGCGTGATGAGTGTAATGGGTATGCTGGCACGTCGTTCGACGGGGTGCAGTGAAAGGGTGTCAGTGGAGTTGGCTATGAGGATGAGCTGACTGTAGTGCTGAGCGTAGTCGGAAAGGGTCTGATCCATGTTTGATTGGATGTCGTCGACGGCTGCACAAATGCCGCAGATTTCCTGGCCAGAAAAGGTGAGTTCGAATGCTTCGGTAGCGGACATGCTCTCTTGATACGCACTGAACATGCGCATGTAGGCGATGCCTTGTAGAGCAATTAGATGTGCTCCGGTCGTCGAAGCGATCGAGATGAGGGCGGCAATTGCCAATAGCTTTCTAATGAGGGGGCTCACTTATGGAGTAGAGCACTTTGTCTAATAACAGGATTGTCAATGGAGAAGAGGTGTAGTGTTGGAATGGAGGGCGAACAGTGGGAGAGCTTATGAGGGGTAGTTGGTTTGGTAATGGGTTGTGCTTTTTTTTAACCAAAAGAAGCACAGAAAACACAAAGGATTAGGTTCCGGCTTCGTTTCTCTACGCCGTGACGCGTGTGCTTTTTTGTTTAACCGTCACCGCAGGCACGGAATCAACTAAGGACGCAGAGGAAAGGGAGTTTGATTTTGTTGTGCTGGGGTGACCACGAATCTTACGAATAATTCGAATTAGAATTCCTCGTTTTATGATTTGGTTGTGCTTTTTTTTGAGGGGGGGATTGTGAAAGGTGAGTAGGAGCGGTTTCTATTTTTCGAGTTGTTGGAGGATTCTTAGGGGGAGGTTTGAATCGTTGTCTTTGTAGATGATTTGGAGGCCGCCGCTTTCTTTTTTGGAGTTGAAGACGGGGATGGTGAGGATGGGGCTTCGAGAGAGGCTGCCGGGAGCACAGAGGCTGAGGAGGTTGTTGCGGTAGGCGAGAGTGTGTTCCGCGGCGGATATGGCAGGGGTCCAGGTGGCGGGGAGGACGAGATAGTCGTAGGTCTCGAAGGCGATCTTGAAAAAGCTTTGGATGGCGGCTTCGGTCTTTTTGGCGGCTGCGATGGCTTCGGCGTTCCAGTGGCGGCCTTTGTCGATGCGTGCCCAAACGATGGGGTCGTAGCCGTATTGAAATTTGTCGAACCAGTCTTTGTGGACTTGGTAGGCTTCGATGCTTTGGAGGATTGCGTAGTGTGGGGCGGCGTGGATGGAGGCTTTCCAGAAGGCGGCTTGGGCGGTGGAGTCGTTGGCGAGGGTGAGGCGGTCGGTGGTTTTCTTGTAAGCGTTTTTGAGGGGGGATTGGGCGAGGAGTTTGGAGTCGCTGAGGTCGAGTCCGTGCGGGGCTTTTTTGCTACGAGTTAGTTTGAGGTCTAGGAGGGCTTTGAGGCTGTGGGCCATGTTGTCGGCGGTCTTAGTGAACCAGCCTGCGGTGTCGAAGGTGGGGGAGAGGGGGAAGCAGCCTTGTTGGGACCATTGGTTGGGGGAAAGGCGTATGCCGTAGAGGCCGCACCATGCGGCGGGGACGCGGATGGAGCCTCCGGTGTCGGTGCCTGTCGCGATGGGTACGATGCCTTTGGCGACGGCGTAGGCGGAGCCGCTACTGGAGCCGCCGCTGACGCGGTCTGGGTGGATGGGGTGGGGGCAGTTGCCGTAATGAGCGTTTTCGCCGGATAGGCCGTAGGCGAATTCGTTGAGATGGGTTTTGCCGAGGAGGGTGGCTCCTGCGTTTCGAAAGGTTTGAGAAAGGGCGGATTCTTTGGTGGGGATACCGCGTAGTCCGCTGAGGAAAGACGATGAGGCGGTGGTGGGGAGTCCGGGGTAGTCGTAGAGGTCTTTTAGGAGAAAGGGGATGCCGGCGAGGGGGCTCTTCTTGGAGGAGGCGGATTTGGCGATCTCGGTGGCGACGTGCTCTGGGCTTCTGAGGAGAGCGAATATGGCGGTCTTGGCGGTATGGGGGAGTGCTTCGACGTTTGCGAAGATGGCGCCCGTAAGGGCGGGGGCGTCTTGGCGGGCAGCTTTAGTCCAGGAGGCAAATGAGGTGGGGAGCTTTGGATGAGAGTCGGAGCGGGGCATAGGTTTCGGCGAGGTGCCGTCGAAACGACGGAATTGTGAAGGGTGAATTATGAATGATGAAGAGGGAGGAGGTGGTTGAGTTGGGTTGTGCTATTGGGAGGATAATGCATAGACTAGGGGTATGATATGTCGATAAGTTATTAAAAGCCCTGATTGTGCTCTGATGCATTGCTTCGGGTGAGTACCCAGTGCACGATAACTGTCCCCTGTTGCCATATGTCTACTCCGTTGAACAAAACCGCTCCGCAGAATGCGGAAGAAAGAGAAGCCGAGCTTGATGCTCAGATCCGCAAGAGTCTTGAGGATTATGCGGAAGAGGCGTCGACCTTAAACTTGGAGGACGAGCTGGACCGTCCGACTTATGGAGCGACGGTGTATCTGGCACATACGAAATTGGAGACGCGGTTTGGGGAATTCACCAGTTTCATTTTTCAGGACATTATCCATAAGGGCTATATTATCGCTTTAACGTATGGGGATGTGGCGAGTGTTGAGACCTTGTATACGCGGGTTCACTCGTCTTGTGTGACGAGCGAGACGTTGCGGGGTTGTGACTGCGACTGTGTGCAGCAGTTGGAGGGGGCTATTCAGAAGATTGCCCAAGAGGGGTCGGGTGTATTGTTTTACCTTCTACAGGAGGGACGTGGCGTGGGCTATGTGGCGAAGGCGCGTGATCGGATGATCGTACAGGCGAGCATGGATACGATTTCGACGTTTGAGGCTTATGCTATGTTGGGGCTGAATAAGGATTATCGGCAGTATCGCAATGTGCGTGATATCGCAAAGATTTTGAAGATCGATGCGAGTTGGATCGTGTTGACGAATAATCCGGACAAGATCGAGGCGATGAAGAAGAATGGCTTTCGGGTTGAGAGGTCGGAGTCTCTGGAATTTGAGCCGGAGCCGTACAATTTGGCTTATTTGAGGAGTAAGGCTCATGCGGGGCACATTTTGAAGCGTCCGTTGTCGAGTGCGTTGCAGGGGGTGAAGACGCCTGAGAAGGTGATCCCGTTTAAGCCGCGTTCATTGGGTCAGGCGAGGCGGTTCTTATATATGGCGAGTTACTTCCTGCCGGTGCGTCCGGTGAATAACGAGATTATGATCTCGAAGGAAGAGGAAGTGGAGTTATTTGGTGAGCGGTCGATGGACGCTTATATGCATGGGGAGTCGCCGCTTATTGAATCGAGGAAGGAACTGAGGGGCGGGCGGATCTTGGTTAAAATCGATCGCTACGCCTTGACGAATTTTCAGAAGTCTTATCCGGAGGATCCGGTGTGTTCGCTGTTGACGAAGCCGTATTGGTTTCGGGCTCATGTGTATTTCGATATCGTTTCAGGTTTGGACTATGTTGTTCTGAGCTTTGGGAAGGCGACGGCGGATGATGTGCCTGTGGTTCGAATACAGAGTGAGTCGTTGTTTAATCGCTTCCCGGTGACACATGATGAGAATAAGGCGAAGTATAACCGGGCTCTGCAGGAGATCGTGAGCTATGGTTGCGGGGTTGTTGTCTTGGCGTACGAGGATGGCCGTGGAGCGGGCTTTGGTGCGTTTGCGGTGGATCGGATGATGTTAGACCAGGGGGAGTCGGAGAGTACGGCGGAGTCTTACGAGAAGATAGGAATCGAATTTGATAGTCGTGACTACGAGGGCTTGATGACAGTGCTGAAGCAGCACTTGCCGAGTAACCGGATTCAGATGATTATGAATTCTCCCAATAGTTTGGTGTTGAAGGGTGAATATACAAAGGTATTGAGTAGTAGTAATATGGATGTGGAGAAGTGGATCTTTTTGGATGACTCTACTATGGTGTAATGAAAAAGGATTTGGGACATGATTTGCTGAGAGAGCGGATTGAGGGATTGGAGGAGACTCTGTTGATGACGGGTGGTTGTTTGGATTGCGCGGGTGCGGGTACGGACGTTGACATTTCGAATCGATTTGTGGTCACTGGAGTAGGAAGTTCCGAGTCGCATGCTCGATTTCTGGTATCGTTGATCAATCGCTGTACTGGGCGTTCGGCGCGTTACGAACCTTTGAGTTATTTTTATGGGGAGGCATTTCGCGGTGAAGGTGAAGCGACACTGATTGTGTTTTCCCAGGGACTGTCGAGCAATGCACAGATTGCGCTGAAACGGCGTGGTGAGTATAACTCGACGGTGGTGTTCACGTCTTGTACTGAGGCGGGCTTACGTGCTAAAGATAGCTTGGGTCGCGTTGCGTTGTTGAGTGAATTGGAGGAGGAGCGAGCGACGTCGATTGTGAGTTTTCCTTTGGAGGATGAATATTCAATTCTTATCCGAGTGGTTGGTCCGTTGAATGGATATCTTGCTTGCTTGGAATGGAGTGAGGAGGTCTTGGGTTTGAAAGTGGATCGACCGGATCGTGAGGCGTGGAAAGAAGTGATTGGTCGAGTTCGAGGAGCAGCTGCGTTGGAACGACTGGTGGATGATTTTATAGAAGGAGTGGACTTTAACTTTTCGAATACGTGTGGGGGCTATGCTCAGAGTTTAGCGTTTAAGCGTGTTGAGGGGATTTTTGGGGCTCAACCCGTGTTGCGTGATTTGTTTCAGTATTCGCATGGACCGTTTCAGCAAAATAGTATTTCGAAGCATGCTCAGTGGATTTTTGCTACCGATACCACTAGCGATAAAAAGTTAGTTGAGACGGTGTTGCCGCTTTTTCAGAGAGCGGTGGATTCGGTTCGAATCATCGAGTCGCCGTTTGATGAACCTTGGGCGATTGTGTATTACGAATTGCTTTTGAATCGTGTGATGCTGGCTGCGATCGAGAGGCTTGAGATTGATCAAGTCGATTGGCCGATGAAGGGTAAGGATGGCGAGGCTTATGGGCTGTCGGATTTTTGGGATGGGTGAGTGAGGTGTGCTCTGTTTGTAACCGCGTACCGAGGTCGTAGACCGACACTTGAGGATCGTAGAGACGAAACATGGACGCGAATGATTATTGGGGACGATTCAGTCGTTTTATTTAACCACAGAAAGCCTCAAAATGGGGATTAGGTTAGTTGATTGAGGGAACCTTAGTCGCTGTTATCTCTTACGTGCGGTGAGTGAGGGCTGCGAAGGGGTGCCTGAGGAGGCCGCCGAGGAGGAGTTGGAGTGTGTGGTAGCAGAGGAGGGGGACTAATATGAGGCTGGCTTGTTCGGAGCCGTAGGTGGAGAAAATGATAGCTGCCATGGGGGCACCGGTGGCGAGAGACTTTTGGGAGGCACAGAAGAATCCTGCTATGCGTTCTTTGGCTGTCGAGAGGGCGATGGATGAGGTTATCCAGACGAGAAGAGAGACAATTAGTAGAAAGCTGATACAGACAGCGAGGTAGAGTAGGAGGGTCGATGAGGTGACGCGTTCCCAGGTGCCGGCGGCAACGCTTTTGCAGAAACTGGCGTAGACGATGAAGGCGACTATGGTGGTGCTGATCTCTTTAAAACTTCCTTTTAGGTTGTCTAATGTCTGCCGAAAGAAGGGGCGTATGAGCTGGCCGATGACGAGAGGGAGGAGTATTAGGAGGGCGAGCTTTAGGAGTAGTGGGCCGATGGGAGGGAATTCGCCGCTGGTTGATTTGATAAGTGTGAAGCACCAGAGGGGAGTTAGAAAGACTCCGAGAACGTTGGCGAAGGAGGTATTGAAGAGGGCTCCGCTGATGTCGCCTTCGCTACTGGTGGTTAGGGCGACGGCGGAGGAGATCGTCGTCGGGAGTACTGCGAGATAGATTAAGGCGATTTTTAGGTCCGGATCGATCCACTGGCTACCGCTCCAGAGCAGGCCGAGCATGAGGAGAGGGCTGCCGAGGAAAATCCATGACTGGCAAAATAGGTTGAGCTTCCAGTTTGCCGCACTACGGAGGATGGCTCGAGTGGGGAGGGAGAGTCCTTGTAGTAAGAAAATAATGACGACTCCGAGTTTTGTTGTGATGTTGGTACGGAGTGGTCCGTCGGCAGTGCCGAAGCTTGGAAAAAGGAACGCGAGCATAATGGCGGAAACCAGGATGATCGAAAAACTGTGTTTTTTGATGAAATTCACTCTGTGCTGATTTATGACGAGCGTTCCTGTTCGTTGGAAGGTTTGTTGTCTCCGGTTATGTGTACGACGCGCTGAGGGAACGGGATTTCAATACCTTCGGCATCGAAGGCTTCCTTGATGTCGCGGAGGATAGAGTTTTTTAATTCAATGAATTGGGTGCGTTCGCACCAGACCCCGAGCATGAAATTTAGGGAAGAGTCGCCGAAGCCTTTGAAGAATATGACCGCTTTCGGGTCGTCAAGTGCTCTGGGGTTCTTTTCGGCAACGAGGGTTAGGACTCTGGTGACGTGGTCAATGTTTGAGTCATAGGCAACTCCGAGGTCGAGGTCGACGCGTCGTATTGGGAATTTTGTAACGGTTGTTACTTGTGCCTTGATCATTGTCTCATTGGGAATTCTAACGAATTGATTATCGAATTGGCGCAGTTTTACGGAGAGGAGATCAATGGAGAGGACGACTCCGGAAGTGTCGCCAATTCTGATAACGTCTCCTACTTCGAACGGTTTTTCCCAATAGATGAAAATGCCGCTGATTATGTTTGATAGACTCGTCTGGGCTGCGAATCCGATGGCGACTGAGGCAACGCCTGCCGCTCCGAGGAGGGCCCCTAAATTAAAGCCGAGCTCGAGAAGAATGGATACGATAACGGCAATGATGCCGACGAAGCGGATGATTTTTCTGAGGAGGAGTCCAATATGCTCGCCGAGGCGTTTGCGTGATATGCGGCCAACGATACTCGACAGGATGTAGACTGCGGGAAGGGCAATGAGGACGAGTGCGGTTATTCTGAGGACGGTGTTCCAGTTCTCATCTCCGAGGTAGGTGGTGACGGCTTCTTCGACTGATTCAATGGTGGCGATGAGATACATGTTTAGTCGTTTGTGAAGGGATGGAAAAGAAATTTGTCGAGGAATGACGCGTGTCGATAGGGCTTGGTTGCTTCTCGTATTTGATTTGAATTTGGGGATTCTATGGGGGCGTTGGTTTGGTACTCTACGCTCGTTTTTTCGTCTTTGCCGTTGAATATGATATCTACTGAACTGGCCCAGAGGCGATCATCGATGTTGTAGAGATTGAGGTGATCTCCGATGACTCGGATTCGTTCAACGGGGAGGGTTTCGTCGGATTTGTTACGAATCCTAAACATGCAGACAGCTCGCAAGGACTCGTTTTCGAGGTCGTCTAGGTTTCGACGTGCCCGGCTTTTGAGGGCGTAGCAGAGTTGACCTTCGAAGGATGAGCCGTACCAGGTATCTGAAAGTTTAACGGGCGAGAATTTGTCGAGAGTTTCGAAGCTGTCTTTGTGAGCGATGGAGACTTCAAGCCATATGGGAATATTGATGTAGAGGTTGATCGATGACTTTGGTGGGACAACTACGGGAATTCGTGTTTTAACGATGAGAGGGCGATCTGGGAATGTCGGCCAAAAGCGAATGTCGGCAACATTGTCTTGAAAAGCCCAGCGTTTCCAATCGAGGCCGAGGGGGAGGGAGTCGGTGCGTCGGACGGAGTGTTTTCCGGCGGGATCGTCGTTAGTCGTTTCGGCGAGCATCCAGTCGCCGCGTAGTCTTTGGGCGTAGATGGAGAGTTCTTCTGTGCTCCATATGGCGGCCTCGTTGTCTTCGAGGGAGAGGGAGTTCCAGTGGGAATCTAGTTTTGAAGGGATTGTTTTCATTTTCCGATCCATCCTTTGCGTTTGAAGTAGTAGAGGAGGCTGCCGGTGGAGGCGAGGCATATGCCCCAGAAAGTTGGGTAGGCGTAGGGCCAATTGAGTTCAGGGATGATGGCCATGTTCATGCCGTAGACGCCGGCAAGGAAGGTGATGGGGAGGAAGAGACTGGCCATGATTGTGAGTCCTTTCATGACTTCGTTCATCTTGTTTCCTGACGCGGCGATGAGGAGGTCTTGAAGGCCGTTTGCGGTTTCGCGGTAGGTCTCGATGGCGTCGTTGGCTTGGGTAATGTGGTCGTTGACATCGCGAAAGTAGGTTTCGACTTCAGGGGGGAGGAGGTCGTAGTCGTCCTTGCGTAGAGAGGATACGACATCACGCATGGGCCAGAGGGCTTGGCGGAGGTAGACGAGTTCGCGCTTGATGGCGTGGATACGAATTTGGGCGTCTTCTTGTGGCTTTTCGATGATTTCTTCTTCGAGCTTATCGAGGACTTCGAAGTACCTGTCGAGCAAGGGGAAAATGTGGTCGACGATAGCGTCGATAAGCATGTAGAGCAGGTAGGGCGTGCCGTAGTTGCGAACCCGTGATACTTTCTTTTTCATGCGGAGGCGAACGTTGTCCCAGATGTCGCCTTTGACTTCTTGAATGGTGATGAGTGTGTCGCCTCGAAAGAAGAAACTGATGTGCTCGTTTATAAGTTTCTTATCGTCCGTGCGAAGCATTTTGAGAATAATAAACAACGCGTCGTCGTAGTCTTCTACTTTGGGGCGTTGGGGTACGTGCAGAGCATCTTCTGCGGCAAGCGGGTGGAATCCATAGTGATCTTGGAGGCGGCTGATGACGTAGGGATGAATGCCTTGGATATCGATCCATTTGGTGGTGGCCCAATCGGGAGCCGATGACTCTATGAGTTCATCGATGTTTTTGTAATGGATTTGTTCGTGATTGTCTTCCGATAGGTAGATGGCGGAGATTGCGATGGCATCGTCTTCCGGCGGGGTCTTGATGCTCTGGAGGTGGTCGATGCCCGGAGGGGCACCAGGTGAGACTCTTTGGGCCCGGGATTGTACGCCTTCGCCAAGACCGAGTAATCTAAGTGGGGTGTGAAAGAGTTTTCCTATCCTGTTGGGTGAATGAGGCATTTAATGTTTGATGATGTGTGATGGGTGATTAGGTGGTAGGATCGATTACATTGATATTGCTGGGGAAATCAATGGTGGATTGCGACTGGGGCACGTGTGAGCCTTGGCCTTAGTATGTTATTTGGGGTATACAGAACAATTCGTAGGCTGTTTCGCCAGCGGGTGACTTATGAAGAGGGTTGGCTTTGAGGGGCCACTATTTTGGCCTGCTTTGATTCGTCGCTTAGGGTAAACTCTTCGAGTTTCATAGACGCGGTACCGTATTTGGTCGCAATATCGATGCGAAGGAGGATGCGTCTTTCGTCGGTGGATACCCAGAGGGTCATTCCTCCACCGTCTCTGAATATTTTGCCTTGGGGTACCGGGTTTACCGGCTGGATACGGAATGCTTCGATCTTTCCGAATTTTGTCTTTATGGTTTCGGTTGCAAATACCTGCATTTCGGTGAAGTAGAATTTCCCTTTGGTGCCGACCATTAGTGGGTATTTCTCACCTTCTTTAAGGTCCCATCCGCGGACTTGAAGGAGGGATGCTGAATAGTCTAGGACGACGGGGTAGGGGATTTCTTTGGAGCCGTTTCGGTGAGGATTGCTTGGGTCGTCGTGGGTCATGAGCATCTTTTCGTAATCGAAGGTGCTCTTGGAATGAGTGGAATCTCCGCGTGTTTCCCCTTTGGTTTCGTTGGAGAGGACGCGCCATGTATTCGAATCAAGGATGCTGGTGGTATCGTAGGAAACGGGATAGATCGTTTTTATGAAACCTTTGGAGTCTGATGAAGACTTGATTAGCATGGTTTCGCTCGTTTCGTCCGCGGGTGCTTCGACGGAGAGCGTCATGAATCCTGCTTTTCTAAAAATGCCCCATTGGGTGCGGTAAGTGAACGATTCCCCCGGCTTGAAGGCACGGCCGCGTATGACGGGGTCTCCGAAGTCAGCTTCCGGCCAACTGATTTGAACCTTTTTGGTCGGGGGTGCTGTTTCTTCGTCGCTTTTGAGATCCTGGGCAATGAGGGAGCTGCTCGCGGCGGCGATAAAAAGGAAACTGAATTTGAAAAAATTAAAAGGCATAGAGAACGTCGAATAAAGCGTTTTAGTTCTTGGGAATGGATATGACGTCGTGTGTATCGTTTTGGTTCCATAGATCACTTCGATCTTATGGTAAAGGATAAGCTTATGAATCGGGGCTAGCTCTTAGCGGGAGCTACCCATGTCCAATCTTTGGAGGTTTCGGCGAGTAGATAGGGACTGTGCGGGTGTTTTACGATGACGCCTTGATTTCCGAGATCGTAGGCAAGGCGTGCTGCGTCGTGAATCTCATCAGCCGAATGGGCGAAGGTTACGGGGGAAATTCTGATTCTATTATTTATGGTGAACTCGGAGAATCCTGCTTTGCGTTGCTCTAGGTTGTTGTTGGTGAGGGTCTTGCCGTTGAGCCAAAGAAGGTCGAAGAGCCAAACCATGACAGGTGTTTCCTCTCCTAGAAAGAAGTCTTCGCCGTGACGGTTGAGGCGATTCTCCAATTCTGCTTTGGGGAGAGGGTGTTCATCTTGCCATGGGATGAGTTCGCCGTCGGCAATGAAGTTTTGGGGGATTATGCGAGCGGCGTCTACGATTTCGGGAAATTGTTGGGTGATGGTCTTTCCTGTTTTGTCGAAGAGTTCGATGTGTTCGCCGGATTTATGGATTTGGCAGCGGATTCCGTCGAATTTGTTTTCGCACCAGAGGGGTGTTTCGTAGGGCGTGGGGAAATCTAAGGGACGATTTGAATCCACCTTCATGGGGCTGTGAGGAGAGAAAATAGCGATTTCAATGTCTGAGAGCGTGCCCTTTTCGGCGGCGGTTACGACTTTTCCCATATCTCCGCAGCGTAGATGGGCTTGGTGAATCTCTGAGCTTGGGAGGCCGTAGATCTGTGCGATTACGTTTTCCGCACAGGTTAGTACGGAGGCAGATTGCCGTGTTCCCGTTAAGATATGAATGAGTGCCAAACTGGATGGAGCGTGGATTTTCTTAAATTCTTCGGCGAGGAATGAGAGTTGAAAACTTGGACTGGGAGCAGTGGCGAGGGTAGTGAGGTATTTGGATGTCTCGATGAGGCTGCGGTGTGAGTCGCCTGAAATTTCGGTTAGAAGGTGGACGAGAACGTTGTCTCGTGTGCCGTGAGTGGTGAGAAGGGCTTTGTAGTCAGCGTCCGTTTTTCGGGGAGTGAAGCCCGTAAGGAAAAGGGCGGCGAGAGAGCGGTTTTCTGCGTCGAGTGAATCGAGGTAGTCGCGGATGATCTCAGTCTTTTTCGAGGTGCTGTCGGTTTGGTCGAGGGCTCTAGTGATTTGACTGAGGGTGTAGAGACTGTCTTGTGGTGCGTCAGGGGCTGGGGTGGTTTTTGCGATCGCAGGTATGGAGGGTGCTTCTGCTTCGATTGAAGGAGGAATCTCGAGTGCGAGTTGATTCTCCTCGCCGAGAGCGTAAGCCTCGTAGCTGCTTAGTCGGAGGTCGTTGGCAAATTCTTTGGCGAATCCGTGGGTGGTGTATATGAGTTGTGGGTTTACCTTGGATACGAAGGCTTTGAGGTCGAGGTAATCGGAGTGATCGGAAAGGGGGAACGCTTTGTCACAGCGGAAGCGATAGGGGGCGGAGGGATCGAGAGCCCAGCCGGAGATCATCGCGGTCTTGAGATTTTTAATACCCCCTGTCCATTGGGAGTGACCTTGAGGTGGTGGTCCGATTAGGAGGTGGCCTTCGGATTGAGAGGGATCGAGTTTGCGGTATGAGGGAAAGGTGGCTCCGAGGCTTTCGCAGATTTGAGTCATCTCGAAGGCTTTTGGGTGAAGCATTATATTGAAGCCGCTGTTCTCTAGGCCTTTGAGGACTTCTTGGCATTTGCCGAGGCTGTAGGTGAAGATGGCTGGGGTGTCGCCATTTTCTAGTGTGTCGCGACAGAAGGAGACGATGTCTTTCAATACATCCGATGCGGAGGGGAAAACGTAGCGGGGGCTGCCGAAAGTGGTCTCGGTGAGAAGCACGTCGGCGTGCGGGGTGGCGCAGGGCTCGGCGAGAAAGCTGTCGCTGAGTTTAAAGTCGCCGGTGTAAAGGAAGGAGACTCCGTCCTTTTTGAGCCAGAGCATGGCGGATCCTAGGATGTGGCCAGCGGGGTAGAGTTTTGCTTCGACGCCTGGGGCGATTTCGAAGGATTCTTCGAAGTCGTAGGTGATCCATTGGCGTGTGCCGCCGAGTCGTTGTTGGGCGAGGGTGGCGGTTGCCTTGGTGCAGAGAATGGTCTCGTGTTTACCGAGGTGGTCGAAGTGGGCGTGGGAGGCGAAGGAGCGTTTTGTGGGTTTATTGGCGTCGAGGTGCCAGTCGATTTCGGGGAGGTAGAGCCCGTTTTCTTTTTCTATGGTCCAGCCCATTGCGATCAGATGCCTTTGCGATCTAGGCTGAGGCGGCCGGGGCCGATGAAGGCGATGGCAAGCAATGAGAGTGCGAGTTGGAGAGCGAGGATAATTTCTAGAATGTCGTTACCTTGTTGTATGAGTGTCGCTACTGCGAATCCTGAAATGATGCCGAGAGTGAGAGATAGGCCTCGGGTTAAGAGGCCGAGGACAATTGCGAGTCCGCCACAGCTGGCAAGGATTATGGATACGAGTCCGAGAATCATGTGACTGTGGTAGACGTCTATTATGCCAATTAGGCCTGCGGCGTGTCCGATTGCTTCCCATTTCTCGGGTCCTTCCGGGAGGAATGTGAAGCCTTGGTAGGCGATGGCGGCTCCCGCTCCGATGCGGAGAAGGAGAATTCCGATGAAGTCGAATCTACTGAGAATTGCGAGTGAGGCTTTCATAGGTGATAAAAGTGGGTGAGTGGGTTATTCTGATGCGTTGAGGATGCCTGATTGGATGCTCTTTTCGATGAGGTGTTCCGTGTAGGTCCATAGATCTTCGCTTCCGTCGGCTATTTTTCCGTTAATGCGGCGAATGTCTCCTTCGTTGATATTGTGCTCTTCCCAGCTTTTTCCTTCGGCGAGGTAGTTGAGGAGCATGGGGTGGAGGCGGTCGAGGGAGCGGGCGAATTTTGATTCGGGGGTAAGGCCTTCTTCGAACTCGTCCCATGTGGTGCGGAAGGAGGTGGCCTGGTCGGCGGGGAGAATGTTGAAGAGTCGGTCGGCCGCTTTTGCTTCGCGATCGGCTTGGCTCTTCTTGGCGGCTTCGTCGTAGATGTAGGTATCGCCGGCATCGATTTCCACGATGTCGTGGATGATTACCATTTTTAGAATCTTGAGGAGATCGAGGTTCTCGTTGTTGGCGTGTTCGCTGAGGACGATGACCATGAGAGCGAGATGCCATGAGTGCTCAGCGTCGTTTTCTCGGCGCGATTTATCGCTGATGAAGGATTGTCGAAATATGTTCTTAAGCTTGTCCGCCTCGATGATGAAATCCATCTGCTGTAAGAGGCGTTCGGGGGGCTTTGTCATGAGGGTTTGATACGAGAGGCCGCGGAGAAGGGCGAGGGTAAATCAGAGGGGAATCTCGATTTTTTGGATCATCGTAACTTTCAGGGATAGAGTTGGATACTTGGTCTTACTTCCACATGTGTAGCCTCTGTCGTTTTTTTTACCGCGAATGAATGCTAATGAATGCGAATGGGGTTATGCATTAATTGACATGCCGATACAAGGTTGGCTAAGGCTGTGAAAATAGGAGGCAATGATTCATTCGAAGACCATCGAATATTGGTCTATTCTCGTTTTTCTAATCCTTGTGACGGGTGTCTAGGGTGATGGTGACGGGGCCGTCGTTTATGAGGGCGACTTTCATGTCGGCTCCGAATATGCCTGTTTTGACTGGCTTTCCGATAAGCTTTCCGAGTTCTGCGACTGTCTCTTGGTATAGTTGGTCGCCGTGTTGGGCTTCGGCGGCGTCGTTGAAGGAGGGACGGTTTCCTTTTCGAGTGCTCGCTATGAGGGTAAATTGACTGATGGCGAGGATGTCGCCGTCGATGTCGGCTAGGGTTGTGTTCATCTTGCCTGCTTTGTCTGGGAAGATTCGCATTCCAGCGATTTTGCGAGCGATCCAACTGACTTCTTCTTGGGTATCCTCTTTGTGAACACCTAGGAGGACGAGGAAACCTTTGTTTATGGAGGCGTGAATTTCTTTGTTTATGGTGACCGAGGCTTCGCTTACCCGCTGGACGATAGCTTTCATGGCAAAAAGAAGCCCCACAGATCGGGGGGGACCTGTAGGGCTATGGTGTTTGGGTGGAGAGTATTTTATTAGTCAAATTTTACGTCGGGATCGAGATCCGCGTCGTAATCGACTCCTTCGACTCCAAAGCCGAAGAGTTTAAGAAAGTCTTTTTGGTATCCTTCGAAATCGGTGTATTGATCGATAGTGCTTGTTTCGATCTTTGGCCAGACTTCTAAGATAGTGTCTTGAATATCTGCTTTCATTTCCCAGTCGTCAAGACGAATTAAATCTAGTTCGTCGAGAGACACTGTTTTGCTCTTGTTATAGAGGCGATCTGCGAAGAGGCGGTACATCTGTTCGATACAGCCTTCGTGGTTACCTTTCTCCTTCATCACCTTATAGAGAGCGGTGATGTAGAGGTTTACGCCTGGGATGGCGGAACTGGATTGGGTGACGAGCGCTTTGTTGACGGATACGAACGCTGTGCCGTTGATCGGGGCTAGCTTTTCGTTGATGGCAGCTTTGGCACGACGTACGTCGAGTTTAGCTTGTCCGAGGGCACCGTCTTTGTAGATGGGCCATGTGAATGTAGGTCCGATGTAGTCGTAGGCGACTGTCTTGAAGTTGTCGGCGAGAACGCCTGCTTCTGAGAGGGCTTCGATCCAAAGTTCCCAGTCTTCTCCGCCCATGACCTTTACGGTGCCTTGAATCTCTTCTTCGGTTCCGGCTTCGAGGGTCGCGGTTTGGATAGTTTTCTTATCGGTATCGAGGTATTTGTTGCTGAAAGATTTTCCGATCGGCTTGATCGCACTCTTATGCGTGATGCCCGTTTTCGGGTCTGTTCTTCGTGGGGCACCGATGGAGTAGACCAGCAAGTCGATCTTGCCGTCCATGCCTTCTTTAATGCGTTCGATGGCTTGAGCTTTGAGTTCGTTGGAAAAGGCGTCGCCGTTGAGGCTGCTAGCGTAGAGGCCTTCTGCCTTGGCTGCTTTTTCGAATGCGATGGAGTTATACCATCCGGCAGAGGCACAACGACCGCGATCGGAAGGACGCTCGAAAAATACGCCGAGAGTGTTGGCACCAGCACCGAATGCGGCTGAGACTCGGGATGATAGTCCGTAGCCTTGGGATGCCCCTACGACGAGTACATTCTTGGGGCCATTTTCGACGGAGGGTTGGCTTTTGACGTAGTCAATCTGCTCCTTTACGTTTGCCGCACACCCCTCTGGATGAGCAGTGATGCAGATGAAACCTTTAACCTTTGGCCGTATAATCATAATAAATTTGTGGTGTCGATCTCTGGCGTGGGTGCCATGTCGTGGATAAGTGTTATGGGTTTTGTATGAACTTAGGCTCTAGATCCAGTCAAAAGCTTATGCTGTCGCAATCAGTGTTATAATGGTTACGTTCACTCTCTTACAGCACAGCCATACCGATTGCGCCAAGAACAATTAACAAACCGAGAATGCTAAGTATGAGTCTTTCTTGTTTGGTAGTTTTTAGTAGCATAACCGAATCGTTACAATTTAGACCTATCGTTTTGGCTGGGAAGTCCGTTTTCTTTCAAAGTTATGTTTTCTATGAAGTTATCCATCAAGCTTTTCCTTTTCGTTGTGAGCCTCGGGTTTGTTGCTCTTCGAGCTGATGAAAATTTCGTTTATGGCCCGGTTGACGGGGATCAAGCGATGGTCGAATTGGTCTCGGGGATTGCGGGGGTAGAACCTGGCTCGAGTTTTGATGTGGCGGTCCGTTTTGATTTGGATTCGCACTGGCATATATATTGGACGAATCCAGGAGATACGGGGATGCCGCCGGCGGTGGATTGGGTTTTGCCCGAGGGTGTGACCGTGGGGGAGTTGGAGTTTCCAGTTCCGGAGAGAATTCCGACACACCCTTATGTATCGTATGGGTATGAGGGAGAGGTTTTTTTACTGGCTCGGGTTGAGGTCGGGGAGGATGTGGCTGTGGGGTCTGAGTTGGATATCCGTGCTGATGTGAGTTGGTTGGCCTGCGAGCAGTCGTGTGTGCCCGGGCGTGCTAAGGTAGGGACGAAGATTTCTGTTGTTGAGAGTGGGGCCGTTGTTGAGGCGAATCCTTATGACAAGTCGATTGAGGCCAGCCGGGCTGCGGTGGCAGTCAACGTTTCAGGAAGTGTGGAATATGAAGTAATCGAGAATTCGGTGACGGCTCGTTTTGCATGGTCGGGGTTTGAAGCTGCTGCGGTCGATGATGTTTATTTCTATATCGATCAAGAGTCTGTAGTGGACTCGGCGAAAGAGCAGGGTGCTTTGTTGGTAGAGGGGGATTTGGTGCTTTCGTTGCCGAAGTCGGAGTTTTTCGATGGTGACGCGATCGGTGAGCGTTTGTCGGGGATTTTGTATAGTCCTTCTGGGTTTGCGGCGGCGGATGGGGCGAAGGCCTTGTATTTTGATTCGACGGTGAGTTCAGTTGGCGGTGGACAGGTTGAGGTGGTTTCGGTTGATGGAACGGCGGAGCAGATCGGATTTGCAGAGGCACTGTTGTTTGCGTTTTTGGGTGGTATTATTTTGAACCTGATGCCCTGTGTGTTTCCGGTTCTTTCGATCAAAATCATTGGGTTTGTACAGCAATCAGGTGATGATAAGGGTAAAATATTGGCTCACGGGGTGGCGTTTGCTGTCGGCGTGTTGCTCTCTTTTTGGGCTTTGGCGGGCGTTCTTCTCGTCTTGCGAGCGGGGGGTGAAAGTCTTGGTTGGGGCTTCCAGCTGCAGTCGCCTTATTTTGTGGGAGCGTTGTTGGTGGTTATGTTTTTGTTTGGGCTGAGCTTGAGTGGCTTGTTTGAATTTGGGACTTCTGCGATCAGTCTAGCCGGTAAGGTTAAGGGGCAGGGGTATGGAAGTTCGTTCTTCTCGGGCGTACTAGCGACAGCGGTGGCGACACCCTGCACGGGGCCGTTTATGGGGCCAGCACTGGGAGTGGCGTTGAGTATGACCGCGTTTCAGGCTATGACGGTGTTCACCTTTTTGGCGTTTGGGATGGCGGGACCTTATTTGTTTTTGTCGGCCTTTCCGAGTTTTATCGATAAATTGCCTCGCCCTGGAGCGTGGATGGAGACGTTTAAGCAAGCCATGGCGTTTCCCATGTATTTGACCTGTGTTTGGTTGGTCTGGCTAATGGGGGCTCATGTTGGTTTGGATGGTTTGGCTGGAGTTATGTTTGGGCTCGTGGCCTTGGCGATCGCCGCTTGGGTTTATGGAAAATGGGCCGCTCCGCACCGAAAGAAGACTGTACGACGTATTGGTATACTAGTTGCATTGGTAATTGGTGGGTTGGGAATATATTTGATGATGCCTCGTGACGGTGCCGTTGGGGATAGTTCAGGATCAGCTCATGGAATGCCGGATAAATATGGTATCGTTTGGGAAGAGTATTCACCCGAGTTGGTTGAATCTTTGCGTGCGGAAGGGCGACCTCTGTTTGTCGATTTCACGGCGAAGTGGTGTCTGACTTGTAAGGCAAATAAGCAGATCGTGTTTACTTCTGATGAGGTGAAGCAGCGGTTCGCGGAGCTTGATGTTGTAATGGTCGAAGCAGATTGGACGAAGCGGAATCCTATTATCACGGAAGCGTTGCAGTCTTACAATCGGTCAGGGGTGCCGCTGTATGTTTTATATACCGGGGGGCCGAACTCGGAAATCGTGATCTTACCTGAACTTCTTAAGCCCAGTATTGTCTTGGATGCTTTAGATTCTGTGACAACGAACTAAATTTTTAATGCACTAAACGAACAACCAATATACCAATCATGAAAACATTTAGATCCTTATTCGCGGCTGCTGTAGCATGCCTCGCGTTGGCAACTTCTTATTCTGCGACGGTAGGTAAGGCGGCACCGGCTTTCTCTTTGACTGATATTGACGGAAACTCTCACTCGCTTTCAGACTTTGCGGGTAAGGTAGTTGTATTGGAATGGGTTAACTTTGGCTGCCCGTATGTGAAGAAGTTTTATAACGATGGGCATATGCAGGCGTTTCAAAAAAGTGCCGGCGAGAAGGAAGTTGTATGGTTGAGTGTTTGCTCATCTTCAGCAGGGGCACAGGGAAATATGTCTTCTGAAGATTGGCAGGCCGCTCATAAGTCAAAGGGAATGGCGAGTACCGTGCTCTTGGACAATGATGGTGTCGTCGGGAAGGCTTATGGGGCGCGTACGACTCCGCATATGTATGTCATCAATGAAGCGGGCGTACTCGTTTATAACGGAGCGATTGATAGCGTGCGTTCGACTGATGCCGCGGATGTCGAGACTGCTGAAAACTATGTATTCGCTGCGATTGATTCCTTGCTTGCGG
The DNA here is from genome assembly GCA_963933925.1 of uncultured Puniceicoccaceae bacterium. GTDB lineage: Bacteria > Verrucomicrobiota > Verrucomicrobiia > Opitutales > Opitutaceae > JAKYXN01. The sequence goes on from CAWVWU010000038.1 coordinate 21,426, forward strand.
GTGAAGTGATAAAGACGACGATGACTAAGCCATATGGTTGTGGCGTGAAGTACGCTCGCTAGACCTCTTCGGTAAGAGGCATTTAATCTTTTGGAGAGGTGTGCCGCGATGCGGACCACCTCTCTTTTTTGTAGCTGGAATCTTGGCAGAGAACGTGGCTAAGCACGAACCTGGCCTGTTTGATTCTGCGTATTAGTCGTTACCTGTGCTCGTTGAGGGAGCGGTTTTCTTGACTGCCTTTTTTGCGACTTTCTTGGTCACTTTTTTAGCTACCTTTTTCGCTGCTTTTTTGGCGGCAGTTTTTCGGGCTACTTTTTTAGCGGCCTTCTTGGCAGCGACTTTCTTTACAGCTGGTTTTGAATCAGCAGTGTTGGGGTCGTTGGAGCTTGATCTGGATACGCTCTTTGGAGGAGCGGCCTCGGTGATTGCTTTTACAGGAGCTGCTTTCTTCTTGGGCTTGATTGGCTTGGAAGGAGCGTCTGATTCATTTGAAGGTGATGATTCTTTTCGCTGAGAGTTGTCTTCTTTGTACTCGGGAGCTGGTCTCGATGGAACGAATGCTTCCGTCTTTGCGGGCTGTTCGCGCTTTGGTTGCTCGTCGGATGATCGGTGGTTTTCCGAATTGCCGGTGTTGTTCTCGTAGTCGTCGCGACGTCCACGGTTGCGTCCGCGATTACGGCGGTTGCGATTGCGGCGTTTATTGGAAGACTGGTCCGAATTGTCATCGCCCCATGGGGAGCGTTTGTCTGTATCGTTGGATACTGGCTTTTCCTGTTCTTGTTTTGGTTCAACTTCCTCTTCGCGTTGAGGAGAATCTTGGCTTGGAGCGAAGGTTTGTTTAGCGAATTCTTCTTGGTCGAATGCTTTGTTATTGTATGATTTTACGACGCTATTGAGGAAACGGAAGTAGGGGTGGTCGGTTCCTCCAAGGAGACTGTAGAACAGGGTCTCGGAAGGGAGGAGTTCGCAACTCATCTTGCGGAGTGCTTCGAGGACTGGGCCTTCATCTTCTTGACGGCGTCCGCCGAGGGCGTCGGTAAGGAAAGTGATGTCTATGTCTTCCTCTTCGGCTTGAAGGGCGGTTTGGTAGATGCAGATCGGGGTTTCTAATCCGCAGACGATGAGGTGGTAGATTTCGTTATCGCGGAGGTAGCGTTCGAGGCCTGGGGCCTTGAGTGCGGAGAAGCTGTGTTTGGCGAACGTTTTCGGTTTCCACGCTAGGCTATGGAGCTTCCGGTTGGTGCGTCCTAGCTTCTCGGGTGCTTGCTCGGTGAAAATGGTAGCAATTCGTAGGCTTCGTGCGGCTTCGATGGCGAAGGCGGTGCGGAGTAGGAAGCTTTCTTTGTTGTAGATGGTATCGATAAATACGTCTTGGGCGTCCAATACGAGGAGCGCTACGGATTTGATTATATCGGTTCTGGCCTCTTGATTTTCCGGCATTTTAACTAATCGGATTTCTATTGAATTGTTGGTGGGTAATAAGAGGGAGATAAAGGGGGGAAGTTCCATGCGTATGTCGAGCATAGAAGCGGTTCGAGGGAAAAGTGTTAGATAAAACGGTAGAGGTACATTTTGCTAGCGCTCTTTGGTTGGCTCCAGTAGTTGTGGAGAATGGAATGGCAAATCTCACCTAGTTCTCGCAAGTCGTCCTTAAACGAAGCTCCCTTTGGTAAGGGGGATCGTATCGTGAGCCATTTGGTAAAGCCTGCCGAGGGCGATTTGATACGTGTGGATATTTTGGAATCGGAAGAGGAGCAAATGGAGCTGGCAGGCGAGTCGTTATGTCGCTGGACGCATGTTTTTAAGCCCAAGGCGAAGGACAACCGTGAAGAGTTGGAGGCTATGAAACTGACGGCTGATAATCTCTTTATCAGTTTGTTTGAGGGGGAAGAGGAGCCGACTGCTGAGAACGGTAAGTTTAAGCAGTTCTTAGGTTTGATGCTGGAGCGTCGCCGCGTGTTGCGGGTTAAGGAACGCGACGATAACTTCACGTATTATATACACCGTCCTACGAAGAGGGAATTTGCGGTACCGAATGTGGAGTTGGATCCGCTGTTCTTTATAGAGAATCAGGAGAAATTAGACTTTATCTTAACCGGGCCGCTCGCGAGTGAGGGAGATTCTGCTCCGGCAAAGGCTCGTTCGACTGAGTCGGAAGAGGGAACGTAGGCTGG
>CAWVWU010000039.1:0-23166 GCA_963933925.1 uncultured Puniceicoccaceae bacterium
AACTAAGCTTACTGTAATTGATCCTTCGGGGAAGAGTGAGTTGTTGGATGTTTCGACTTGTATTGATAGTTCGGATGGAAGCGATTCTGAGTCGCCGATGGTAAATTGAATAGGGCCTATTGAACTTCCTTCGTATGACGAATTGTTTTCAAAGTCACTGATCGTGGGGGCTGTATTGGGAATTGGGGCGGGTGTGACTGTTAGGATGAACGATGTGCTGGTGCTCTCTTCTCCGTCGCTTGCTGTGACGGTAATTGTAGTTGTGCCTGTGATTCCGGTTTGTGGAGTCAGTACGATAGTTCTGTTTGTGCTTGTTCCTTCGATTAATATGTTATCGTTGGAAAGCAGAGTGTTGTTTGAAGAGCTTGCAGAGACAGAAAGGGCGGATGCTGAGGTCTCATTGTCGCTTATCGAGAATGCTATGGGGGTGATTGTGTCTCCGTCTGTGATTGTGGTATCTTCAATTGGGCTGATCGTGGGGGCTGTATTGGGAATTGGGGCGGGTGTGACTGTTAGGATGAACGATGTGCTGGTGCTCTCTTCTCCGTCGCTTGCTGTGACGGTAATTGTAGTTGTGCCTGTGATTCCGGTTTGTGGAGTCAGTACGATAGTTCTGTTTGTGCTTGTTCCTTCGATTAATATGTTATCGTTGGAAAGCAGAGTGTTGTTTGAAGAGCTTGCAGAGACAGAAAGGGCGGATGCTGAGGTCTCATTGTCACTTATCGAGAATGCGATGGGGGCGATTGTGTCTCCGTCTGTGATTGTTATATTACTAGATGTTGTAAGAGTTGGAGCATCGTTAAGTTGAGTTTCCGTGAGTGGACTGCTCATTATTTCCGAGATTTCGGTTTCGGATAGTGCTGCGGTGTAGATTCTTACTTCGTCGATTAGACCGTCGAAGCTTCGATTGCCTTGTGGTTGATCTCCAATAGAGGCGGGAACGGTGGAATCCTGGAAAATATCACCGGTCTTAGCAATCGCACCTGCTAGTGTTCCGTTGACGTAGATTCTCATTTTCGAGCCGTCATAGGTTCCTGCGATGTGTTGCCATTCTCCGATTGCGAGATTTATTGATCCGACTAGAGTTGTTGTGTCCCCATTTGTGGTTCGAAGTCGCATTCGGGCTTTCGAACCGTTGCTGCCTATGGTACTCAACATCCAAATATGATTTTTATCAGTCGTCGTTGTTGCTTTTGAAATGATACGAGCGTCGCTAGTATTGAAGCTATCGGGTTTTATCCAAGCGGAGATGGTAAGGGCCGATCCAGGAATGTCCATATTGCCGATGTCGACTTGTCCTCCTGATCCTGAAAAATCAAGGGCTTGGCTGAATCGTCCAGAATCGTTACGCAAAACGCCTTCTGTCAATGATCCGTTGTTTTTATTTACGGATGAGTCAAGAATAGCACTTCCAGATTCTTCGTCGAAGGCCATTCCGAGGAATAGGTCTGAAGTCGAAAAGGGGGCTGACACGGAAAATAGGAATGTTTCACTTGTTGATTTTTCGCCATCGCTGACTTCGACTGTGATCGTGCTCGTTCCCGTGGAGTCAACAATTGTGTTTAGGAGGATGCTTCGTTCAGAGCCGGTTCCAAGTATAACGATGTTTTCGTCTGCGATGAGAGATTGATTGGATGAGCTTCCTGTTACGTTGAGAAGTGATGCACTTGTTTCGGTATCCGAAATAGTAAAACTTATTGGTGTTATGCTTTCGCCCTCGATTAGGCTTTGGTTGTCTATCGTTGATAGGCTTGGGACATTGTTTTGTGGTGCTAGGGTCGCACTTGCTATGTTGGTGTATCCTGAGCTTGATGAGTTGTTGAACGCTTTAACTCGATATTCAAAGGTGTCTGTTTCATTTATTTCGGAGTCTACATATGTGGAAACGTTGGCGTCAACTGTAGCGAGCTCGGAGAATGATGAGCCTCCTTCGACTTTTCTCTCTACTATAAAACCTATTTCGTTGTCCGAGTTGTCGTTCCATGTGAGCGTAATATCGTATCCATAAACGGTAGATAAATGAGACAGGGATATAGCTGTGAAAAACTTTAAATATGACCCTATTGAAAATCGTGATGTGTTTTTCTTGCAGGAGGGCGTTTTTGTAGCCTTGGGAAATCTGTGTGAGCCAATCATAGTTGTTCAATGATTCGCCACCATTGAACTTACTCTGAAGTGTGGGGGAATCGATTGAACTTAATCCGTTGTAACTTAGGTAGCCATGCTATGATACGATGGAATAATGGATACCCAATGTGGAAGCAATACTCAGTGCTTTTCGTGCGTGGTGGTAGGGGACATAGGGGGAATTGAATTGTAAGTCCTTGGTCCTGGGATGTTCTTTGATTCGACCTTTGGTAGGCGGCACTATTGGCAATTGGTCGTTGTTGAGTTGTTTAACGAGATCCCTGAGCGTTCGTACCCAGTTTTCCTAGGGTGATTTGTCTTGGGAGTTCTTGTGGCTTTTATCGGCTGACTAGTCCGTTATCGGGCAAAGTGATTCACTAACTGTGATTTAGGTCTGGATGAGCCGTTGTCTCTTTAGCAACTTGAATATTCGAGAGTCAGTAATCTCTGTAGTTATTGAGTGAATGTGAGTTGTGTGACTCTACCTACCGAATTGAAACGCGTAGACAGATGGATCTTTCACAGTCTCTTGAACTCATGAATAGACGTTCTGAATGTTCACACTTTTATCACCATAGGAGATGTTCGTGTATTTTTTGAAACACCAAGCCTAAGCTAGGGGGACATTAGGATAATGGTGCTGTCTCAGACGAGATCTGCCACGAATAGCCAATAAGCGGCTCGCTTGGCACCTTCATGTACTTTAGCAGGGACTCCTTTGACGTTGAATCCGACTTTACGCAGTCTTTTTTCAAAAACAGGGTCAGGGGTTGCGGACCAATAGATAACGCGTCCTCCGGGCTTTAGAATTGTGCGAACAGATCTTATGCCTGAGTCGGAGTAGAGTGCGGAGTTGTTTGCGGATACCATGGCAACGGGCCCATTGTCTACATCGAGGAGTATTACGTCGTAAGATTGACGCTCTTCTTTTCGAACGAGCTTTGTGACATCTTCTTGTCTGATGACGACTCGAGGGTCATCTAGCATTTCTCCGTTGAGGTCTTTGAGAAATTTTCGGTTCCATTCTATGATTTCTGGAATGAGTTCAACTTGTTCTACCACGGCTTGAGGGCCAACGGATTCCAAAACGCTGCGGAGGGTAAAGCCTAGGCCGAGTCCGCCTATTAGAATCCGAGAGGGAACGTCGTCTTTAAGCTGTTCGCATCCGACAGTCCCGAGAAGCTTTTCCGAAGTACTCGTTCGAGAGTGCATTAAGCCCTGCCCATTAAAGTGAATAGAATAGGCTCCATCGTGCTCGAAGAGGTCCATCGTTCCTCCGCTGGATGTTTGTGCTGTTGAGAGCTTGATACGTGGTTTCAAGCAGCAGAGTCCTCATTGAAAAGGTGATGCTTGCAACAAAAATAGTTGAGGCGGTGCTCTTCGGAGTACCGCCTCAATATAAAATTAGTAATTGTAAAATTGACTAGGGAAGTTGATAGACTTCGATGAGTGCAACGCCGGAAGTTCCATCACCGCTGGATGCCATTGCGGTATAAACGCCTGGTTCTAGCCAGATCACCTGTGCGGAGGATGTTGATCCCTCATCGAATTCAAAGGCACCTGTAGTGAGTGAGGCTTCTTGTAGAAGTTCGGCATCGTCACTCCATGAGTCATTAAATGCGATGGTCTCAAATGTGTCATTTATTGATCTATAGAGAGTCAGTTGTGGATCGGATAGCGTATTTTCTACGCCATAGTTGGATAGTTCTGATCCCATCGCTCTGATAAGAAGTCTTTTAGGTGAGTCCCCTTGCACCACGAACCCTCCGATAATCACGTTGGCTCCACTGGCGACTTCTCCTCGGAGTGACATGTTTACTAATTCCATGTCCGTTTCAACTTCGTTAACTTCATCCATGTCGTAGACTTCGACGAGAGCTGTACCATCAATTCCAGTACCATTGCTAACCATGGCAGTATAGACACCTTCTGGAAGGTTGAGAAGAAGAGCTGAATCCTTGCTGCCTCGGTCTAATTGAAAAGCTCCAACGAGGTCGCTTGCTGTTGAAATTTGATCAGCGTTTCCGGAGGTCGCCCAATCGTCATTCTCTGCCACCGGGAAAATTTCACCCATGCGATAGAGAGTAATTTTGGTGTCTTCGATCGCGGTGGATACGTTGAGCTTTGAAAGTGAAGGGCCTACGCCTCGTATAAGGACTTGTTTTTCTCCTTCACCAGTAATTACGAAACCGGCGATCATTGCTCCGGCACCGCCTTTGACTTGTGCACGTACCGATGTATTCACTAAATGATTTTCTGGGGTAACGTCTTCGTGTTGTCCAAGTATATTGTATTCGACGCCTTCAAATGTCGTGGTTCCGCTGAGAGTTCCATCAGAGGTGTCTAAAGTAAGTGTTAACGGATTGGACTCTTGGGTCGGTGTAGTTATGTCGCCATTCTCTTCTAGATTTGCTTCTCGCCCACTGAATTCATCGCCAGCTCCTACGAGGATGTAACTCGTCCCATCAGGGCCAGCGAGGAGAAGCATTTGTCCGTCAGAAGTATTTGCGATTTTCGCATCGTACGTTCCTGCGAGGTCCTTTGTTGGTCCGTCGGAATTTGAACGAACTCCTGAGAACGTGATACCGCTGGTTCGGATTGTTCCGGAGATTATATCTCCATCGATTAGTCCATCGATCCATCCAGACTCGCCAGAGTTGTAGCTAAACTCACCATCGGCGGATACTTCAAGTTCTGTTGTTGCGATAACAATTTTGGGATCCGCTACTTCTGCTATGAATACCGCGGTGTCGTCTTCTCGAAGCATCAATCCGAATGATCCGTTTGCTGAATCAAAATCACCGAAGTAGTAGCGATCGGTAGGAATACCTGGGATGGTGAAAGTGCCACTAGTAAATGTGTCAACATTTTGAAGGTTTCCATTGTCGAGTGATACCTTAACCCAATAGTTCGCATTGGTATTTCTTTCATTTGGAGTGAATGAGGAGAACGTTTCTCCTTCAATTGGTGAGCTGCTGTCTCCGGTTTCTCCGAGGTACCATTGGTATGTTAGACCTAAGCCTGATTCGGCGACTGATAATTGAACTTGTCCGTTTTCGTTCGTTGTTTGAACAATTGTTTTTTGTGCCTCGGATATTTTCTTGATAACGGTTAACTGTGCAGAACTACTTTCAACTGATCCATCGTCATTGCTTACTGTCACTGAGTATAGGCCGGCGTCTGATGGATTTGTATTTAGAATACTGAAACTCGCAGAGGTGGCACCTGAGATTTCGGAGCCGTTATATGACCATTGGTAGCTTAGGTTTTCACCAGAAGTTTGAACTAGGAATACGGCCAACGTTCCTTCGTCAGCAGTTGTGTCTAATGGCTGACTATCGATAACTGGAGGGACTGGTTCTATTGTTTCATTGTTGTCTGCGATGATTGGAGCATTCATGACATCGAGAATCTCATCCTCTGTTAGAGCTGCCGTATAAATTCGTACTTCATCGATGAGGCCGTCGAAGCTACGGTTGCCTTGAGGTTGGTTTCCGATTGCGACAGGAACTGTAGGAGACTGTAGGATTTCTCCTGTTTTTGCAGCGGCCCCAGCGAGCTCTCCGTTGACGTAAAGACGCATATTTTCACCATCGTAGGTCCCTGTGATGTATTGCCACTCTCCAACTACGAGATTTATCGAACCCACTAGTGTTGTGGTATCTCCATTGGTTGTTCTAAGGCGCATTCGAGCCTTTGATCCATTGTCGCTCAATGTGCTCAGCATCCAGTTGTGGTCTTTGTCTGTGGTGGTGGTGGCTTTTGAAATGATACGAGCGTCGCTAGTGTCGAAACTGTTGGGTTTGATCCAAGCAGAAATGGTAAGTGCGGATCCAGGTATATCCATAGTCCCTAGATCGACGCGTCCCCCTGATCCTGAGAATTCTAGAGCACTGTTGAATCGACCAGAGTCGTTATGTAATACCCCTTCGGTTGTTGACGCATTATTTCCATTTACGGATGAGTCGATGACGTTATTTCCGTTCTCTTCGTCGAAGGCCATTCCTAACCAAAGGTCAGAAGTTGAGAAGGGAGTTGATATTGAAAATAGGAAGGTTTCGGATGTTGTCTTAACTCCGTCGCTTACTTCGATCGTAATTGTGCTTGTTCCGGCGGCACCTATTGTTGGATTTATTGAGATACTCCGGTCAGAACCAGTTCCTAGTATAACAATGTTTGAATCAGAGAGAAGAGATTGGTTGGATGAACTTCCCGTCACGTCGAGGAGTGAAGCACTCGTTTCGGTATCCGATATCGTGAAACTTATGGGTACGATGCTTTCGCCTTCTAGTAGGCTTTGGTTGTCTATTGATGAAATGGTGGGTGAATCGTTCTGTGGAGCAAGTGTGGCACTGGCGGTGTTCGTGTAACCAGAGCTGCTTGATTCGTTGAAGGCTTTAACACGATAGTAGAATGTGTCTGTATCGTTTATTTCACTATCAATATAGCTAGAAGAATTTGCGTCAACGGTAGCAATTTCAGAGTAAGAACTTGAATCAGTCTTTCGTTCTATAGCGAATCCGGTTTCGTTATCTGAATTGTCGTTCCATGTGAGCGTTATCTCGGCGGCCCCAAGTAAGGTTGCAGTAGAGATTAGTATGGCGGATGTGAATGATTGGATGAGCTGGATTAGAGTCGGTGTTGGCATGTTGCCTCAGACTTCGCCTTTTTTTTTAGTATTCTTGAGCGTTTGGAGGCAATTTGAACTCTATCCCATTTGTATTAGGTTTTGTATGCAGATCCCCATAGGAGTTGTTTTTCAACCAATATGTAGCGACTACTCAAGGGACTGTGTGAGGGTCAAAAAGCTCATCATTCCTTTCTGCGCCTCATTTAGAGGGTAGGTGGTGTTATCTCTTCGAGTCTTAAGATAAAATGCACGTCTGTAGGACTACTTGCCTTTTCTATAGAGTACCGGTTCATCATGTATAAATGAATACTCAAACGCTATAGCGGATTTTGCCTAGTTTTTACGTGAGGAGTTTTCTCACGCAAATAGAGACTATTTGGGCTATTCGCCTAATTCTTGCCTTGAGGTGTCTTTGTTCTTTCCTGAAGTCTTTGTCTTCAATGATCTTAGACGGTTTTTGAAATCCTTGGGTAGTGGCTGAGTCCATTCTACTTGTTCCTTGGATATTGGATGTATGAATCCTAATTCTGCGGCGTGAAGCATGACGCGATAAGCCGGGATTTGTTCGCCTTGGTAGTTACGTATGTAGACTTTTTCACCGAGAATGGGGTGTCCTGCCTCACTTAGATGAATGCGGATCTGGTGAGTGCGCCCTGTTTCGATTTTGCACGCGACCAGGGTGGCTCCATCAAGGTGTTCGACAATTTCTACGTGGGTAACCGCTTTTCGGCCTAGTTCTTCTCCGTCTCGACTTGTACTGCCTTCGGGAACGGATCCACGAAGGCCGGAACCGCTGTCGCGAGCGAGCCTAGATTCTATGGTACGGCCTTCTTTCATCATTCCGTGCACAATGGCGTAGTACTTGCGTTCTATGCTATGGTCTCGGAATTGAAGTGAAAGGTCTCTTTGGGCTGGGAAAGTACGCGTGAAGACGAGCAGTCCGCTGGTTTCTTTGTCGATCCGGTGGACGACACCTAGGCTAGCCTTGTTGTGTTTTGAAGCAGGGTCTACTGCTCTCAGGTGAGTCATGACTAGGCGGTCTAGGGTCTCCGTTTCCTCGCTTTCTGGATGAGGTACGCTCATCATACCGGCGGGTTTGTTCACAACTACGATATCTTTGTCGTAGAAGATGACCGCATTAGGGTCTAGGTCAGACTTGGGGAGTGCTTTCCGTGCACTCATTCGTAGTTCGATGCGATCTCCTTTTGCGACCTTCTTATCCCGCTCGGTGATTCGAGTGCCGTTGAGAAAGACTTTGCCCGTGTCGATCCAGCTGCGGGATTTGATCCAAGGCAGGTTGAAATGGTGCTTTACTGCTTTGTCGAGGCGAGAGCCATCGAGTTCTGCGGCTATGAAGCGTTCTGGGGACTCGTTTGAGTCAGGATTTTCTGAAGTTTGCGTGTCGATGTGGTGGTTCTATGCCAACGGAATGGGTTTTGTCGAGAATTGGCTTCTGGCAAAGTGTGTCTGCTGTGGAGTGATGGAAGAGCACTCTCTATTGCAGAGTTTAAGGAGACGCTTTCAATTAAAGGATCGAAGGTGTGTGACTTAACTCTGCTTTACGTCTTCTTCTAAGGTGCTGTAACTCCGGCTCGTTTCTATCGTGGAGGCGACGAGGGAGCCGCATACGCAGATCAAACCGAGAAGAAAGGTGATGAGAATGGGAACTTCCAAGTTCCACCCTTTGACGAAAAATAGGGTCAGTAGGAGGACGGTTACGAGATTGAAGGCCATTGAAACGTAAAGGCCGCTGATACTGTTTCTGAGAAAATAGGCCCGCTTTTGGAGTTGGCTGATTTGGCTATCGAGCGAATGTGAATAGTCGATATTATCCCGCTTGCCTTCCAGTACGAGGGTTCTGATTGCATGGTAGACGCGGCTAAACCTGTTTTGGAGTCCCCAGACCAAAGTCGCACAGGAGGTCAGCATGAGAAAGGGGGCGAGGATGGCTTTGTACTCGCTTAGTGCATTGGGAAAGAGCTCGTTCATTGCTGAGAGGTCTCGAGTTGTACGATGCGGTAGGAGAGGAGGGCTTCCCGGGTTGCGTTTATGAGGCCTGCGAAGAGGAATAAAAGGGCGACTCCGAAAAGCCCGAAGATGAGCGTTGAGGAGCTGAGAAGTTCGATTTGACTGAGGCCAAGGGCGATCGATGAGCTTACGAGAAAGAAGATCGTGGCGTAGAAGCAGAAGATCGCATTTCGAACTAATTTGGCCCTGCCCATGAGTGAATCGATTTGCTTGAGAACGATTTCTAGGGAGTGGGGGAGATTTTCGCTACTGGTCTTGTGCTGACGTTTTTCGGCATTGAGCTGCCGTATGACGGTGGCGATCGTACTATATTTGGTCTGGAGACCAGCTAAAAGGAGTCCAACGCCTGTGAAAAGGACCGCTGGGGCCATAGAAGCGTTGATGAAGTTGATAACGGATTCGATGGTCATTGTTCAGTTAGAGAGGTTGGGGATTGATTGAGAGGAATCAAACGCTAATTGCATCGCTTGTGCTCGGGGGCTAATTCTTTTCGGTACGAGTTTGAATTGTTTATATTCCAAATTCTTGGAGGGAATTGTGTGTGGAAGAGTAGTTTCTTGCATTATTCTGAGCATTCGTTTTTTTTGCGGCCATGACACAACAAGTAGTAAGCTTCTATTACACTTTGAAGAACAAGGACGGTGAAGTTCTTGACCAGTCTCAGCCTGGGGCTCCCATTACCTATATGGAAGGTACGGGAATGATCATCGAAGGGCTTGAGGCGGAAATCGCTAAGCTCAACAAGGGTGATATGGGTGACGCAATGGTCCGTCCTGAAAAGGGCTATGGCTTTCGTGACGAATCTCAGATCGACGTTGTTTCGTTGGATCAGCTTCCTGTTGACGACGTCAAAATCGGTGATTTTTTCCAGACTGGACCCGATCAGAGTTCTCCGATCGTTCGCGTGATTCAAGTTGATGGCGACCAGGTAACGCTTGATGCTAATCACCCTCTAGCGGGTGAGGATCTTTACTTTTCAGTTGAGGTTGAAGACAAGCGTGATGCGACTGAAGAAGAAGTTGCTCACGGTCACCCGCATGTTGCTCAAGGTGGATGCTGCGGTGGCGGCGGTCACGATAATGGTGGTGGCGGATGTTGCAACGATGAAGCTCCAGAAGCTGAGAGTCGCGAAGGTGGATGCTGCGGTGGTGGAGGAGAAGCGAAAGCTGAAGCCGAAGGCGAAAGCCATGGTGGATGTGGATGCAGCCACTAATCGAAGCGACCTAATTTCCAATTTAATACAAAAATGCCGACCTTTTCGAGGTCGGCATTTTTGTGTCTTAAAGTGATCTTGGAGAGAATTTCCGACTACTTGCTCTCGGGGGCTTCTTCCTTGGGCAGGGACTCTAGGATTTTCTTGAGAGGGTTTAGCGTGGCGTTGAGTTGCTCTGCTTCTGGGCTTCCTGCTGTGACTGGATTGTTCTTGGTGAGGTTCTCAATTGTTTCATCGATGCATTCTCGGGCGATTTTTACGATGGCTGGATCGTCATTGAGTGGGCGTCCGGTTCCGACTGAATCGGTAATGAATTCAGCGAGGAAATGCGGTTGTTGAGAGCGGTAGAGTTGGGTACCGACTCGGAAAAATTGGCGTGCTATGGGGCGGAAGAGTTTGGCGCCTTTGGCTTCACACTTATGTATAAGAGAGAGGGCTTCGTCGATTTCGTCGGTGGCCTGCTCGTAAAGATTTAGGCTTTCGTCTGACTTGCTTTCTTGAAGGCGGAGGCAGTAGTTCTGGCAAAGAGCGAGACGTGCATTGAGGACGTTTTCGGCTGCCATGGGAGCTTGGTCGATAAAAGCTTCTGAGAGTTTTTTGGCTTCGGCAGCGGCTTCGGCGATTGCGGACGCGTTGGTGTTGGCTTTGTCCTTAGGCAGGCTGAGGAGTTTAGCACGGTTTGCTTGGGCTCGTGCGATGTGTAGTGCAATGTTGGGATCCTTGTCGGCACCGACTTTCTTGAGGATTTCGATGCTCTTCTCGAATGAAAATAGGGCTTCTTTGCGTTGCTCTTCGTCTTGGGCACTGGAGAAAAGCGAGGCACGATTCATCCAGACGTTGGAAATGAGGAGAGCACTCTGTGGATTTTCGATTGGGAAGTCTTGCGAAAAGACGATCGCGTGAGTGTAGGCATTGATGGCTGCATTGCGGCGAGTTGTACCTTGGAAGAGGCGTTGGGCATTGCCGATGTTGAACCATAGTCCAATGAGGTGGGCCCGCAGTTGGAGGTTGCCTTGCCATGGAAGGAGTTGAAGGAGGTGGATGGCACGCTCGAAACAGCCGATGGCATCTTCGGTATTGTTGGGCTTATTGGATTTGATCTGAGCCTGACCGATGGAGGACCACAATGTGACAGCGTCAGAAACGTAGAGTTCTTTGGTTTTGATCGGGAGGGTGCCAAAGAGGCGAATGGCCTCTTGAAAGCCTTTCTGGACGTCTTCGCTTTGATCCTTGTTAGGAATGGAGAGAAGGACATTGGATTTGTTCATCCACGTCGCAGCGAGCAAATGGCGGGCTGCTTCGTCCTTGTCGTTGGAAGCGTCTTGTAGGGTTTCGATGACTTCATCGTAAAGCTTTATAGCTTCATCTGTCTTAGGCTGCTTCTGCTGCATGCAGGTGGCGGCTTGCTTTAAGACATCGCGGATGGAATCGAGTGAAATTGGGTCGTTTTCTTGACTTGTTGGAAGCATAGGCGGGGAAAGCTAGCAATGGGGAGGAAGAAGCCAATCACGAATTGATGGATTTTTACATTCTACCCAATGTGTTGAAGTCAAAAAAAGCGGATGCCGTTGTGGCATCCGCTTTTAGGGAAAATCGTTGAGATTAGTTCCGGTAGGAGAAGGTAATCCAAGCACTGCGTGGAGCACTTAGTGAAATGAGTCCACTTGAAGAGATGCCCGACTCTATCTCGGAATCGGCCGCATTTTCGATGCGTAGCTGAATGCTGCTTTTTTCGTCGATTTGGTAGGATGCGCCAAGATCGACACTCGTTGCGGAGTTGATGCGACGCAGTCCGGCGAGATCTTCGAACTGTTCTCCCCAGTAGGTCGCTGATACCCAGACAGTGGCAGCATCGACCGGGGTCCAATTGATAGAAGCGAAAATCTTGTCTTCTGGAGATTGCGGAAAGGAGGCTCCCTTGAATTCGGGCTGATCGGCAGGACCACCGCTGCGAGTGATTTTTGTCGGAGCGTAGGTGTAGTTTAAGATCGCTGACACTGACTTGCTTATTTGTGCTTCGAGTTCGAGTTCGATTCCAGTTACTTCGCTGCGTTCGATATTTCTGCGTTCGCTGTAGGAGCCGCCATCACCAATAAACTCATGGTATGTAGGGTTATATCCTCCTGATTCCGTCGTTATCAGTGCATTGGCGATCATGTCTTCTAAGAAGTAATGGAAGCCTTTGAATGATGCACGAAGGTTCTTGTGGTTATCCCAGAGGTAGGCGAATTCGACTCCTCGATGGGTTTCGTTTGTAAGGTTCGGATTTGATCCGGTAACGTCATTTTTTACCTGAAATCGACGGTAGAGTTCGTTGAGTGTTGGGGCTCTGAAACCTTGGAAAATTCCTGCGGTAAAATTGCGCTGATCGTCAATTTTATGATCTAGGTTGAAGTTGAATGACGGAACCCATTCATGCCTATTTGAATAGATATCGAGGCGTGTTTCATCTCCAGAAGGCAATGCGGTTTCTCTTCTGTATCCATCAGTTTGAGCAACGTAATCAACGCGTTCCGAAAAAGATATTACTGTCTTTGGGCTCACTTGAATATTCGTTGAGTAAAAGAATCCTACGAAATCTTGTTGGCCTCCAATCTTTCTTCCTTTGTTGAACGTTCCGCTAAATGCACTATAAACTTCTTCGTTTACTTCTCCTTCGAGTGTGCGGGCATCCATTCCGAAGAGAACTTCTGCACCGCCTTTGCTGCGTGTAGAGTATACTATGCTTGCTCCCGTAGAATCAGCAGGAACATCGTGTTGGTTTAGGGCGGGTCGTTCGAGGTCGCGCACGGAATCTTCCGAGCTAGAGCTTACCGATGAGAATTGGTTTCTGAACTTTCGGGTCTGATGATAAGCACTGATTTCTATTTCGCTATCTTCATCGATTACTCGTTGGGCCTTCACTGAATAGTCCCATGCCGTCGTTTCGTTGTTTGCTAGGGCTGTGCCGTTGCTGCGTTCTTCGGAGAAATAATCTGCGACTGCTTGGACGTTCCAACCATTGTCAGTGTTCCAAGTAGCACGAATGCGTGCTGAATCAGACTCTGAATCAGCCTTCAGGTCTTTGGGGCCTTGCTGGTCAGGGTGAACTGTTTCGAAGCCTCCTGAGTCGAATGTACGGGCATCGACGTCGAGGCTGAATTGTTCACTGATATATTCACTCTTACCGAAGCTAACGGAGTAGGAGTCATCCGTGCCGTAGCTTGCGGAAAGGCTTTCTCTGTCGCCTGTGCTTGGCAAGCTGGTTAAGGAAATGACACCGCCCGAGCCGAAGTTACCCCAAAGTTCGTTTTGTGGTGTTTGGCTGGTTCTAACGGAGCTTAGGCTGTCGATTTGAAATTTATTCCAAAATACCCAACCGCCGAAAGGATCGTTTTGTGGAATTCCGTCTAAGAGAACCAGAGCACGGGAAGTTGCGTTGATACCGACGTTGCGGAATCGTACGCCTTGTGTCGTTGGATGGGCGGATTTGCTTGCTGTACGGCGATAGGTGCCGAGAGACGTGTTCGTATTGAGGATCTGTGTAAGATCCTGGAGTGAACTGCTCTGGAGTTGGCTTGCATCGAAATCATGCGAGCTTTGTAGCTTGTCACTGTTCGAATCGAAAAACGAACGTTGGGAAACAGATTCGTAAGGATCTAGCACCGCTGTGGCCATACCTTCGTCGGCTGAGAGAAAAGTGGGTATTACGAGAATACCAATATAGGCGGATACTGCCCGAAACGTGTATAAGGGGTTCATTGGGGGAATGACTGACGAGCCGGCTAAATGGCGCAAGTTTTTTTCCTGCTTAAGTTGGTAAATAGCGAAGGGCTAGGGTGCTGTGTTGATCGCCACATAACCCCATTTTATTCATTGGTTATGTGGCAATTTAGGTCGAAGTTCGCCCTTATTTGTATTCGTAGAAGGTGTTTCCGTTTAGGCCGTCTTCGCTCGTATACATTCTCGTGATTATAGCACCGAGTGTTTCTTTGAATTCCTCCTCTTCGGGGAATAGAGCGAGGAATTTTTCAATATCTTGCATGTCGTCTCCTGCTACGCTCTTTGTTCCTTGTTGGAAAGCCCATGTTACTATCGGAATAAGGTTGGAGAGGAGTTTGTCCCCATCTGCGTAGGTAAACGAAAGGCCTTTTTCTGAGGAGTATTGATCAACTGCATTTCTGAATACTTCGTTGTTTACGAGGGCATCGGAGCCTTCAGGTGGGTTGTTCAATAGTGAGAATACACGGCTGGCGGTCCCTTGTCCTTGGGTCACTACAAATTTGTTTTTCCCATAAGAGAATGTGGATTCAACTCCTGCGATCGAAATGCGAATTCCGTTGAAGCCCATTTCTTCGAAAATTTCCATACCGGGTACTCCTGGCTGTTGTTGGTTAGCGAAGGGAGCGGCCATTGCGAGGGCTCTGGCAAGTATTTCGGTATTTTCAAACTCTGTGATTATGGCTTTTGACTCTTGAGGGATTGTGGATCCATCTTGGCTTGTTGGGTGGTCGATGAAGTTGATTGGAAAGTCGATGGTATAGATTCGCTTTCCGAAGCTTGCGAGGAGTGATGCAAGATCAGTTTGAAGGGCATTTTGAAGTTGTTCCTCAATCTCGCCTATTTGCTGGTTGATCATTTCCTGAGGGACCAAATTAGCGGCAACTTCGAGTCCGATGTTGTAGATCTTATCGATATCAAACGAAGTAACGGAATAAACGGTGGCTGCTTGGGGGATCCAACTTGGGGTCTCGAATTGTATTGGTTCTTGATCGAGAATAGCAGGGGCACCTTCGCGTGGATTTGGACTTCCTAGGAAGAAATTTGCGGTTTGTAATTTGTCGTCGAAACTCGTCCAAAACCCTATCTTTGTAAGGTCTGTAAGTTTTAGGGCGTGAAATATCGGGATGTTTTTTTGTGGAGCCAGAAGTATGAGTTTCGATACGTCGCCAAGTACTTGGAGGGTTGGAGTATTTTGTGGTATATGAGCCGCTACTCCAGAGGTGGCGTAGAAGTTTTCTAGAAATTCTCCACCTTCGCCGAGTTGTGCACTTATGAAGGTTCCGAGCTCTTCGATCTCTTTCTCTTCGTAGTAGGCCCCTTGTTCTCTATCTGAACCAGCGGTTGGAAATCCGATCATGAAAATTAGGCGATTTTCTAGGCGAGCCAACACTGCGGATGATCCATTTTTATTATCTCTAATTCGAGTGGTTAGAATACCAGATAATTCTTGGTCTTCGCGCTCAAAGTCTTCTGAAGATCCGCTCGTTTCCAATAGCGTGTCGAATGCTTTTTCAGCGACGCCATCTTCCATTTCTGCCCATATGTAAATGATGGGATAGGGTTCGCCATTGGCTCCTTTAAGTAGAGTAACCGCGAGTCCCAACTTACTCGAAATCATCGAGTAAATGTCGTCAAGTGAAAGACCGACGTCTTCAAGCTTTTGTAGAGTGTTCTGGAGTTCGTCTTCTTCCTCTGTAAGTTCTTCGATGTAGTTTTTATATCCTGCTATTCGCTCTGGGGAGAGGAGGAGTTGGCCAAGTTTTGTATTGGTCGAGAATGCTTTTTGAATTTCGGTTGAGTTATCAACTTCGATTGCGGCGATCGTGTGAGCTGGGAGAGCCTCAAGGGGCGACTTGAGATCGTATCCGAAGGAGGACGACGCTATGATTGATGTGGCGAGAGATAGGGACAGCAGTTTAGATTTCACTTTTCAGAGTCTTCAGTTTGGATTTCTTGTTTTTTAAAAGGGGGAGCGAGGTACTTGACCCCGTTTTGTGGGAATGATGAGTCGTAGAGGTAGGTGTCTTTGTTTTCTAGGAATTGGATGACTTCTTTCACGGGAATGCCAAACGCGAGACCGGAAAACATGGCGTGGCCTGCACAGGCGACGCCGACGACTTCACCCCGGGTATTGAACAGCGGACCTCCACTATTTCCGGGATTGATTGCAGCGTCAGTTTGGATGAAGCGTAGATAGCCTATGGCTCGTGTTTTCGAAGAGACGATTCCTTGACTAACGGATCGTTCCAGACCGAGCGGATTCCCAATCGCAAAAACCATTGATCCTACGTCAACGCCGTCGTCCTGGGCCAGTACGACTGGAGTTATGTCCATCTCGGCGAGATCTTCTTCTGAAATTTGTAGGAGGGCTAGATCGCGCACAGGTTGTACGGCAATGAGTTTTACCTTTTTGAGTTCTTTTCGGATGTAGCCGGTATCGGTCTTGTCGAAGATGCTAATCGAGATATCGGTTTCGTTTTCTACAACGTGGTAGTTTGTGAGTAGATACCCGTCTTTGTTGATGAAGAATCCGCTTCCTAGTCCGCTGGGAGTTTTTACCATTAGGACGCCGTCGCCGAAGGTCTTTACCAGTTCATCTACTGGAGCTGCGGTAAGACGCCCGGTTGAGAACATTTCGAAGGCTTGATTTTCTTCTTCGGCGTTGTTTTCGTCTGCACTCTCGATAGACAGAATTCGATTGGCGGGAATTTTTATTATGTCGAATCCGAGATCTAGGATAACGTGTTCGTTGTTTTGCTTCAGAATTTCAGCTGTAATCTCGGTTCCATTGTCGATTTTAAGATGATTAAATCCTACACCGTGGAGATTTGTGAGACTGAGAAGAGTGAGAATAAAGGCTACTTGTTTCATTTTAATTTATCTTCAGCTAAATAGATTATTAGTCGGTCGTGGCTTGCTAGGACGAGGTCTTGTTTGCTGTCTCCGTCCAAATCCAAAGCAAACATTCTGTATGGGTTGGTGTTCGCTGGAGTATTGTTTTGCTGACCGTATGGGTACTTGTCGTCGTCGAACACTTTCCAGGAAATCATTTCTTTAAAGGCTTTTTCTTTGAGTCCATAGACTGTAATTGTGTGGTTGATATAGTCTACTGCTGCGGCTTCATCTGTTCCGTCACCGTCGATGTCTATTGTAAAGAGGTTGGCTATGACTTTCTTTTCGTATTCACGGTTGGCTTCTTGGTTTGTGTCGAGGTGACTGGTTACAAGAAGTTCGGGGGAGCTTCCTTCTCGGGGAAGATTGATGTAATTGCTATCGATGAGGACTAGTCCTAAGATTGGGTCGTGTAAGAGAGAGAGAGTATAGGGGATTTCTATGCGTTGGTCTGAACGATAGATTCCTGTCTTGTCCATTTCCATTATGTGAAGGTGTTTCCCGTCATCCTCTAGAACATAGGCTTGTTTTGCGGAGATCGGAGCAAATGAGATGATGGCGTGGTCATCCTTTAGCATGATCTGGTCGTTGATTTCGAGATCCTCGTCCAGAATCTGGACGACTCCATCGTTGTTGATGTATAGTGTTTCGTTGAAGGACTGGATTCGATCCATATCTGCGACGCTTATGTTGGAGTCGACGATTGCTACTTCCTCGTTTTCTAGGACCATACGTTCGGTCCCCTTGGAAAATTTCTTCTTTAGAAGAATACTTGTTTTCCCGAGCCAGATAGCACTTTCGTATTCATTTTTGTTGGCTGAGAAGTGGATGGTTTCCGAAGCCTTCTTCTTTGAATTTCTGATGTTTAGGCTGATTACTTGGTCTTCTTGACGTATCCACCATGTGTTATCTCCGTGTTGGCTGAAACCGAGAAGTTTCACTTTGTCCGCATTATTGTTCTGATTGGGAATCGGTTTGGGAAAGGTGAAGCGTCCGCCATCCCAAACACTTTCGAAAATGCGCTCGTCGTTTTTGATGCGAATTAGAAGACTGTTTTCTTTGTCTCGTAGTGCGACGATTTGTTCGGCATCCCGTAGGTTAGGGAACTCTTTTTGAAATTGCCAAAAGCCGTCGATTTCTTGGTAGAGGTTGAGGACAGGCTTGTCTCTGTCTAGTTCTACGATGCTTTTGATCTTTCCCAGATTGAGAACAGTCCATTTTTCGCGGTTTAGCTGGCCTAGGGGGAGGAGGTTCTTTTCTCCGAATTCTGATATTGCACTCGTGCCGAGTCTGTAGGCACTGATCGAATCGGATTGGACGACGCCGAGCGTGAAGATTTCGGGTGCGCCCTGTGTTCGAGCTAGGCGTGTGACTTTGGAATTTGAGATGTCTTCCGAGAGGCTGAGGGCGGGACGAAATTGACTCTCTTCCGCTTCGTACCATCTTAGGGGCATGGCGACTGAGTTTACGGTTTCGACGATGTCTTCGTCACCATCGTTGTCGAGATCGGCTAGCCACCAGCGTGATCGTTTGATCGATTTCTCACGAGGTTGTAACCATTCGATACCGCTGTTTTTCTCAAAATCTACGATTTGAATCCCGTTACTGTAGCTAATTAATATTTGTATATCTTTCCCGATTCGGCGTGCGATCATCGGGGTGGCGGTGGTGAGTTTGTAGTTGGCGATTTCCCACTCTTTATTCTCTTCCCAGTTTTCGCCCTTTTGCTTGAGGAGGATGAGTTTTAAGGGGGCACCTTGTATCACGAAAATCTCGTCAATACCGTCCTGGTCGACATCAAACGCACATGCGGCATGTGGAGGGCGGCTTAGAGAAATTTCCGTCTTCCTGAAATCTTCTGCCATGGGCAGGTAATTTGGATTTTCTAAATTGGCTTCTTCCGAACTCTGTTCAGGCGTTCCATCGTAGGTGTAGATGTCGAGGCGAGACTGCCTGCTCTTAACGAGGAGTAGAGAATACTTCGCATCAGAACTCGTTTTTATGGGGAGGATACTCCTGGTACCGTAGTCGGATTTAATGACCCTGAGACCTTCCCAACCGATGAAATCGTTGTTGGCACTTAGCTGGGTGACGATCGCGAGTGTGATTATTGTGAGTAGGACGTTCTTCATTTAAAAGACTGGAAATGCGATTCTCAGGAGTTGTTTAGCAGATGGAAAGCGTTGTGGATACCTTTTTCGCGGTGTGAGTGCTGATGGTGGCTATCTATCTCATATGTTCGGGATCGAACTAACGACATATCTTGGAGGCATGGGTTGCATGAAATTTATCGGGATGCATATCTACTTTATCAGAAGTGAAATAATGGGTTCCAATTGTCTAGACGAGCGAGCACCAATGGGGATTTTTAAATATTTTTAATTAAGTAAGTTATATTTAGATTTAGTTGAGATTACTTAGCTCTGTTTGTCGAAATCGATTTGTAAAAAAGAGTAGGGTATGTACTAATCCTTTAGATGTTACTTCTTATGAAGGAAGTAATCGTGTCGTTTCTACTGTATGCCCCATTTCCCTCAAATTGTCATTAGGCGACTGCTCGCATTATTGTGCATGGAAATTTGGGCGATTAGTTCGTTGGTCTTAGGTGAGCCGTTTAGTCAGTTTAACCAACTTACGGAAGCCCATGGGCTACCTTCGTCCTCTATCCGAATCATAATGCAGGATGATGAGGGTGTCATATGGGTGGGGATTGAGAGTAATGGAATCTGCCGTTATGATGGACATGGGTTTGAGCTCTATAATGAAAGCTCTAAGGGGAATCGGCGACTTTCTGGAAATAATGCGAAAAAAATCGTTGATGATGGTAAAGGCAACTTATGGATCGCAACAACGGATGGGTTGAATCGTCTGCATAAGAAAAGTGATTCGATTACAATATTTAAGCATGATCCTTCAGGTAATAGGATTAGAGACATCGAGATTGATTCGAGAGGGCACCTGTGGCTTGGCACTTACGATGGTATTCGTGTCTTTGATCCCAGTACGGAGCAGTTTGAATTGCTATCGCTTTCCGAATCCGATGAGGGAATTACTTATATCACTGATTTGTATACTGATGGTGATGGATGGATTTGGGTTATGGCACACAGTGGGCTGTATGTTTTTGACCCAGAAACGAAGAAAGGGAGGAAGCTCTCTCAGCAAAGATTAGAGGGAGGGGATTCTATTGGGCGTTTTTTCTGTGCGACTTCCGACCACGATGGGCACATGTGGTTTGGTACTGACGCGGGAGTATTGTTGATGGAAAAAGGCAGCGATACTTTGCATCGCTTTGACTGGATTGATGAGGATGGTAACGAATTTGGTTTGGAAACTGCCTATGCCGCGATGACCGATAGTCAGGGGAATGTATGGTTGGGCATGGCAAGAGATGGACTTCGGATTATCGATCCGATGAACAAGAAAGTTTTTACGCGCAAAGCAGAGTTGGGAGTCAGAAATGCGTTATACGCTAAGTTTATCCTAGCTCTTTTTGAAGATCGGGATGGACGTGTTTGGATTGGAAGCAAGCATAACGGACTTCACATATACGATCCGCTGTCCGAGATTTTGGGAAAACGGAGGTTTCGTTCAAGGAGTGACCCAATGAAATACGCTCACATCGTTGCCATGGATATTGATTCAAGAGGAATCGTTTGGCTCGGAACGTTGGACTCGGGGGTGATACGATTTAACCCTAAAACTGATGAAACCCGTTATTATTCTCCAGAAGAGCTGAGCAAGGGGGATCAAAGCTCTGAAATGGTAATGGGAGTTCTTGTCGATGGAGACGACGATGTCTTTGTGGCGAGTGGACATGGGTTTTCTGTCATCCGTGATGATGGGATGCTGATTGAATCAAAAAAGCTTGGAGTTCATTGTCAGGGATTTGTGAGTACGAAGAACGGCGGGGTCTATATGGCGTCTAGTGGAGGTGTTTTTGAAATTGATAAGAATTCCATGAGTGGAGTTTTGTTAAGTTCGAAAGATGGGTTGGAGAAAATGGCCCCCTTTGATGACATGAGAGCTCGAGCCATATTCGAAGATTCTGAAGAGAATATATGGATAGCGTCGAATACGGAGTTTGTGTATCGATATAGACCTTCGGAGGACAATATTGAGCAGTTTGAATCGCTTCTATCTGAACCACTTGATGAGAGTGTAATCTCTGGTCGGGCATTTTATGAGCAAGATGGGGACTATCTATGGATCGCTAGTAAAAAAAGTGGATTGGTGAGATATAGTTATAAGACGAATACAGCACTGCACTATGAAACGCAGGATGGGCTACCTTCGTCATCCGTGTATGGGATTTTGGGAACTAAAAATGGTGAGCTTTGGTTGTCCGGTGACCGAGGATTGACTCATTTCGCTCCCAAGACTGAAACCTTCACTAATTACAATCGGTTGTATGGTATCCAAGGACAAAATTTTGAAGCGAATGCCCAGTGTATTGATGAGGATGGTATTTTGTATTTTGGAGGGGAGAATGGTTTAAACCGTTTTGACCCAAGTCTAGTTAAGAAAGCAGAGGCCAAAGGGGATCTCATCTTTTCGACGATTTCAGTCGGCTCAACCGTTATTGCTCGCAATGAAAAAATAGTGGCTCCGATCGAATTGGACTATGATCAAAATCAAATTATATTCGATTTTGCTCTTCTCGATTATTCATATTTAGGGCAGAATGAATATTCTTACCGAATGAGTGGAATTGACGCCGGATGGATTAATAGTGGGCGACGTCATATTGCCCCCTATAATTCACTTTCCTCTGGCTCATACACGTTTACGGTGAGAGGTAAGAGTCCCGAAGAGACATGGGGGGCTCATTCTAGAGAGGTGTCATTTAGTTTTTATGTATCGCCTCCATTTTGGGAAACTCTTTCATTTCGAGTCGCTTTGTCACTTGTCATTCTTGGCCTCCTTGTCGGTTTGTTCGTATGGATACTTGTACGTGGGCGACGTACAAAAAAACATCTCGAGGCAATCGTAAATTTACGAACCCTTGATTTAAAGTTAGCCAACGAAAAGCTACTTGAGCAAAAAGAGATTTTGGTGGAACGATCAGAGGAAATCGATAGCCAGAATAGAGAACTAGAATCGAGTCGTGATGGTCTAGAACTTTTAGTTCAGGAACGTACTAAAGAGCTTGCTGCCGCTAAGGACAAAGCAGAAGAATCGGATCGGCTAAAAACGGCGTTTTTGGCGAATATGTCTCACGAAATCAGGACGCCACTTAATGCGATTATGGGGTTTTCTCAGATTCTTTTGATGGAGGAGGACCTTGAGAAGGATCACAGAGGATATCTTGATGCTATAACAAACAGTGCCACTTTGTTGCTGTCGCTTATCAGTGACATGCTTGATCTTGCTGTGATTGAATCAGGGAGACAAGTTGTTAAGGCGTCTCGGATTGAGTTAGCTGAGTTCTTTTCGGATCAGAGTTTTGAGTTCGAGCAAATGATTCGGACAACTAAGGAAGGGGTGGAATATCAAGAATCTATTGATTTGGGCGAAGAGGTTAAGCTTTTGAAATCTGATCCTGTGCGTATAAAACAAATCCTAAACAATTTCTTTTCTAACGCCTGTAAATTCACAGATGTGGGTCATATCAAATTTGGAGTAAAAGTAAGTGATGGTGAACTCGTATGCACCGTTTCAGATACGGGGCGTGGTATCGCGGAGGACGATCTGATAAATGTCTTTGATCGGTTTTATAAGGTGATGGATTCGACTAAGCCGTTTGTTCAAGGAACAGGCTTAGGGTTGTCTGTTTCAATGAATTTGGCAGAACTACTCGGTGGGAAAGTGTGGGCAACTTC
Organism: uncultured Puniceicoccaceae bacterium; assembly: GCA_963933925.1. Taxonomy (GTDB): domain Bacteria; phylum Verrucomicrobiota; class Verrucomicrobiia; order Opitutales; family Opitutaceae; genus JAKYXN01. The sequence goes on from CAWVWU010000039.1 coordinate 22,475, forward strand.
TAGAGAAGATGAAGGCTCCTGCTTCTTCCTTTCTATTCCGTTGAAGGGGACTGCTCTGTCTAAGGATTTTGATATTTAGTCTGTTCCGAGCAATGATTGATGTAGAATTGTTTGAGTTCACGTGGTGAGCGTATGTGGTGAACTGCGGTTGTGCTATCGAGATTTTCAATGAGTTCTAAGAGCTTTGGTCTTAATTCACGATGGATGTACGGAATCATTTTGTAGATTAATCTCGTTACCGAGAGGTAGTTACATCCTTTTGGACTGTCTACTTTACTTGGTACGAACATCGCTTTAAATTGGCGTTTTGTCGCCCACCAGTAATGTATCCATAGGTCGTGATCTACAATTACTACTGTATCGGCAAGCTGTAGTCTCTTTTCTATCGATTCCCAGGGCCCCCAGCCATCAATTATCCATTGCTCCTTTGCGGTGATTTTGTTAATTTTATTTAGGACCTCTTCTGTTGGGATAGGAGCCCAATTATGGCCCCATTGAATTTTATCGATAGAATGGGGTGTCAGGCCATGAGCACGAGATATCTTGTTGGACAGGGTTGATTTTCCTCCGCCTAGGTTACCGATTATGGCGACTCTTTTCATCTGGAGATGGGTGTTCGGTTTAAGTCGTATAGAATCGTTTTAAGCGAAGTCATCTAAGGTTATATTGGCTTTATCGAGAGAGCGTTTGCT
>CAWVWU010000040.1:0-22963 GCA_963933925.1 uncultured Puniceicoccaceae bacterium
TAAGGCAAAATAGGATTTGGGAGAGCGTGTATTCGGATACGGGAATGGCATTGACTGAGGCGGCGCAGGTAATGGGAATTTCTGATTTCCAAAATGCTGGGGTGACGACGGGTCTGATGGAGCCTGCTCCGTAGAAGACTGCTTTTAGGTTGGGGGCGGCATCGAGGAATTCTTGGTCGATGACTGGGCCATTCCAACCGGTGAGGAGGATGTCTATGTCTTTGAGGAGGTGGAGGTTTTGTTTGATGTGCTCGGCGGTGTGGACTCCGGCTGAGGTATCTACCAATTTTGAGAGGGTACTTCGTTCTGTCTGGCTATAGATCCGATCGTAGGATGTTTGGCTGAGGACGTAAATGGCTTTGAGGGAGGAAGTGTTCTGCATATGGCTTTCTTCTATGGAGTAGTCGCGTTTCGAGGGGTGCAAATCTAATTGTGATAAAAGTAAGGTGTTCTTGTTGATAGTCTGCGATCGGGAAGGGGCGAATTGAATGGATTTTTGAAGTGGGTTGGGTTTGTTTGGGGATGGGTATGAATAGGGGAATTGAGCTGAATAATACTGAGGCAGATATTTGGATGCCGGAGGGGGTGTCGTTTGAGGATGCTGTGAGTCGCACTACGTGTCTGGCGATTGGAGCACATCAGGATGATCTTGAGATCATGGCTTATGAGGGGATTGCTCGTTGTTATAAATCGACTGAAGAGTGGTTTACTGGAGTGGTGGTGACGGATGGTCGCGGGAGCTCTCGATTAGGACCTTATGCGGATTTAAATGACGACGAAATGCGGTTGAAACGTCGTGAAGAGCAACGTGAAGCGGCAGTTTTGGGACAATATGGACTACAGATGCAGTTGGACTATGAGAGCCAAAAAGTGAAAGGTGATGGCAAGGTGCAGCTTGTTGAGGATTTGGTGCAACTGCTTTTGCGTATGCGACCTGAAGTGGTGTATTTGCATCAACCTGCGGATAAGCACGCAACTCATGTTGCGGTCATGATGTGTTGTTTAGAGGCTTTGCGGCAGGTTGCGGGTGAGTATGTGCCTGAGCGAGTACTGGGTTGTGAGGTGTGGCGAGATTTGGATTGGTTGGGGGATTCGGAAAAGGTTGCGATGGATTGTAGTGCTTATCCTGAATTGGCTCGATCGCTGGTAGAGGTTTTTGATTCTCAAATTTCGGGAGGGAAGGCTTATGATGAAGGTGCCCTGGGACGTCGACGGGCCAATGCGACGTTTTGCAATTCTCACTCTAGCGACGATTGTGAGGCGGTTTCGTGGGCGATGGATTTGAGGCCTTTAGTCGTGGATCAAAGTCTCGGTGTGGCGGCCTTTGTGGGAGGGAAAATTGACGGGTTTAAGGGGGAAGTTTTGCGCTGTGTAGATGAGAGCTGTCTCTAAAGGTACAAAAAAAGACGCGGTATGTACCGCGTCTTTGGAAAGTGATTGATCGAGATTTCTCGGAGGCGTCCTACTTGCGAACGCTGTCCGCTATTTGGCGTGCTTCGCGTGCATTCTTTTCGATAGTCGCCCAATCTTGAGCAGCGATTACGTCTCGTTTTGCAATCCATGAACCACCGATTGCGGCGATCAAGGATGAGGAGAGGTAGTCTGGCATGTTCTTGGCAGTTAGGCCTCCGAGTGGAATGAAATCCACACCCATATGGAGGTAAGGAGCTGCCATGTTGGAGAGGTGTTTTAGTCCGCCTGATGTTTCTGCTGGGAAGAACTTGAGGGTCTTGCACCCGAGTTCGAGCCCTTGCTCAATATCGCTTGGTGTGGCGATACCAGGTCCGAATGGGAGGCCAATTTCTTGAGCACGCTCGACGATGCGGCGATTTAGTCCCGGTGCGACGCCGAATGCGGCACCGGCGGCTTTGGCTTCATCGACTTGTTGAGTAGTAAGAATGGTGCCGATGCCGGCGATCATTTCCGGGACTTCCGCCCTGATTGCTCGGAGTGAGTCGAGAGCGGCGTCGGTACGGAGTGTCAGTTCCATCGTGTTTATTCCACCTGCGAGGAGTGCTTTAGCGAGGGGAATCGCGTTGGCGGCGTCATCGATTACGAGAACCGCAACGATGGCGGAATCTTTGATTTGTTTGCTAAGTTCTGCTGGGAACATGTCTCTTATTATTTCGATATTTGGAATTGAAATATGCCTGTTCTCAAACTTGGGAGCACGCAATTGAAGGAGTGGAGAATGTAGTGGGGCTTTAGACTAAGTCAATCGTATCGCTGTCTAATATAAGGTGTGTGCTTGTCCTTCTCGGAAATTTCTTGGGGCGAAATAGGGGATATAAACGAACTAACCTGCGATGAACGCAGGTCAGTTTTATGTTTTGGCATTATATATTGGATACTATTTAGAATAGGTCAACGTTGTCGCCAAATCCGGAATCATCATCTTCTGGATTTCCCGCTGGGACGTCTGTTAGTTCTGTGAGTCGATTGTTCATATCGAACTCCATTGATTCTATGGAACCTTTATCGGGTATCCCGAAGTTGGATTCTATGCTTTCTCTTGCGGATGCGTCAACATTGCATGCTGGTAGTCCAAGCGCAGTGAGGTGGACTGATTTCTCCGATTGCATGGTATATCGTGATAGGAGGCTTTCCATAGTCGCGGCGATATCGACTTCAATGTTCATTCGGTCGGCTTGCATCTTTGTTGTTTTGGAAAGGTGGGATAGTTCGTTCTCGATTTCGTCGAGTTCTGTGCGCATCAGGTGTTTGAAATTGAGGGAGTTCCTGGTTGTCTCTGTTGGTCCGACCAATTTTTCCGAGAGATATCTGATGTTTTGCACAGATCTTTCGTGCAGTGAACTGTAATCAGAAATCTTAAGATCCTGTTTAGGTTTGATTTCCTCGAGGTGAGTTCGATTTATAGCGGCTTCCTTATAGAGTGATTCGAAGTTGGTTACGCTTGTGTTTAGGTTACTTACAAGGGCATCAAGTTCGGTTGAGACCGAACTGCATAATGCTCGAGTCTGTCGAGAAATGTGGCTTGTCTTTGACGAAAGCGTTTCGAGACCGCTGCCTCCTCCAGCTCTTGCGGCATGGACTTCGGCGTTGAGGCCGATTAGGTGAAGTTGGGCGGATAGTCCAAGAATGATTTCCGTGACGTTTGATGCCATTCCTCGGATTGGTTCGATTTCATCGAATGCATCCTTAGCAATCCTTTCCGTTTCTCGGATAGTGACTTCGGCATCATGAAAAGCAGTTAGGAGGTGGTCGTTAGAGTCGCTCTTTATTCCAGAGTTTCCACTTCTAGAAGATTGTTCAATGTTAGATATTGCAGTGGTTATAAAATCTAAGCTGGAGCGAATGCTGGTTTCAGCGGTATTAAGTTCTTCCTTTATTGATTGTATTTGGCTGGATACGACAAGTGATGCTTTTTCGATGAATCTTAGATCGCTACATTTTTCCTGTTTGTTGGATTTGGTGTTTTCGTAGCGCATTTGCATCTCTTCTGAGATGTCGTAGATATGCTGGAGCTTTTGACTAATGATGTCTTGGGTTTGAAGTGCTATGATGGCATTCCCGATAGCTTGGGTTACCTTTTGACTGGAGTCGTTTAATTTTGAATTGGAGTGAATCCCTTTTTCTAAATCTTCCTTTAAGAGGAGAACAGAGTCGGTCATGTCCTTTCGTTTTGACTCTAGCGTCCTGAAAGTGTCGTTGGCTTGAACGGTCAAGCGTTGTACCAATTTAGCAATGGTGACTTTGTGATTGCGGAGGCCGTCGAACTTTTCGTTGAAGATTCCGACTACGTCGACTTGGAGGCGATGGATTTCTTCTACCAGAGAGGAGAACATAACCTGTACACTTTGGTCGAGTGGAGCTGCTTCGACGCGAAAGAGGGTGCGTACGTAGGTGAGCTGGCTAAATGTTTGGTTGAGTTGTTTTTCAAGAGAGAGTCTGGTCTATCTTCTTTTGATCTTTGGAGAGTTCTTTAATTGATGATTTGATACTATTTCCGGAATCTCCAATGAAATCCAAGAGAGGTTCTAGGAGTTCGTTGGTGGTTATGATTGGATTGTCTGAGCTTTTGCATTGTTCGAGGAGAATATCGCTCTCTTGGGTGAGGTCTGAACTAACGCCTTCTAGTGTCTCCAGTGTTTGGAGAACATCCATGAAGTTTTGTTCGAATTCTTTGGCGACTGAAGAGAGTGAATTTTCTGAATTACGGATATCTGCTAGACAACCTTCTATAGTCTTTGAGGGTTCCTTGCGAATACGATGGATCGAGGGGCGAGCCCGCGCACGTACCTTTTCGGGTATAATATACCTGAGCAGGGAAATTAATGATTTTTTGCAATCATGTATCGAATTCATTATGCGTGGGAAAGTGGAGTTCAGAGGTTGCTGGAAGGGGAACTCTTAACGTTTTTCTGGAATATGATAGGAGGTCGAATTGTTTTCTCGGCTCGCGACCCAGTCCGGGTCAATATTGTAAGTGGTTTCTGCTGACCCCAGTATGAGATGGCCGTTGGGGTTGAGGCGCTTTTTCATCTTACCGAGGATGACTTTTTTTGATTCGAGATCGAAGTAGATCATGACGTTGCGAAGCAAAATGAGATCAAAGCTACCTATGTCAGGCCAATGAGCGTTGAGATTGATGGTCTTAAATTCGACTAAGTTGCGGATCGATTTCTTGAGTTGAAGCGAGTTTCCGTGTGCATCAAAGTATTTCTCTTGAAGGGGTTTTTCTAGGCCTCTATTGATTTCGAAACTCGAATAGATGCCTTCTTTGGCATGGTTGAGGACGCGGTTTGAAATGTCGGTTGCTAAGAGTCTGATATTCCAGTTTTCGACTTCGGGGAAGTGTTCTTTTATTAGGATTGCTAGACTATAGATCTCTTGACCGGTAGAGCAGGCGGCTGACCAAATCGACAGGGAACGCTGCCCTTTGTTTCTTTCGATTAATCTTGGTAGGAAATTTTGTTTGAGCTGTTCGAACGGGTGACCATCTCGATAGAACGAGGTTTCGTTGATGGTCAGGGCATCTATCGTTTTGTTGGTAAGTGCCGGTGAGCACTTGGAGCTTTTAAGTTCGTTTATAAAATGGGTTAGGGAGTCGAATCCGCATTCTTTTGCCGTAGGTTCGAGTCGATTGATGACGAGATATTCCTTCCCGTCTTCGATGGCTATCCCTGCGTTTTGTTCGGCGAGTTGCCGAATGAAGTTAAATTCTGGGGCTGTTATTGCCATAAATGTATCCGATTAATTTGATTGATGTATGACTGTTTTTTGAGCTTCTAGAATGGCTTTTGGGATTTCATCTAGAGGCAAAATTTGATCGGCGAGTCCTGCTTCGGCGACGCTTCGTGGCATCCCCCACACGACTGAGGATTCGCGGTCTTGTACGATGATCTGACCTGAGGTTTCTGAAATATGTTCGCATCCATTTAGTCCGTCGCGTCCCATTCCTGTAAGCACAAGAGCGAGAGTCTTTGAACCGTAGATTTGCGAGACGCTTCTGAATAGAGGATCGACGGATGGGCGGCAGGAGTTTTCGGGGCTATTCTCGTTGAGACGAATTACTGTTTGATCGCTCTCTCGGACGAGTTCCATATGTTTGCCTCCAGGGGCAATGTAAACGCATCCCGGTTGAATGCTTTGACCGTCTTTTGCCTCGTAGCAGGTGTTGGGCGAAAGTTTGTCGAGGCGATCGGCAAGGGTTTTGGTGAAAACGGGTGGCATGTGCTGTACGATGACCGTGGGGATTGGGAGTCGTTCGTTCAGGTTTTTAATGAGGTCTCCTAATGCATTGGGACCGCCAGTTGATGAACCGATGCATAGAATTTCAGGAGGAGCGAATGAGACCCTTTGCGTATTAAGACGTGTCGATTTTTTTGGGTTGTTGTGTCGAGTTACTGTAGATTCTTTCTCTTTGGGGAAATGGGCGTTGATTCGAGGAATTAGAAGGCGTTTCAACTCGTCGATTGATTTTAGGAAATCGCTTATTTTTGATGGTTTTGCTAAGTAGTCAGTTGCTCCGGGCTGAAGGGCTTCAAAGGTTTTCTCCGCTCCGGTTTTTGTGAGGGAGCTGAGCATTATGATTGGAATCTTCGAATTGGTCTTACGAATTTCCTTTAAGGTCGAGATGCCGTCTCGATCAGGCATCTCAATGTCTAGTGTGATAAGATCAGGCTTAAGTTGTTCGAATTTCCGTAGAGCGATGTTGCCATTGGCGGCAATGCCGATGACTTCGTAATCCTCTTCGTCATCGATTATTTTGGATACCATGCGCCGGATCACGGCAGCGTCGTCGACAACTAATATGCGCTTCTTGCTCATGTTTTGAAAATGATTGTGGTGATTAGTTGAGTCCGTGGGTTCGGAGCTTCTGAGCGAGAATTTCTTTGCTAATGGGTTTCATTATGAAGTCGTCGACGCCGAGACTCCGTGCCGTTTCGATATCCTTCACAGTGTCTCTGGCGGTGACCATCATGAGTTTCACGTCTTTGTATTGTGGATTCGATCGAACCTGTGTTACGAATTCTAATCCGTTAAGTTTGGGCATATTCCAGTCGACCATCGCGAGACGAATCTCGTTGTTGTTAGCGAGCAAATTGAGGCCTTGAACACCGTCGCTTGCGGTTATCGGGTGAAAATTATGGCGCTTGAGTAATAGAGATAGTATGCGCCGGATAATCGGGGAATCATCGATGACAAGTGCTTTCATAAGGTATACTAGAAAATGAATATACGAGGTGTGTTTTAGCAGTGCTTCCACCCAGCCTCGAGGGAGTTTTCGAGGTCGACGGTTCGTTTTGTGTTTAAAACGAGTAGGAGTTTGTTGGGGAGTTTGTATACGCCGTCTATTATCTGTCGTGCCACTCCAGTTAGGTTCTCCGGAGGTTTTTCAAAGGAGGCTTCGTCGGGTTCGATGACGTCGCCGATTTCGTCAACGAGTAGGCTTACTGCTCCGTCTTCGGTCTGAATGACGATGTTTTTTTGCTCCTCTGTGTTGCTGCTTTCTTTGAGATTCATTCGATCTCGAAGATCGATGGCAGTGACAATTTGTCCTCGAAGATTTATGAGTCCTCTGACCGAAGAGGAGGCAAGAGGGACGTGTGTCATTTCCTGTTGGAGGATGACTTCTTGAACTTCGAGTACGTCTACTCCAAAGAGTAGATCATTGAGAAGGAATGTGCAGAATTGTTTCATATTTCGTTAGAACCAAGTTGGTGTTAGTGGGTGGTTAGAGCTCCACCAGTGTTACATCCCATGCGGATGATTTCCTCGACGTCGAGGAGGTCGGTTACTTTTTCTTGGATCACGACAGATCCTTTGATTCCAGTTTGGTTCGACTGTCTTTGAACTTGGATATTGGCTTCGAGGATATCTTGAATACGATCTACTATAAGCCCGTAGTTTCCATTTTCGGAAGTGTAGACGACGACTTGGAGTTTCTCGTCGGTTGAGGAGGAGTCGTCGTAAGGGGGTGTGGGGATGAAGTTGGATACTCGAATGAGGGGAAGAATATCACCTCGGTATTGTACGACTTCATCTTGTCCGGTGTGCTCGATCTGGCTTTTTTCGAATTCTTCGAGGCGTGCAGCTTGTGAGAGCGGAATCGCCATTCTGTGATTGTTGCCGATGGTGAAGAGGAGAAGCGTTTGGGTGGCTTCGTTGGGGTCTTCTTCCTTTTCCTCTTCTGCCACGAGTCTTCCTTCGTTTGACTCCGAAATAACGTTTGAATGTTGTGCGATTCCAAGGACGTCTAGGATGAGGGCGACTTTACCGTCTCCCATTATGGTGGCCCCTGCGAAACAGGAAATGCTTTTGAGTTGTTTGCCGAGGGGTTTTACGACGATTTCTTCGGTGTCATTGATGGTATCTACGATGAGTCCGAATTGGCGACCATCCGCTTGGAGTACAATAATATTGATTACGACATCTTCTTCTGGGATTTCGTCCTCGGTTGTGGTGTCGAGTTCTAGTTGTTCGTTAAGGTATACGATTGGGAGGAGTTTACCACGAAGTCGGTAGACGGGACTTCCGTAGAGGTTTTCAATTTTGGCTTTACCTTCTTTTCCTTCAAGGCGAAGGAGTTCTAGGAGGCTGACTTGTGGGATTGCATAGCTGTCCCCTCCACTGGTGATAGTGAGGGCAGGAATGATAGCTAGAGTGAGGGGGATCTTGATTTTTAAGGTCGCTCCTTGTCCTGGATCGGAAGTAATGTCGACAGTCCCACCTGTTTTTTCGATATTGGTTTTAACAACATCCATACCTACGCCGCGTCCTGATACGTTGGATATTTTTTCGGCAGTAGAGAATCCAGGACGGAAAATGAGACGGACGATTTCTTTATCAGAGAGTGCGTTGGCCTGGCTAACGCTGATTAGGTTTTTTTCGATGGCTTTTTCTTTTACACGCTCGATGTTGATGCCCGCACCATCGTCCATTATTTCGATGATGATTTGCCCCCCTTCGTGGTAGGCCCTGAGGGATAAGAATCCTTCGCGTGGCTTACCAGCAGCGTCTCTAACATCGGGATCCTCGATTCCGTGATCGATCGCGTTTCTTATGATGTGAGTGAGGGGATCTTTAATCGCCTCAATAATTGTACGGTCGAGTTCGGTATCTTGGCCGTCCATGATGAGACGGACTTGCTTGCCGAGTTCGGTGGATACATCGCGTACGATTTTGGGAAAACGTGCCCAAATATTTCCAATGGGCTGCATCCGTGTTTTCATGACGCTCTCTTGGAGCTCTGTCGTGATAATGTTGAGGCGTTGTGATGCGGTAAGAAGGGCGGCTTCGTCTAGAGTCGTCGTGTTAAGAACGATTTGGTTTCGAGCGAGTACGAGTTCGCCGACCATGTTCATTACTTTGTCGAGTTGGGAGACTGCGACCCGAATTGAGCTATCTGCGATACTTGATTTGGGTGCAGTGTTTGAAGTTTCTAAATCCTTTGTCAGCTTGGCAGTTGGCGTGGGCTCAGTTTTAGGTTCTTGTGGAATTGGTTCAAGGTTTGAGGCCTGAGGACCTTCAATAGGAAGAGTCGGTGTTTCCGTTTCTGCTGGGGCTGGGAGTTCTGCCGCAACGACTGGGCTCGGTACGCGTGATTCCTCGTCAGGTGTTTCGAGGGGGTCTTCGTCTTCGAAGAGACCGTAGGATGCGTTTACTTCGGTAGTTCCCTCTTTGGGAGTCATGTGTGCTTCCAATTCTGCGAGGAGTGATGCGTGGTCTTTTTCTATGTCTTTTCCGTTGGCTTCTAGAATTTCTAGAGCATCTTTAAGGACGTCTGATAGTGAAAGAAGGGACGTTATGATATCCTTGGATGAGGCAATTTTTCCGTCGCGCATGAGACTGAGGAGGTTTTCTCCTGAGTGTGCTACTTTCTCGATATTATTGAGAGCAAGGCATCCGGCAGTGCCTTTAATGGTGTGGATGACTCGAAAAATGTCATTCATCGTCTCAAGGTCTCCTTGATTCTCGAGCTCGAGGAGCTCTCGGTCAAAGCGATCAAGACCTTCTGTGCTCTCGATAATGAAGTCTTGTATCAGCTCTAGGAACAGCTCGTCGTTTGATGATAGATCCGTCATTGGGTAGATTAGTTCGGGAGTACTTTTGCTACGATTGAAAGGAGTTGCTCTTGGTTGAAAGGCTTTACGATCCATCCAGTGGCTCCTGCGGCTCGGCCAAGGTTTTTTTTCGCGGGGTCTGACTCTGTAGTGAGTAAGATGATGGGAGTCCGACTGAAGGCGGGGATGGCTCTGAGGTTCCGAGTTAGTTCTATGCCGTCCATATGGGGCATGTTCACGTCAGTTATAACAAGGTCGACGTGCCGTTGTTTGAGAGCATTGAGGGCTTCTCTCCCATCGGCGGCTTCGATGACTTGATGTCCAGTTGGCTTAAGTGTGAAGCTGACCATTTTTCTCATGGTAGCAGCATCGTCGACGGTCATTATGGTTTTACTCATGGAAGAAAGAGTTCATAGGTTTTTGGAGTGTTCCGTATAGTGGATGTACTTACTGAATTAGGGTAACACCCAAGGTATACGGCAGGGATTGAGGTTAGGTTGAGTTCAATCTTCTATTTATGCCCTAATAACTCAGACTTTATCCGTTACGGGAAAATTAGTGTGATTTTTGTGTAAACGATTTGGTCGTTTTAAGGATCTAAATCGATTGAATTATTGGGACGAGGAGACGTCAATTTTACTGATTTATGGGATCAGTTTTAGTCCTTAAGGTGCTTATTAGCAGTGCTTAACGTTCTTGTGAATTCTTGTTCGTCCTTCGGTGTCTCATCGTGTGAATCACGTTGACAGGGAGTGTGATTCTTGAGGGTCTTTAGGGCAGGGAATGGCCCGTGAGTTCAGCTTCCAAATGGGAAAATGAGGTGGGAAAATAGTTGAGAAAATCGACTGAACCGGGATCGGTTTTAGCTCATATTGTGACCGAATATGTCCTATGAAACTTAGATAAGTAAGGGTAATAAGAAAATCTATTTAGGCTTATTGCGGTATTTTTGAAGTAAAATGGGAGGTGAGGTCTTTTTGAAATACAGATAAATGTAGGGTTATATTACTAATCTGTTTTAGGGTGTTTCTGAAGAGCCCGTTCGTTGAGTTGATCTTCCAGGGTTTTGGGGTTTGTGGCGGGGAGTTGGCAAACGAAGTTTTCGCAAATGTAGGCTGTTGCTTTGTTTTTGATAGGGGTGACAGTTTTGAGAAATTCGTGATGGGCGGCTAGGAATTCTTGGCTGGGGCCTGAGTCTGCGTAGAGAAGGATACGGTTGGGAATGGGGGTTGAATTGATGGTTTTCAGGAGAGCTTGCGTGTCTTCCGAATTGGGATTGCCGGCGATTACTATTTGAGTGGGACTGTTGATGAGACGCGGGATAGCGTCTAATAGAGAGGGCATTTGGCGGGGAGTTCTGGAAATGAGGGAGGAGAAGTAGGTGAGGCTCTGTCGGGCTTTTTGTGCGTAGGTTTCATTTCCGAGGATTTGGGCGAGTCTGGCGAGGTTGTTGGTACTGTTGGAGTTTATAGATGGGATGGCGCCGTCGTAGTCGTCCTTGCTGCGGGCGAAGACGATTTCTGGAGATTCCAGGGAGCTGTAGAAGCCGCCTTGTTCCTGATCGTAGAAGAGTTCGATTTGTTTGTCTTGGAGTTCTTGGGCCCAGATGAGCCATGCTGGGTTGGCGGTGCCTTCGTAGAGGTCTATGAGGCCGGTAATGAGAAAGGCGTAGTCGTCGGCGAAGCCTTGGACTGTGGAGGGAGCGTTTCGGTAGAGTCGGGTCAGGGTGTGGGTATTGGAGTTGTAGAGTTTAGTTTTGATGAAGGTGGCGGCTTGGGCGGCGGCGGCGGCGAAGCGAGGTTCGTCGAGGTGCTGGGCTCCGCGAGCGAGGGCAGAAATGGCGAGTCCGTTCCATGCGACGATGATTTTATCGTCGAGGTGGGGACGGGTGCGTGTGGTGCGTTCGTCGAAGAGAGTTTGGTTGATGCGGTCGATGTAGCCTTGAGCTTGCTCGAGTGTGAGGGCGTGTTGGGTGGCGAGCTCTTCGAGGGGGATCTCTCGACGAAGGGTGTTGAAGCCTTGGAGGTCTTCGGTGTGGTAGGGGCCTTGCGGGGAATTTCCTGGTTGGGTGAGGGTGTAGTAGTCGCGGGCGAAGGTGGTGAGGGAGTCGTCGTTGAGGAGTGGAGCGAATTCGTCCCAGCTCCAGACATAGAAGGCACCTTCTCGTTTTGCGGAGGGATTTAGGGGGTCGATACTTTCGGCGTCTTCAGCACTGAAGAAGCCGCCTTCGCTGTCTTGCATGTCACGGAGCAGGTAGTTGAGCGTCGAGTGTGCGGCGTCTTTGAGGGTTGGGTTTTTGTTGATAAGCCATGCGTCGAGGTAGGCGCTTACGAGAAGGGCCTGGTCGTAGAGCATCTTTTCGTAGTGAGGGAGTTTCCATTGTCGGTCTACGGCGTAGCGATGGAAGCCCCCGCCTATGTGGTCGCGTATTCCGCCGGCAGCGATTTTTTCGAGAGTGGTGGTCGCCATGTCGAGGGCGGCGGTGCGTTGTTCTTCCGGGATGTTGTGATCGATGGCGGCATGGAGGAGGAAGGTGAGATTGCCCGGGCTGGGGAACTTGGGTTCGCCGCCGAAACCGCCGTTTAATTCGTCGAAGGCCGAGTGGAAGGCGTTGATGGCGTCAATGCGTATGGAGTTGTCCAGTGTTGAGTTCGGCGAGCTGTTGGAAGGGGAAGGGTGGTTGAGTTTTTCGAAGAGTCGGTCGGTTTGTGCGAGAAGATTATCTTGATCGGAAGTCCATATGTCGTGGATACGTGAGAGGATGTCTGGGAATGAGGGGCGGCCGCTTCCAGCTTGGCTTTGAGGAGGGAAGTAGGTGCCGCCGTATATTGGCTTGCGGTCGGGGGTGAGCCATACGTTGAGGGGCCAGCCGCCGCTGCCGGTGAGCTGTTGAACGAATTTCATGTAGACGCGATCGACGTCGGGGCGTTCTTCACGGTCTACTTTGATGCAGATAAAGTGTTCGTTGAGGTAGGTCGCTGTGTCGGTATTGGAGAAGGACTCGCGATTCATGACGTGGCACCAGTGGCATGTGGAGTAGCCGATGGAGATGAGGACTGGTTTGTTTTGGGTGCGTGCGGCTTCGAAGGCTTCGTCTCCCCAGGGGTACCAATTTACGGGGTTGTCTGCGTGCTGTAGGAGATAGGGGGATTGGGAGGCGGCGAGACGGTTGGAGGAATGGGGCATTGGTTCTTGGGGCTGGATCTCGGAGGAGGCTTTAGAAAAAGTAGGCTGGCAGAGTCCGATGGTAAGAAAAAGAAGGGGGAGTAGGGAGAAGCGCATTGGGCGGAAGCTGTGGTCGTGCGGGGCGTTGAAGGGCGTGTGAGTCCTCGTGTTGGTATTTTCAGTTAATTTGGCTCAAAGGGTGGTCTAGTGGACTGATCGTGTCGATTTAATGTGTAAGTCGGTGATAGGCTTCAAATGTCTTGATGGATGTTGGAGAGTGCCCAATAATCTCAATATCTTTGATTTAGTGGAGACTCTGATAAGTTTTTTCAGATGATGGATGAGAAGAATTGGTGAAGGCATAGTGGAGATGAAATCAGTATACGAACATCAGTCTAGTTCAGCCTTTTATCCGACACGCAAGCGGGACTATTTGCATTATTTTGCGGGGGGAGCTCTTGTATTGTGGGGGATGTTCTTTATTGGGAAAAATGGAGGTTTTTCTGATACTGAAGGGGTATCCAATTTGTTGATTGGAGTTATCATTTCCTGTGCGGGGTTTGTGCTTTCGTGGGGGAATTCGAAGCACTATTTGTGGCTCTCGTTGTTGTTTGCCTTGTTGGCCCGGCTTTTCCTTTTGCCCTTTGATGTGGGGACTGATTTCGAGCGTCTTGTTTTGGATAGTGCTTTGTTGTCGGAGAAGATGAATCCGTTTGTGGAGGTGGTGGATTCTGTGACTCACTCTTCGGAATATGGAGTTGTTAATCTGAGTGGGGTGGGGGCACGTTCCACACCTTTGATGCTCTGGTTTCTCGACGGGATTGGTTTTTCGATGGATGCGACGATTTGGTCGAAGTTCGTATTGATCGGTTTCGATCTATTGCTGTGCTTGCTTTTGGGGATTCGTTATGGAGCACGTCCAATGACTTATTACGCGTGGAATCCTTTGGCTATTTTTAGCGTGGCTGGTTTGGCGAATACGGATGTGTTTTTTTTGCTCCCATTGGCGATCGGTTTTTTTGTTTGGGATCGGTGGGTTGATAAACGAGGTGGAGCGTCGTTAATCAATGCAAGTGGAGGGATTCAAGGGCGTTTGGGGCGCTTGGTTTGTTTCGTCGCCTTTCTCCTCGGAGTGAGTGCTTCGCTTAGCCTTATGGTTCTGCCGATTTTGCTTTGGTTGATGATTACGGTAATTCATCGGGCGGGAATTCGAGCGGGTCTGGTGGTTATAGGGGCGGGGTTGTCTCCGCTGATCTTGTCTTATGGTTGGGTCTCTTTTTCGATGAAGGAGAGCGTCTGGGCGTTTATGCCATATTCGTTTATGGGTAAGGCAGAAGCTTTGGGGTTGGTTCCTTGGCTGATAGAGGTGTTTTCATCGGGGGCGATAAACGGTAATTTGTTTGGCAATGCCGCGATAGGGGCGATGGTTTTGTATTTGGTATTTACGAACGATTTTATGGAGCGTTTTTGCAATGTCTATGTGGCGGCACTTATTATGCTGATGCCGTTTGTGCAGCCGTGGCATTTTTTATGGATCACTCCGTTTGCGGTGGGTATTGGTCACTGGGGTTTCCGGCTTTCGAGTATCGCTGCCTTTGTGTGTTATTGGCCGCTGAGGAGTGAGTTGGTGGAGTTACCGGTAGTTGATATTGGGTGGGGGTTGCGTATTTACTTTTGGCTACCTTTTGTATTTGGAGCGTTGTGGTACCTCGTGAAGAACCCTGCTCGGTCGAAGGGGTTTTATATTCGGACGTATTGAAGGGGTGGTGCTTTGGGTGTTCTTTTACCGCGAATGAATGCTAATAAATGCGAATGAATTTTTGAGGGAACGAAAGGGTAGAAGTGAGGTTGTTTAAAAGTGAATAGAGCTCTTTTAAGAGAACTTGGCATCATTGCTAAGTATGTTGCAGATGTCTTGTTGTTGTTAGGGGCAACTTTTTCAGGGAGCGTTTTGGTTTCAGTTCTTTTGTGTGGGGTTGTTGCTGGGACAGCCGTTTATTGTCGGAGTTGTGTGCTCAAGCGTTTGGTGAATGATGGCCAAAGGAATTTGAGGCTGAGTGTTGTGATATTTTTGTTGTCTATGGTGTTGTATGGATTCGTTGCTCCCTTGTCTGTGTTGTTTTCGTTCTATGGGGTTGTGAAACCTGTGGTTTTAATTTTATCAGTTGCCATTAACTATTTTGCGTTGCCGTTTAATCGAATAGGGGGTTGGGATCGGTTTTTTAGGGAACAAACTAGAGGCTGATTTTTGATTGGCTTGTTGGGGTGCCCAGTCGGCCATCGGGTCGACATTTATTAGTGGGGTCGTGGTAAATTGGCAAGATGCCGCTTCTACGTTTTGGGGTATGAAAAAGCGCGAGCCTTTGGGAGGACTCGCGCTTGGTCTTTTAGAATTGATTGAATCCTTTTAGACGGTTCGAAGTTGGATACTGTCGATGACGCTGTCGTTAGCTAGGATGTCAGATACGACAACTACTTTGTCTCCAGTGCCTAGATAGCCTCTTTTTTGGAGGAAAGTCATGGCTTGGTTAAGCGTTTCCTCTGGGTCTTTGCTGAAATCCATCTGGAATGGGATGACACCGTGGTGGATACGGAGCTTCTTGATGGTGATGTTCGAGTTTGTGAAGGAGAAGATCGGTGATACTCTCGGTCTGAAGGACGATACACCTCTTGCCATGGAACCACTTCGTGTGAAACAGACGATGGCTACGGCTTCGAGCTCGTTGGCCATGATGACAGCTGCGTGTTGGATACGTGCTTTGTCGGTGGCTGGTACGAGGCCTTTGGCGAAGTTTGTCTTATGCGGTGATAGGTCCATGTGGCGGGCGATTTTGCGAATCGCGTCGACACATTCTAGTGGATATTTTCCTACAGTGGTTTCGCCGGAGAGCATCACGCAGTCGGCTTCTTCGAGGACGGCGTTGGCGACGTCGGTCACTTCGGCACGAGTTGGCATGGGGCTCGAAATCATCGACTCTAACATGTGAGTGGCGATGATGACGGGCTTACCTGCGGTGATGCATGATTCTACGGCCAAACGTTGAATTTGGGGTAAGGTTTCGAATGGGCATTCGATACCGAGATCACCACGTGCGACCATGAGGCCATCGCAGGCATCGATGATTTCGTCGAGGTTGCTGATGGCTTGTTGGTCTTCAATTTTGGCAACGATGAGAGCGTCTGGCGAATCGTTAGATTCGAGGAAGTTGCGCAGTGTTTTGATGTCGCTTCCTTCGCGTACGAATGAGAGGGCGTAGTAGTCGATGCCTTCTTCGATTCCGACGAGGGTGTCTTTTTGGTCCTTTTTGGTTACGGAGGGGAGGTTCACTTTGACGCCGGGAAGGTTGATGTGTCGACGGCTGGTGAGTTCGCCAGCGATGATGACTTTGCACCGGATACGTTGGCTGTCCTTTTCGAGGACTTCGAGTCTGATGAGTCCGTTGTCGACGAGAACGACGCTCCCGACGTGAACGTCGTTGATGAGGTTGGCGTAGTTGACGTTGACGGAGCGGATCTCTTCATCGCCTGATTCGGGGCGGATAGTGAAGTCGAAGATTTCTCCTGGTTTAAGTTCGATGGGGGATTCGACATCGCCGGTGCGGATTTCTGGTCCTTTGACGTCCATCATGATGCCGATTGAACGCCCGACTTCTTCGCTGACTTTGCGTATGCGGCGTACGACGGTGCGTACGTAATCGTGATCGGCGTGAGCCATGTTAATACGGCAAATGTCGGCGAAGTGTTCCCCGATCATTTTGCGCAGCATGTCTTCACTGTCTGTAGCTGGGCCTACTGTGAATATGATCTTGTTGCGTCTTACGCGTTTTTTTTGTTCTTTTTCCATGACGTTTATGGGTTGTTGGGTATTTGTATTGGATTATTGGGGGGAATAAATTGTTTCTATACGTGTAGTAGCTCGGAGCCTTCTCCGGCGGCTATCGTCTTTATCTCGAAGTTTGCGATTTTGCGAAGGGCCGAGAATGTTTTGGTGATGGCGGATTCGCTGTTGCAGTCGCTACTGAGGTGGGCGAGGAAGACGCGCTTCCATCGTGGGTTTTCTACTGATTGGAGGAGGTTGCATGCTTCCTCATTTGAAAGGTGACCGTGTCGCCCGCTGATGCGTTGTTTGAGGGACCAAGGACGGCGTGAGTCCATCTCTAGCATCTCTTTATCGTAGTTTGACTCAATTACGAGTGCATCTACATCCTGGATACGACTTGCGATGTCGCTGGGTGCGAATCCTAAATCGGTTAACCATGCGACACTACGGATTGGGCTGAAAAGATCGTCACCTGTTCCTGATGTGAATTTGAATCCTACGGGATCGTGGGCGTCGTGTGGGATGGAGAAGTTCTCTACGGTGAGGTCTTGAAATTGGAAAGTGGAGCCTGTGTTGAATAGTTGCCAGTTGGGGCGGTTCTTCATTTTGGGTTGAAGAGCTTGAGCTGTTTTTTGGTTGGCGAATACTTTGGTCCCGAAGCGTTTGCCGAATGTGGAGATGCCTGCGCTGTGGTCGCTGTGTTCGTGGGTGACGAAGATGGCGTCGATGTCGGCAGGGTCGGTGCCACGTGCTTCGAGTTTTTCGCAGAGACGTTTACAACTGAATCCTGCGTCGATCAGGACTTTACTGTTTTCTGTCAGCAAAAGGGCACTGTTGCCCGAGCTACTGCTGCCTAGAATTGAAAATTGCATCGTCATTGCCGGAGAGGATGTAGCTTTCTGAGGAGGCACTGCAAACGGCAAATCGCATTATCGAGGTAATTTATTGCGTAGTATCTTCTGAAGAGGAAAAGGTTGACATTAATAATGACTACATCTGTAGTCATTAATATTCTATTAACAATTAGCGAAGGGAATGTCATTATGAAGAGGTTGGACGGACTAGGGCTTAAGGAGAAAGTGGGTATCGATATTTCGCCCCTTATCGATATGGTTTTTATCTTGTTGGTATTCTTTATCGTGACGACGGTTTTCTTAAAGGAGTTGGGGATGACGGCACAGACGTCGGATGTTGTGGTACCGGTTTTGGAGCGGGTGGAATCGTTTACTGTCCGGTTGAATAACAGGGGTGAGACCGTGTTTAATGATCGTTCGGTATCGATGACTGAGTTGGGAGCTGTATTACAGTCGGCTATGAAGGGACAATCCTGTCCCGTTCGGATCGAAGTCGAGAATGCCGTCGCCGCAGGCGCGATGGTGAGTGTGATGGATGCTTGTAAGTCGGCTGGTTTGGACAGTGTTACGCTAGCGAAGATTCTGTAGACGCGGAGTCTGCTTTTTTACGTGAGTCCTATGATTAATCAATTAGGGGCCGGAACGAGTTTGCAGATGCGGCCGCTGACTGGGGTTTTCTCGTTGAGAATGATGTAGAGATGGCCGTCGGGGGCGGAGAGCACGTCGCGGGCACGTCCTTGGTTTTTTAGGACGATTTCGGTTTCGACGACTTGGTTGTCTTTAATGACGAGGCGTTGGAGTTCTTGGGCGGAGAGTCCGGTGACGAAGAGGTTGTTTTTCCACTGTGGGAAATTATGGCCTTCGTAGAAGTCGATGCCGCAGACGGCGATGGATGGGGTCCAGTAGTGTTTGGGTTGTTCGAGGCCTTCTTGGTGGGTTTTGTCGGTCATGGGACTGCCGTTGTAATTCATGCCGTAGGTGATGAGCGGCCAGCCGTAGTTTTTTCCGGCTTCGATGAGGTTGGTCTCGTCGCCGCCGCGTGGGCCGTGTTCGCAGGCCCAGAGAAGTCCGGTTGAGGGATCGAGGTCGAGGCCTTGTGGGTTACGGTGTCCGTAGGACCAAATGCTGGGGTAGGCGTCGGGGACGTCGACGAAGGGGTTGTCGGTAGGGATGCGCCCGTCGTCGTGGATGCGGTGGATTTTTCCGTTAGGGCGGGTGAGGTCTTGGGCCATTGATTGGCGTCCGCGGTCACCTATGCTGAAGAAAAGGTAGCCGTTTTGGAAGACGAAGCGGGACCCAAAGTGTGCTCCGGTGTTGGTGTGGTGGTGAGAGGGGACGTGGAAAAGCTCTTCTTGTTCGGTCCAGCAGGCTCCGTCGATTTTCCCGCGAATAATGGCGGTCATTCCTGCGGCTTTACCGTTTTCTTCGCCACCGGTGTTTTCTGTGTAGGAGAGGTAGATCCAGCCGTTTTCTTGGTATTCTGGGTGGAGGGCGACTTCGAGGAGTCCGCCTTGGCCGCGTTGCCATACTTCTGGGGTTTTCTTAATTACGATGGGATCTTTGCCGTCTTCGAGGATAAGGAGTTTGCCGTCTCGTTGGGTGACGAGCTTTCTGCCGTCTGGGAGGAAGGCGAGAGACCAGAGGAGGGCGTCGCCGGTGTAGATTTCTTCGAGGGTGAAGTCGTGGTGGTTGGTTTTGAAAATGCCGTCTTTGGGGAGGGTGCGGGCGAGGACGTCGCTGGCTTTGCTGAGTTGGGTTTGTTCACGGATGAGGATGACGAGGGAACGGATTTGTTGATCGTCGAGCGTTTCTGCCCAGGGGACCATGCCGAGTTCGGGGAAGCCTTCTCGGATGGATTTGGCGATGGCGTCGTCGGAGTCGCCGTGGAGCCATTCGTCGTCGATGAGGGAGCTGCCTAGTCCGCCTTCCATCTTGGCACCGTGGCAGGCGGCACAGTTTGTTTGGTAGAGCTCGTCGACCTTACCTGTGCCGATGCGGTTTTGGGCTTCGGCATGGGTGATGGCGAAGGTGGTGGCGAGGATTAAGAGAGGTCTTAGTGGCTTCAGGAGTAGGGTCTTCATGATTCTGTGAAATTTGGAGGAAGGAATGTTGGGGCTTTGGCTATACGGCAAAGCTTGCCTTTTTCTTGTGGAATTATCTATTGGCTTCTTGTTTTAAATTCGGCGCACTAGGAATGTCTATTCGTAATTGATTAGATTTTCTTGAACAGCTGGGCGGTTTCGATCGTTTGGCACGAGGGGTGAGGAGGTTTTCCGAGCCCATGGCTGAGCAACGTTATATAGACTCGATGTCCACTAAGAACAAGTCCAAGATGTACTTACACAAGACGGATCCTCAAGAAGAGGCTCCGATCGCACGCGAATACGATGAAGCTTTTAAGGCTTCCGAGGCGTATCGTGAATCCATGCCGGACGTTATGGATGCGGTCGAATCCCTGCAAGGATCCGCGGTGGCGATCCAACAGGTGGGGGTTTCCAATTTTCGTCTTCCCTTAAAATTCCGCACCGGAAGCGGAGAAATCATGACCTTGGAAGCCCGGGTTGTGGGAACGGTTTCTTTGGAGGCTAACCTGAAGGGGATCAATATGTCTCGGATCATGCGCACATTTTATGAGCGCAAGGAAGAGGTGTTTACGATCGATACCTTGGAAAGCATTTTGAATGGTTTCCGTGAGAAGGTGGAGAGTTATGATGCTCGTTTGCAGGTGAAATTTAGTTATCCGATCGTGCAGGAAAGTTTACGCAGTGGGCTTGAGGGCTATCAGTACTACAATGTGAATTTCGAGGGACGGTTGAGTCGCGATGGCTCGTATGCGGCGTTTGTGACGTTTGATTTTGTTTATTCTTCGTCTTGCCCTTGTTCGGCGGAGTTGGCGGAGCATGCACGTGATGTGCGTGGTGTTTATTCGATTCCTCACTCTCAGCGGAGCAAGGCTCGTGTGTGGGTGAAATTGGCGAAAGGGGCGACGCTTTCGATCGAGGATTTGCAGGTTCATTGTCTGAATGGTCTTAAAACAGAGACGCAGGTGATGGTGAAGCGTGAGGATGAGCAGGCGTTTGCGGAACTCAACGGGACGTATATCAAGTTCGTGGAAGATGCGGCTCGGCTCGTTTATAAGGAGTTGAATGGAGATGAGCGTATCGCGGATTTCCAGGTGGCGTGTTCACATCTCGAGTCTTTGCATTCTCACGATGCGGTTTCGGTTATCTGCAAGGGCGTCCCCGGCGGAATGAAAGCCGAGTTCTTGGATTTCGACGATTTGGTCTGTTAGTTCTTTCTAAATTAAATGATAGGTCGCTCTCTTCCAGCGAGATAAGAGCTTTGCCTTTTGTTGTAAGCTTCGTCTATTTAGGTATTTAAGAAAATTAAAATGGTCTCTGTAAATTCAACCTCTCCTTACTCTGACGCTGAGCTCGATGCGGAAGCGGAACGGCTTCTCAAATTCTTAATGCATGTGGAGTGTGATCCACGTGGTTCTTGGGATCTCGAAAAGTGTCGGAGTATCGCTCCTCTTACGTTGGAGATTAACCAGCTGAAGAAGGATAAGGGGGCGATCGTCCTCGCTCACTCATATGTTGAGCCCGAGATTATATATGGGGTGGCCGACTATGCGGGTGATTCGTATATGTTGAGCCAGAAGGCAAAGGAGTCGAAGGCTGACAAGATCGTTTTTTCGGGCGTTGTTTTCATGGCGGAGACGGCGAAGATTTTGTCCCCCGATGCGCAGGTGATCGTGCCAGACCGTGCTTCTGGATGTTCCTTAGCTGATTCGTTGACAGGGGCCCAGTTGCGTGAGTTGAAGGGGAAGTATCCGGATGCTGCGGTGGTGTGCTATATCAATAGTACGGCTGAAGTTAAGGCGGAGTGCGATGCCTGTGTGACGTCGAGCAACGTTTATAAGATCGTGGCGGCAATGCCTCAGAAGCAGATTCTTTTCGTTCCTGATCGTTTGATGGCGGAGAACATTCGCGTCGAGATGAAGAAAATGGGGATCGATAAGGAAATCGTATCTTCGGATGGGACTTGTATCGTTCATGACCATTTTGATCCTGAGTTGATTGCTGAGTCGCGTATTAAGTATCCAGGGCTTAAGGTTGTTTCGCATCCTGAGTGTACGCGCACGATTACTGAGAGGAGTGATTATGTGGGCAGTACTGGCGGGATGATGCAGTATGTGAAAGCGACTGAGGCTCCTTATTTCATGATGTTGACTGAGTGTGGTCTCGTGGAGCGTATCGAAGTCGAGAGTCCAAAGAAGCGTTTCATTTCGGGGTGTAAGCTTTGTCCGTATATGAAGATGAATTCGTTGGAGAAGATTCGTGATTCATTGATAGCTCCCAAGCCAGAACAGATCATCGAGTTGGACGAGGAGCTCCGACTCAAGGCTTTACGCTCGATTGAGCGAATGTTTGAGATTGCTGAAGGCGACACTCATCAGCCCAATAAGGGATGTTAGGGTTTCGCGAAATAAGGCAGGTGTCTTTAAAGACGTAATCGTCTCAAGTATATAAAATATGGAAACGATTCGTACTGATTGCCTTGTGATAGGTGCCGGCTTGGCGGGATGTAGCTATGCTCACTACGCTCGAAAGCTAGGGATGTCGGTTACGATGGTTTGTCCTGATGAACTGAATAAAGGAGCTAACAGCAAGTGGGCTCAAGGAGGGATTATCTACGATACGTCCTTTCATTCGGAGCAACTGAAGACGGATATTATGGTGGCCTCCGGGAACACTGCGAATCCGGCTGCTGTGGATTCCTTGGTAGAAGAAGGGCAGGCGGCAGTTCAGGCGTTGTTGCTTGATGAACTTCATGTTGATTTCGACCGCGATGAGCAAGGTGAACTCAAATATACGCGCGAAGGCGGGCATTCAGATAAACGGATTATTTTCTCTAAGGATGTGACCGGTCGAGCGATTCTTGATCGTGCGATCGAGTATGTGCAGGGCTTGCGTGGTGTGAATGTTTTAGAGTATACCGTTGCAGTTGATTTGCTGACTCTGTCGCACAACTCTCTAGAGGCGATCGATAAATATAAGCCGCTTACAGTTATTGGCGCTTATGTGTTGGATACGAAGAGCGGTGAGATGAAGGCGATTATCGCCAAGAAAACAATTTTGGCAACCGGTGGTCTTGGACAAGTTTTTCAGAATTCCACGAATCAACCCAGTATGGTTGGACACGGAGTCGCGATGGGGAAACGTGTCGGTGCTCGTTTGATCGATCTGGAGTATGTGCAGTTTCATCCGACGGTTTTCTTCCGTAAGAATTGCCAGCGTTTTCTTGTGTCCGAAGCCATACGCGGTGAAGGAGGGGTTCTTGTTAATAGTAATGGAAAGGCCTTTATGGATACGCAGCATCCAATGAAGTCATTGGCTCCTCGTGATATTGTGGCTCGGGCGATTCATCGCGAGTTGATCGCGACGGGCGACCAGTGTGTGTATATCGATCTTTCCAGTAAGTCTCCGGAGTTTATTAAGGACCGCTTCCCGATGATATACGAGCGGAGTTTGGAGTGTGGCGTCGATATCACAAAGGATCTGATTCCGGTTGCCCCTGCGGCTCACTATACTTGC
>CAWVWU010000041.1:0-22221 GCA_963933925.1 uncultured Puniceicoccaceae bacterium
AGATCCCACGCAAGATCCGACGCCAACGCATCGACGACGCCCTCGAACGCTGCGACCTCACCCGCTCCCATAACCGCATCATCGGTAAACTTTCCAAAGGATTCCGCCAACGCGTCGGTATCGCAGATACCATCCTCGCCCAGCCGGA
This sequence comes from uncultured Puniceicoccaceae bacterium, assembly GCA_963933925.1. Taxonomy (GTDB): domain Bacteria; phylum Verrucomicrobiota; class Verrucomicrobiia; order Opitutales; family Opitutaceae; genus JAKYXN01. The sequence goes on from CAWVWU010000041.1 coordinate 149, forward strand.
AGTCATCATCATGGACGAGCCCACTATCGGACTCGACCCCCACCAAGTCATCATGATCCGCGACCTCATCGCCAGCCTCAAAGGCAAGATGACCGTCCTCATATCCAGCCACATCCTGCCGGAGATCGAGATGACCTGCGACCAACTCATTATCATCAACGGCGGCAAAATAGTCGGCAAAGGCACTCCAACCGAACTCCGAGAAACTTTCGTCAACTCCACGACCTACGAGATCGAGGTAAACGGCAAGCACTCAGACCTCTGCCACTCCCTCGAACAAGTCACCCCCGACCTCTCCGTCACCCGCTTCGACGACGCCGACTCCAAAGGATTTTCCCTCGCCCAAATCCGCATCAAAGGCACTCGCGACTACGGCGAACAACTCTTCAACTGCCTCAGCCACAACCCAAAACTCCGCGTCCGCTCCCTCCGCTGTCGCCCCGCCCCCCTCGAAGACGTCTTCCTCGCCGCCACCCGTCGCAGCTGGGAATCAATCGACTCCTCCCTCCAATCCCCTCCGAGCGAAGCTCGAATCCTGAGCCCGTCGAAGGACTCCCCCTCTTCCTCCCAATCCCCATCCTCATCCCCTTCTTCATCTTCATCCCCAGACACAGTCACAGCCCCAGAGCCAACTACACCACCAGCCACCACTGAGTCATCATCAACCGAAGACCAACGCCCCCTCGAGAATTCCTAATGTTTCATCACTCCACTCCTAACTGTTTCCCGCATGCCGGATCGGCACATAAATGTCACCCTCTCCCAATCCAACATTCGCATTAATTAGCATTCATTCGCGGTAAAAAACCTCTCATTTCTACCAATTCATAATTCCTAATTTCACCACCCAACCGTGCGGCACTACATTACACTCTTAAGACACGAGATCTGGAAGCTCTTCATAAATCCGAGCACCTACATCGCCGCCTTCCTCTTTCTCCTCATCATGGGCTTCATGTTCTCATGGTTGCTCGACCTCTATAGCACCTCCCCCCAAGACAGCAGCCCGTCTATCACTTTCTTTAGACTCTTCTTCATCCCGGTGTTTTTCATGGTACCCTTGCTCACCATGCGCAGCGTCGCCGAAGAACGTAGCTCCGGCACCATCGAAAACCTAATGACCACCCCGGTCACAGCCACCGAAGTCATCCTATCGAAATTCACCGCCGGCTACCTCTACTACATCACCCTCTGGCTCTTCACCGCCAGCTTCCACATCATTTTCTTCACCTTCGCCCAAGAAAATACCAGCGTCGACCCCTACCCGATAGCGGGAGGCTACCTCTTCATCGCCATCAGCGGCATCCTCTTTATCAGCCTCGGCATCTTCGCCAGCTCCCTCACTGAAAGCCAACTCGTAGCCGGCATCGTAAGCTTCACTCTCGTATTCGCTTTCATAATCGGCGGCAGCTCCCTCAACGAACTCATCGTCGTCATCGACACCCAACCGGCTTGGCTCGACGCCCTCTCGCGTCACACCAATTCCATGGACCACATGAACGACTTCTCCTCTGGCGTCCTCGATTCCCGTGCCTTTGTATTCTACATCAGCTCAGCCATTTTCTTTCTTTTCCTCAGTGTCCTCGTTATCGAATACAGAGAGGGAGGCGTCTAGACCATGCTCGATTCCTACCAAACCAATCGTATTTCAGACCGCCTACACGCCGTCGCACAGATTTTACTAGCGATCTTTATTCTCGGGGCGATTAACTACATCGGCATGCGCGTCTACTCACGAGCAGACCTCACGCAAAACCAAGCCTTCAGCCTCTCCTCGGAGACGACTGCCTACCTCAAGCAACTCGATAAGCCCATCGAGGTCATCGTAACCCTTTCCGACCAAAGCAAGGACGATGGCATCCTTCAAGTGCTTCGCGACGTCAAAAACCTCCTACGCCAGTACGAGTACACGACCCGTAACAACATTGAAGGACGCATTAGTATCGAATACCTCAACGTCTACCAACAAACACGGCGAGCCAAAGAACTAGGCATCGAAGAAAACAACGTCATAGTATTCAAATCTGGGCCACGCAAACGCACCGCCTACATCCGCGAACTCTACACCCTAAAAAACGCCGAACTCAGAGAATTTCTAGGAGAGAGCGTATTTACGCGTTCCATACTCGAACTTGCTGACACCTCAGAACCGGTCATCTACGTCACCAGTGGACACGGCGAGCTCAACCTAAGCGATTTCGATGCCCAACGCGGTGCCTCCCAATTCGCCAACGAACTAAAAAGCCGCAATCTAAAAACCCAGGAGCTCGACCTCACGACCGTTTCAGAAGTCCCGAAAGACGCCTCTCTCGTTCTCATTGCCGGCCCCGTATCGAGCTTTCTTCCCGAAGAACAAGAACGACTCTCATCCTATATCAAGAAACGAGGCTCCGGACGCATCGTTGTTCTCCTCGACCCCGGAGCCCCGCACGGCCTCGACGATCTATTCTACGAATGGGGGATCCTCGACGACAAGGCCATCGCGGTAGAAAGCGACCCGAGTTATAAAATCAGTGGCGGTGATATGCTGATACGCCGCTTCGCCAAACATCCCATTACCGACGAACTCCACACCAACCGAATTTACGTGGTGACTGACAGAGCCACCTCGGTCAGAGCCGATCCAGGCCGCCCCATCGACGACTCCCTCATCGTCACCGACCTCATGCAAACCTCCGATAAAAGTTGGGGAGAAAAACGCTGGGACAACCTCTCCGCCTCAACCTTCAACCCCGATTTCGACCTCGAAGGCCCCATCCGCATCGCCGCCGTTTCAGAACGCAAAGTAGACTCCTCCCTCGGTATTAGTATTTCGGGCGGCAAGCTCATTGTCATCGGTTCGACTTCCTTTATCTCCAACAACCGAATCGCTTCTTCAGGAAATCTCTTCTTCGCGCTCAACACGCTCAACTTCGCTCTAGACCGCAACTCACGACTCAACATCCCACCTAAAAAGATAAAAGTCCTAAAACTCGACCTCAGTATGAAACAATTGCAGGTCTCACGCTATCTTATCTGGTTAGGGCCTCCTCTTCTTGTCGGATTGCTCGGACTCATCATTTATCTATCTCGCAGACGCAAATCGCTATGAGGCTAAAAGTTACCGTCATGCTCATGATCATCCTCATGGGCCTCCTGCTCTACATTTTCTATATCGACCCATGGGGTAAAACCTCGCCCGATATCGAAGAAGGACGCAACCCCTTCGGCGAAGCCGCAGCAGATATAGAATACATCAGCTTCCGCAACCCCTCCACCAACGCCACCACCACCATCGAAAAACAGGGCAAACAGTGGATGCTCACACAGCCCTTCCTCTGGCCAGCCAACGAATTCGCGGTAAACCGCATCCTCACCCAAATCCGATTCCTCGATAAGAAAATAAGCTTCCGCGTCGACTCCCTCAACGTTGCCGAAACCAATCTAACTGAATACGGCCTCGAGCCAGCCCAACTCCACCTAGAATTCGGAAAAGGCGACAAGATCGAATCCATCGACATCGGCAAGATCACCGACATCGGAGATAATCTCTACATCCTCTCATCCGACAAAGAATTCATCCACGTCGTCGACCGTAGCCTCCGCGATAATATCGCCCTCACCCATTCTGAACTCCGCGACAACCGAATCTTCCTCTCCGGCATTTTCGAAGTCACCTCATGGAATCTCGCGATCAAAGACGGCAGCGGCCAACAAATCAGCAGCTCCCGAACCCGTCTCACCAAAACAGACGGACAGTGGAATTTCGAAACCCCAATCCGAGCCCGAGCAGACTCACCCACTGTCAACACCACTCTAAATCAAATCCTCAGCCTCGAAACGGCTGAAGTCCTCGCAGATTCCACCCCAAACATCGATTTCGGACTCCAATCACCCGACTACAGCATCACCATCCAAACCGAGTCTTCACGCGAAGTTCTCGACATCGGAGCAAAAATCAAAGACGGCCCCAACCAAGGACTACGCTACGCCAAGATGGAAAAACGCCCCACGCTTTTCCTCATCGATCTCGACTTCGAAAATATCATCGCCAACGCCCAAACCAAACTGCGCGACCGCCACATATTCGACCTCGACCTCACCGCCACGACTTCCGTCGTTATCCAACGCGGCGAAAATGAGCCCCTCACTCTACAACGCCTCGAGACAGGCGAATGGGAAGTCCTCATCCGCGACGCCGACCAGGGCATAACAAGTTCCAAGGGCGACAAACGAGCGATCGAAGCCACCCTCGAAACCCTGAGCAACCTTATGGCCGTACCAGATACCGGCTTCATCAACGACGCCCCCTCCGCTGCCGACATCGAACGCGAAGGCCTCAAGACTCCACGCTACACGATTAATGTCACCTCCCCCAAGATCCTCGGTAAAGACGTCACCTTAGCAGTCCCTAAAACAGAGACCCTCCTCATAGGAAACCGCAATCCAGAGGCCACCAAAGAACGAGCCATCAAGATAGAACAAAAAGCATCCATATTCTACGCCTATGACGACATGCTCAGTTCCCTCGACGACGACCCCATCCTCTACCAGAACCACTCCATTTACCAACTCCCCGCGTCATCACAAATCTCCTACATCACGATCGAAAAACTCTCCGACCAGAGCGTCCTTCTCGACACCAGCCTCCCCGAGGAGCCCATCGAGAGATACACTGCCTTTTCCCAAGAAATCGAAAACATTAGAGCCAAATCATTTGTCTCAAACTCACTCCTTAGCAGCGTAAACATTGGAGACCGCCTTCGTCCCTGGGCCTACAAACTCTCGATCTACATTCCCACTGGCGGTAATATGCCTGTTCAAAGTCTACAGCTTCTCATCTCAGAAATCACCGGCGGCCCACTCCTTATGGGAGGTTCAATCAACTCCAACCAAACATTCCGCTTCGAACAGCCTTTCATAGACGCGTTCACTGCTCTCGTTTTTGACCGAGTACGCATAGTGACACCTTCACAACCCTTCGCGCCCCTAGAGGAGGACATACCCGCCGAAGAGCCCGCCGTAGGAATTGAGACGCCTACCACTCCTTAACCACCTGTCAGCTCCCGACACAACTGGTAACCAGTTGCCGGACCGACACGTCTCCCCCACTCGATGAGTCCCAAAAATAAAGGTCAAAAAAGCAAGAGCTGGCGCACGACCTGTGCCACTTGCAGTGCCTTGCTGGACTCCATTGAGACTCTCCTCACCCTCCTTCTCGCCGCAGTCGTATTCTGTCTTTTTTATCTCACTACACTAGAAGAGCTCCCCTGCCCCAATTTCATCATTCGACAACTCGAGTCCAAACTCGAAACCCAGGGCGTCTCCCTGCGCATGGAGTCTCTGCAATTCCACCCCGACGGCCGAATCCGCATCGATGCCCCGGTCATCTACTCCAACGACCTCCAGTCGACTCTAGGCACCGCCGACTCCATCATGATCAAAATAAGCCTGCCGCTTCTCCTATTCGGAAAGATGCAGATCGAAGAAATCACCGTATCCAACGGAACCCTTCGCACTCCACCGATGCTCTCCCCATCAGGTGTTTCGGAAAAACTAGTACACGCCATCGACATCCAACTCGAGCGGTCACAAGACACCTGGACCATCCACCGAGCTCGCCTTCAATACGCCAATCTCAAGGTATTCGCCCACGGAGACATCGGCGAACACCTCCTATCCCCATCATCTTCCAACGAAAAAGAACCACCCGCGATTAGGAAACTCATCCTGCGCACCATCCCCCAACTCGCCAAGAGCCAAAGCTATCTACGAAAAGCGAGCTCCCCCACCGTTACTGCACACTTCTATCTAGACTCACCACGGGACCAGTCCCTATCCCTCCAAATCAACGCCGACGCCATCAACGGCCCAGCGGGATACAAGACCCAAGACGCCCGTATCCGCATCACGGGATCCCAATCCACCGGACTCACCCTCGACGCCGCCATCACCGAGGTTCACACCGGCCACCAAGACATCAACATCCATAATCTAGCACTCACAGGACAGTGGGAAACCACCCCAACTAAAGACAACTGGTATCCAGACTCCGCTCAGATCAATATCTCAAAAATCTCCAAGGAAGGCACCACCATTGCTCCCAGCCTCCTCCTCTCCGCACAACACGACCCACTCAACAACACAACCGCTCACCTCGACCTCGGCCTAGGCGACCGCACCCTCCACACCCTCGCCACTGGCAACCTCAACACCCAACAAGCCACCATTCGACTCAACGGCCTCATCGGAAAAGATGTACCCAACTACGCCAACCTTTTCACCACACTCGACCTCGCCCGCTTCGCCCAGTTCGACATCCCACCCTACCTCGAACTCACCGCGAAAATCGACTCCTTCTCCAAAATCCCACTCCTCGACGCTCGGGTCGAAACCGATTTCATAAACTCCCACGGAGCAAAGTTCGATCGGTCAAGAGGCCATGCCTCCATCCACGGACCACAAATCAGAGTCCACGACCTCTGGGCCATAAGCGGCACAAAAAGCGGGTTCATCGACATCGGCTTCAACACCGACACCTATTTACGTCGCTTCCTCATCAACGGTAACTTCGACCCTAACAACCTCAACCTCTGGTTCGGCGACTGGTGGAAGGACTTCTGGGCCAACTTCCGATTCCCCGAAGACGGAGCCTACAGCCTCCTCGACTCCCAAAGCACCTTCCTCCAACCCAGCTCCATTCGCGTCACAGGAACCGGACAAGGTTACGACTTCGGAATCCGCGGCGAAGACATGAACAGCCTCTGGCTCAAGTATAATATATACGACCACCACTTCGACCTCTTCGACATCGAGATCACCCGCGACGAAGGTGCCATCAATGGAGACACACGCCTCGAAACCTCACGCGACCCACGCGACAACAAAGACAAACTCACCGCCATCTGGGTCGACGCCACCTCGACTGTCGACCTCAGCATCGCACCCGAAATCCTCTTCGAAATCCGCGACGCCACCGCCGAAATCCTCGACCCCTACCAATACCAAATCCCACCCAAAGTCATTGCGAAATCCAGCTCCATCATGGATCAAGGAATCTTCCGCAACGACATCGACCTCAGAATAGAAACCGACACTCCTCTCAACGTATTCCACTTCCCCTTCCAACACGTTTACAGCGACGTCCACGTCGACAACGACATCATCACCATCGACAACGGCATCGGCGGCATCGGCGGCGGCACTCTTCAGTTAGAGGCCAACATCATCGACAGCGTCATCACCCTAGAAACCTCCCTCAAAGACGCCAACCTCGGCCAAACTCTCCACACAACCTCACGCTATTTCGCCGCCGCAGAAGCCGCAGAAATCGCCAAAGCCATCGCCAACGATACCCCACTTCCTGAAACGAAAAAAGAAGAGAACGCCGACTTCAACATAAACGAACTCATCGAATACGAAGGCATTCTCGATACCACTTTCAACGGAAAAGGCATCGTAGGCGACAGTCTCTCATTCGAAGGCAACGGCTCCTTTAACATCCGAGAAGCCAATCTAAAAAAGCTCCAAATGTTTGGCCTCCTCTCCAACGCCCTCGAAAAAACACCGCTCGCCTTCACCACCCTAAAATTTACCAAAGCCGAAGGCACCTTCATTGCCCAAAAACGCTTCATCGATTTCCCCGAACCCACCATATCCGGCCCGCTCGCCCTCATTAAAAGCAAAGGCCGCTACGACCTCGAAAACGACAACCTCGACTTCCAAGCCAAACTCTTCCCCTTCCGCAAAAGCAAGATGCCCATCACCGCCATCATGGGACTCGCCCTCGAACCCTTCTCCCACGCCTTAGAAATCCAACTTTCCGGCCCCCTAAAACAACCCGAATGGAGCGTCTTCAAACAATCCAACGCCCCCGAAGAAACCACCCCTCAAGCCCAAGAAAAAGCCGCCGAAGCCCAAATCGACGCCGAGCTCAACGAAGCCGCCGGCCTCTAATTCCCCCTCCAAAAAAGAATCCTTCGTCCCCCTCAGCGACATAATCGATTCAATCGGTAGCCCAACTTCACACCCCAATGGTAGCGGCACATCGTCCCCGATGGCCACACCCCCTCCCAAATACCTGTCCATCGGGACGATGGACCCTACCATAATATACACACAACCTAATCATCCGTGGTACAAAACAACCACAACCAGATCGACGCTTCCAAATATTTCGTCACCCCGCTCCCAAGTATCTCCCGCATGCGGGATCGGTACCCAATTCCTAATAAAACACTCCCCATCCACCCACGATCACCTCAAATTTCAAAATCACTAATCAAAAAAATCTGTGTCCATCTGTGGGCAAAAAAGCACAACTCAATCAAAATTAGCGTCCATTCGCGTCCATTGCTTCGCCATCTCCGCTTCGCTCCGTCGCGGTTCCAAAAAAAAACACAACCCTCTATCCCTCTCTAAATTCATAATATTTCGTTATCCGCTGAGCGGGATTCTCAAGAGTCTCCCGCATGCGGGATCGATACATCCCTCACCCTTCATACCTCTCCCTTTAAAAAATCCCCTATTCCCCCCTCAAAATACCCCATCCCCCCTCTAAACATCGCCGTTCACCCTTCTCATTTCTAAATTCCGACCCCCGACCCCCTTGTTTTCGGACCTCAAAAAACTAAACCCCTGATATTGAGTCTCTTAAAACACGAGTGAGTTTCTAGCACTCCTTTCAAGCCCTTTTTTTAAGTATTTTTTTTACGGAAAATCGGTTGACGGACTTTGATCCCTCACAATATATTGTGGTCCTTTAAGGAACAACCACTGCATATGGTGGTTAGCAAATAGTGGATAACTTCAAATAACTTACGTTCGCCAAGCCTCATTTCATCTGTTCCTTTCTCCTCCCTCGCATCCTTGGATGTGCCCCTAAAACCTTATTTTTCTCACTAAATATCTATGCAAAAGACCTTCATAGTCGGTTCTAGAACCTTCGTACTCGACCAAACGAAAGCAGAAAAAGCATTCGCCGAAAAACGCATCATAAATGGACGCGAATCGCTTACATTTAACCTGCTCCCATTGAAGTATAATTGGGCCTACGAACTCTATAAGACAATGAAGGCAAACCACTGGGAGCCGGAAGATATCATCATGAACCGTGATATCGAACAGTGGAAGGACGAGAAACAAGTTTCCGACATCGAACGCTGGATCATCATGATGGGCGTAGGTTACTTCTCCGCCGCAGAAGGCATTGTAGGCGACAACATCCTCCACGTAATCCGCGAGAAGGTCACCGCACCCGAGCTCAAGCTCGTACTCGGCCGCCACGCTCACGAAGAAAACGTGCACGCCGACTCACTCCTCTACATGATCTCCTCTCTCGGCATCAACCCGCACGATTGCGAGGCCATGTTCGAAGACATCGAGAGCATCGTTAAGAAAAACGAATTCGTTACCCGCCACTCCTATGCGATGCGCAACGACATCGACCTCACCATCACCGAAAACAAACAGAAGTTCGCCAAGAACATCTTCCTCTTCGGTCAATGCATGGAAGGCACCCAATTTTACGGCATGTTCGGCATGATCCTCTCCCTCTACCGTCAGAATAAATTCCGCGGTATCGGAGAAATGTTCCGCTACACCCTGCGCGACGAGTCCAACCACATCGAACTCCTCCGCAACCTCTTCATGGACCTCGTCCAGGAAAACCCAGACATCTGGACAGCCGAGTTCAAGGAAGACCTCCGCCAGACCATGGCAGAAGCCATCGAACTCGAAAAAAACTTTATTAGCGACTGCCTCCCTGCCGATTCCATCGGCCTCGCCAAGGACGAATTCATGCAGTACATCGACTTTATTGCAGACCGCCGCCTCGAAGGCGTCGGCCTTAAACCCCTCTGTGACAACGTGCAAAACCCATTGCCGTGGCTCGCAGAAATGATGGACATCAAGAAGGAGCAAAACTTCTTCGAAGGTCGAGTCACCGAATATCAAAAGGCATCATCGTTGGAAAACAACAACGACGACGACCTTTAAACTACAAACAAAGACCCCACCGATGGGTGCCCTCATCCTAAAAACATAAGGGCAGCCGTCGTTTCTTTATCCTATCCACTCTTTTTTTTAGCTCCCTCCGGGAGAGGCTACAGCCATCTCTCAACCCTCAAATTCTCACAGCAAATTTTATAACGTCTACACGCTATCAATCCATGATTAATCCGAATCTAGAAGAAGACCTCGCCCTCAAAAACATCGTCTCCATTTCACGCGAAAAAAAACTCAGTTACGACTGGCGCAGTTCCCTCGAACCCCAAGAGAGCGAACGCTCAAAAATCCAAGTCGTCACCCACGAAGGAGAGGCCACATTCGACCTCAAGGAAATTGTAGACACCATCGGAAACGCCCTCGCCAACGTCCTCCTCTCTAAGAACGATAAAGACGTCTTCAGCGACAAGAACCGCACATGGGTACGAGACGTATCCCGCCAAGTTTGCCAGAAACTAGAAGCAAAATCATCCACCACGCTTGAAACACGCTTCGGCCTGAGCGACGTTTACGAAACCATCGAAAACACCCTCGTAGACAACGACGCCTACGACGTTGCCAAAAGCATGCTCATGAACCGCCAGCGCAAGCTCGCGACCGACCACTCACTCGGAATGAAGACCCTACGCCTCATCCGCCGCAACGGCCAAGTCGTCCCCTGGAAGGAAGAGAAGATCGAGATCGCAGTCAGAAAAGCCTTCCTCACCCTCGAGATGAACTCCGAGCCCGCACTCCTCGTATCCCGTGCCATCACAGAGCGCCTCGAGACTAACGGCCAAGCCTTCGTCCAGATCGAAGAAGTACAAGACATGGTTCAAGAAGAACTCATGCGCCAAAACCACTTTAAGGTAGCCGAGCACTTCATCCTCTACCGTGCCGACCGACGCGCCCAGCGCCTCCTCGAAGCACAGACCGCCATCCAAGACGCCGACCAAAACTCAATGGTCGTTGTCAAAAACGACGACGGCTCCACCTACTTCTGGGACGGCATCGACCTCAAGAAGCGCATCGAGTTCGCCATGATCGGCCTCGAACTCAATATGAGCACCGACGAAATCGAAGCCGAGCTCCGACGCTCCATCTTCGACGACATCAGCGAGGACGGCCTCAAAAAGACCATCACCCTCAACGCACGTACCCTCATCGAGCGCGACGCCGACTTCACCAAATTCGCCGCCCGTATCCAACTCTCCTACATCTACGAAGAAGTCCTCGACTGGAACATCGTAACCGACGGTGTGCGCAAGCTCAAAGCAGCCCACGCCAAGCAATTCAAAAAGTACATCAAGTACGGCATCAAGATCGGCCGCCTCAACCAAAAGATCAGCGAGTACGACATCGCAGCCCTCGCCAAAGAACTCGACCCGACAGCCGACCTCGAACTCGACTTCCTCGGCGTCCAGACCCTCTACGACCGCTACCTTATCATCGATAAGACCAAAGGCCTCGAAAACTCCCAACGCATCGAGACCCCCCAGTTCTTCTGGATGCGCGTCTCCATGGGACTCTTCCAAAACGAAGACGAGAACGAGCTCAAAGCCAAGGCACTCTACAAACTCTACAAGAGCCGCCGCTTCTGCTCGTCCACACCCACCCTCTTTAATTCAGGCACCCTCCACTCTCAGCTCTCCTCATGCTATCTCTACTATGTAGACGATTCCATCGAAGGCATCATGCAACGCGGCATCGCCGACAACGCATACCTCTCCAAATGGGCCGGCGGACTCGGCGGATCATGGACCGCTGTACGCGGTACCGGTAGCCACATCGGAGGCACCAACGGCGAGTCACAAGGCATCGTCCCCTTCCTCAAGCTACACAACGATCTGCTCATCGCAGTCAACCAAGGCGGCAAACGCCGCGGCTCAGGTTGCGCCTACCTCGAGACATGGCACAACGACCTCTACGACTTCCTCGAACTCCGTAAGAACACCGGAGACGACCGACGCCGTTGTCACGACATGAACACCGCCAACTGGGTACCCGATCTCTTCATGAAACGCATGGAAGAACGCGGCCAATGGTCATTCTTCCGCTCCTCCGAAGTACCCGAACTCCACGACCTCTACGGAAAAGCATTCGAAGAAAAATACGCCGAGTACGAAGAAAAAGCCAAAACCGGCGAAATCTGGTCCAAAGAAGTCCCCGCCATCGAAGTCTGGAAGAAAATGCTCTCCATGATCTTCGAAACCGGCCACCCATGGATCACCTTCAAAGACCCCTGCAACGTGCGCTCCCCACAGGACCACGTCGGCGTCATCCACTCATCAAACCTCTGTACCGAGATCACGCTCAACACCAGCAACGACGAAACAGCCGTATGTAACCTCGGCTCAGTCGTGCTCGACCAGCACCTCGACAAAGACGGCAACATCGACCACAAGAAGCTCCGCGAGACCATCCAGACCGCCATCCGCGCCCTGGACAACGTTATCGACATCAACTTCTACCCGACCGAATCCGCCAAACGTTCCAACCAAGCCCACCGCCCAATCGGACTCGGCGTCATGGGACTACAGAACGCACTCTACATAAAAGACATCGCATTCGCCTCCCAAGAAGCCGTCGAATTCAACGACGAAGCCATGGAAGCCATCGCCTACTACGCCATCGAAGCCTCCTCAGACCTCGCAGCGGAACGCGGCACCTACAACTCCTACAAAGGCTCCAAGTGGGATCGCGGACTTCTCCCACAAGACACCATCGACCTCCTCGAGAACGAACGCGGCCAAGCCATCGACGTCCCACGCGGCGGCAAGATGGACTGGACACCTGTTCGCGAAAAAGTCGCCAAGCACGGCATGCGTAACTCCAACGTAATGGCAATCGCCCCTACAGCGACCATATCCAACATTACCGGAACCACCCCATGCATCGAGCCCTCCTACAAGAACCTCTTCGTAAAGAGTAACCTCTCAGGAGAATTCGTCATCCTCAACCAGTACCTCGTCCGCGACCTCAAGGAACGCGACCTCTGGGGACCAGAAATGCTCAACAACCTCAAGTACTTCGACGGCGAACTCGACGAAATCGAGACCATCCCCGACGACCTCAAACTCAAGTACAAGACATCCTTCGCAGTCGACTACAGCTGGCTCGTATTGGCCGCAGCCCGACGCCAGAAATGGATCGACCAGTCCCAATCCGTAAACCTCTTCCTCGCGACACCAGACATGAAGACCCTGTCCCACATGTACCGCGCCGCCTGGAAGCACGGCCTCAAGACAACCTATTATCTAAGAACCCTAGGAGCCTCCAACATCGAAAAAGCCACCGTAGGAGCCAAAAAGGAACTCCGAGGCGTAGTAGGCAAAGCCACCGAAGAACCGGAGGTCTGTGAGTCCTGTCAATAAGCGACGAAGCCGCTTATTGCCCTGAGCCCGTCGTAGGGCTAACAACCATTTAACTACCAAGCCCCGCTTCAACCGAAGCGGGGCTTTATTTTTCATACAAATCAACATCAACAGTAGCACAACCAATTGTTGTGTTGCAGAAATTTAAGAAAATCATCAGCGTTCTTCAAATGGCGACTGCTGAGCAGATCAAATCCTTGATTCGTTCCCATCTTGAAGAAGATGGGGAACGATTTTATACCGTCGCCTTGCAGCTAGCCGCTCACGAAGCCCGACAAGGGCACTCGTCCCTAGCCCACGAGATTAAGGGTCTAGTCGACAAGTCTCGCCTGAAGAACAAACAATCAGTAGTCCGCTTCCCCAACGAACTAGAAGGCCTTATCCTCTCCGAGGAGCCACAAGAACGACTCTCATCTTTAGTCCTAGAGACAGGACAACGAAGTCGCATCGAACGCATTCTGAGCGAGTACAACCAACGCGATGCCCTCAAGAACCACGGCCTCGATCACCGGCGTAAAGTATTGCTTTCCGGACCTCCAGGCACTGGCAAGACACTCACTGCTCGTATAATCGCTTCAGAGTTAAAGCTTCCCTTGCGAACAATCCAAGTTGATCGTCTCGTAACCAAGTTCATGGGCGAGACAGCCGCCAAACTCCGCCAGATCTTTGATGTGATAGCAAACTCCCGAGGAGTCTTTCTTTTTGATGAATTTGACGCTATCGGTGGTGATCGCGGGCGCGAGAACGACGTCGGCGAAATGCGTCGCGTACTCAATGCCTTCCTTCAATTCATAGATACTGACCGATCGGATAACATCATAGTTGCAGCTACTAACAATCCAAGCTTGCTCGACAGAGCACTTTTTCGACGCTTCGATGATGTCTTACGCTACGACCTACCAGGCAAAGCGGAACGCCAACAACTATTGAAAAACCTCCTCGCTAATTTCAAGGCCGCTCGTTTCCCCTTCCCCAAAGCGGCAACAGCAGCAGAAGGTCTCAGCCAAGCTGAAATCACCAGTGCTGCTCGCGATGCCATCAAGAAATGCATTTTAGCCGGAAGCAAAACCGTCCAAAGCGAATCCCTCCTCAACTCCTTGCAAGAAAGGCAGCACGCCTACCTGAAATAGACCTCTAATGGCCGGAGAACGTTACCCACACATTCAACTCAACGAGAATTTCCGCACTCCACTTGCATACACAAGACCGCCCCGGCCTTTCACTTCTCCTCCAGGTCCAACAAGAATTCGAGAGAGCCATGGACAGACGCTTAAGAACAAATTCGATGACGCTTGGTCCGTTTCATGCGGTGAGGATGCAGTCACCCATCGAATACCGGAGGGCGTCTATCTTGAGTTTGTCAGCGACCCCAACACAGAACTAGTATTCAAAAGTCTAGAGGACATGCGTTCTAAGAAAGTGCGAGTCGTCAATGTTCGAGAAAAAGAAGATAACGAAGGCCAAAAGAGAACACTCGCCACAGTTTATATTTCGAATGACAAGCGAAGTTATATAGCAAGCAAGTTGGACGACTACATCGAAAATGACCAATCTCCAGGTGTACCCAAAAATGAAAAGCTAGTAAACAGTATCGCAGATATTAAGCAGGCTCTACTAGAATCGTTTTGGACAGACTCGGCTCCAATGCCTGGAGACAGTTCTGAGCATATAGAGGTTTGGTTAAATAGCGACACAGAGGAGACTCTTCATGGCTTCATAGAATCATGTGAAGAATTTGGCATTTCAAGTACTTCAGGTTCGATCATATTTCCTGATCGTCGAGTATTAGTGGTCAATGCCAGCAAACAACAGTTAGAGCAACTATATCAAAATACCCCTTACATAGCAGAATATCGAAAAGCGAAAGAATCGGCGGCATTTTTTCTCCAATTGGAGCCTGAAGAACAAGCTGATTGGGCTCAGGATTTGCGAGCCAGACTAAAACTGCCGGAGAACAGTGATGTTTCTATATGTATATTGGACACGGGAGTGAACAATGGCCACGTTTTGCTTGAGCCGTTGCTTTCGAGTGAAGATCAGCATGCAGCAGAAGAAGATTGGGGAGCTCAAGATCACCATGGCCATGGGACGCTGATGGCTGGTCTAGCCGCTTACGGAAACCTCAAGACAGCTTTGGAGTCACAAACAGAAGTAGAGATCGGACATGTCTTAGAATCCGGAAAAATACTTCCTCCCAACGGCTCTACTGAGCATCGTCTTTTTGGAGACACAACAGACCGAGCCATTAGCCGAGCTTCCGAAGCCGCTCCATTTCGGAAACGCATCCTATGCCTCGCTGTGACTGCGGATGACCATAGAGACCGAGGGCGGCCAAGCTCTTGGTCGGGGTATGTGGATATGTCTGCTGCGGGTGTGTCGGATGAACAAAAGAAACTCTTTATAATAAGTGCAGGAAACACTCCTTGGGACAATAACCCCGAGGCATACCCGAATCAACAATCGCTAGAATCGATTCAAGATCCTGCTCAAGCTTGGAATGCAATAACAGTGGGAGCCTTCACTGACTTGGTCGACTTCGACAGTCAGAAATATCCGGGACACCAATCGCTAGCTCCTCAAGGAGGCTTATCTCCTCACTCATCCTCATCAACTTCTTGGGACTCCAAGTGGCCTCTTAAACCTGACATTCTGATGGAGGGTGGAAATCTCGCCGTGCACAATGGAGAGGTCGTCGGTCCATGCGATGAACACTTTCTTCTCACAACCTTTTACCGTCCTATCGAACGCTCCTTTGAAGGAATCAACGCAACCAGTGCAGCTACTGCTCAAGCCGCATGGATAGCCGCCCAAATTCAAAGTAGATATCCATCGTTTTGGCCCGAGTCCATTCGAGCACTGATGATTCATTCGGCTGAGTGGACGGATACAATGAAGCAACAGTTTCTATCGGATCCAATTAATCCGACTAAGAAACAAGTCGCAAATTTGGTGAGAATCTGTGGGTGGGGTAAACCAAATTTGGAACGAGCTTTGTTTAGTGCGACGAACTCTTTAACACTCATCGCAGAAGCAGAAATGCAACCTTACCAACGCGATTCATCGGGCTACGCATACAAAACGAAAGACTGGCACAAACACAAGCTCCCTTGGCCCAATGATGTGCTATTGGACCTACCACACGAAACACCCGTATCGATGAGGGTAACTTTGTCTTACTTTATTGAACCAGGCCCAGGTGAAGTCGGATGGAAAGACCGTTATAAGTATCCCTCACATGCTCTACGGTTTGGCATCAAAAAACCGGGAGAATCTGAAACAAATTTTGAAGCAAGAGTCAGTGCTGCGACTGAGCGAGATGAAGACATCGACACCTCAGGAGCAACTGACTATTGGACCTTGGGTAGCGACAATCGGCACAAGGGCTCAATACATTCTGATATTTGGAAGGGCACAGCCGCCGAACTGGCAACTTCGAACATTCTTGCTGTTTATCCCGTTCGAGGATGGTGGGCAGAAAGAACCTGGCTAAGACAAGGAGAGCGTGAATGTCGTTACTCGCTTGTAGTATCCATTTCCACTCCAGAAGAAGACGTCGATTTATACGTGCCTATTGTAAACAAAATCGGAGTACCGATTCCAGTAGCGATTAGAACTTAACAATTCAAAACAGAAAGGTACGACCCAACGACATAGGTAGGCTCGCTACGCTCGCACAAGGGGTCAGACTGGAATGGCACTCACTTAAGCGACTTTTCGCTCTATTTCACTTTTCCGTTTTCGAGATTTTGACGCCTTGAAGACATGCTGTGGACTTGTTAGATATTGGAAACATTTGGCATCTCGCTTCGCTCGCCAAAAGGATCACTCCTTGAATTTCGCGTTCTACGAATTCTTCAAAAAGAGTTAGAACATAGCACTATCTTCTACCCCAAAGACCCGATCAATCAAACTTTCCAGAAAGCAATTCAGCTTTCATCCTCTCAATGTCCGACTCAAGACGATCGATCTCGGAATAGTCATAAATACGCTCATTTATCCTGTATCCAAACATTCCGCAACTAAATCCAAAACAAGGGTTCTCAAAACGATACTTAAGCTCAAGAAACTCCTTAGAATTGGGGTACAGATTAAGAGCTTCCGCAATCGACAAGCTGACACGAGCCTCAAACTCCCTTTTCTGTACCTGCCGTTTATCCGACAAAGTGGCTTTCTCCACCTCCAACGAATCGCGAACACGTATCCATTTTTCATCATAGAGGATTCGGTCCATATCGGCGGGGTAGACTCTTCGAACAACCCAATATTCTCTACGATAGTAAGACGAAAGAATAGCCTCCGTCACATAATCCCTAGCCTCCCCAACACCAGACATCAAAACAAACAAGACAACAAACGTCCCCCATCTGCACCTTAAAGAGCTATTCATACCCAACTCCGATCATATTCTCAAAACGCAGAAAGACCAACTCATCATCCTCCCTGTATCGAAGTCCTCCTTGTGTAACCGGCACCATAAATTCTCGGTACGAATCCGTAAATGATAGGATCTCACGTAGATAGTTAGTTTTGCCACTCACAAAAACATGCACAGTCCCCCAACTCGAAAACCACATATCAACAACAGACTTACGCCCCACAAATCGTAGCAAACTACTTGCTCTCACATTTCTTCCATCAAACGAAGATCGATAGACCTCAAGATCACCCAAAAGACTTTTCGCAACCTTCGCCTCAACTTCGATTCCCTCTGTCCGAAACTGATGCTCAAAGTACACTGGGTATTCAGGCTCCTTCACCTCAACAACATCTCCGTGGACACTGAAAGGAGGGGGAGGTGCTGAGAACTTAAAAATATGATCCAAAGACGTGATATTATAATAAGTTACACGCAAGGGACTCTCCATAGCATCAACCGCCTGATCATCCTCAACAAGATCCAAGAAAGAGTGATAGTTGATCATCGGTTTCGCCACATGAGAATACACCTGCATACTCACAAACACAGTAACAGCTATCCCAACGAACCAATACCTCAACCGAATGAGCCACTGCCCCATTCTACTATCACTTAGAGTCAGAAAATTATATACGACACCAGCCAACAAGAATCCAAGCATAGCCAAGGCCACTCCATAAAGAGCCGAATCCAACTGAAGCTGATCGTCCCTCCCCCAAAGCACAAAAGGCTCAAAGCCAAAAACCTCAGCCCACTTCCCCTTCTCCCTGACCACCCATACAATATGAGCAACCGACGAGAGCCCCACAAAAGAGGATAAACCAAACAACGTAATCGTTTCCTCTACACAGCGCTCACCCGCAATTTCACGGCGCACCGCACGCATCACAAGTCGGATCATCCAAATAAAAGCGACAATTAAGCAGAACCGAAAACCAATTCCACCAATCCCTAGGGTAAGCGTCTCATACGCAAGAATGGGGTACATAAAACAAACAGACTACAACCGTAGGACCATGTCAATTCAAACAACTCACATCTATACGTTCCACGGGACTCTTCGATAATTAGACCTCGCTCCAATAACCTAAAACGTCTGCTCTAATACCCACAACGTGACACAAGCTAATCACACAATTCGTTTGAACAATGAAGAAGTCCGCCCTTTTAACAATCACCGCTATTTTCACACTTCTTGTATTTTTTGGTAGTTTAATTTTCTCAAAAGACGTTGATACCAAAGAGCTAAACCGAGCGATCGAACGTCTATCCAATCAATCGATATTCGGTCTTGGTGGGATGGGAATAACTGGAAAGGTTTCCCAATCAACATTCGATTTCATCGATCTATACGAACTCGGAAACCCAAAAGACAATTTTGAAAATCTGCTCAACAAGGCCCAAACACAAGAAGCCAAATGCTTCGCCCTATTTGGACTAAACTTAGTATCGCATTCAGATTTTGAAGAGCATTCCAAGAAATTCCATGCGGCCAATAAAATTATTCAAACACAATCCGGTTGCATCGTAGACTTAGTTGGCAGTGCCGCATGGCTCGACGCACTCAAAACTCAGGCAACACGGAAAATCGTCAAGCAGCAGATCGAAGACTGGAAGAAGCGACGCCCAGAACAACCGGAAATTTCTCACGAACATATCACTCCTTAACTTACGTACGATCAAGCACTCGCTGTGTTCGCCAATAAGGTCAGCGCGTTCAAAGAGATTCGAAGCAGCACTCCATGAGCTAGTGGACCTCATCCATCCCCTTCAGAAGAGACTTAGCCAACCCGCCATAATTAGAGGTCGTGAATCCAGAATCCACTGAACACTCTGGGATATAATAATCCTTCACCTCCTCCAAAGGAGAAGCCATCCGCTTAAGCTCCTTCGAGTGCATCTAATAAATCGCTTTCGAGTCAATGAAGGCTCATTTGAAATTCAGAATTTGGATTTCGACATGAGCTACCGAGTGTAACGACACTTGAGGAACAACGCGACGAAACATACCCGGGGCTATTTCGATTCGAGGAAACGAATTTTGAAATCAAACGAGTCAAATGGGCGAAGGAATGGATTTATTAGAAACACTCCCACACGTCGCCTCAAGCAAGAGAGTCTCCCCACCCTTCTCATACATCACCCAAGCGTGACGACTATCCGACTCACTCTTCATACGCCCCACAACAAACTCCGCAGGTACCCCCATCTCGACAAGCTTCCGCCACGCCCAAGGAGCATGGTCCTCGCAATCACCTTTACGCAAATTCTCAAACGTCACCGGATGCTGCCAAAAGTCCGACTCATTAAAAAGCTCCTGATCACCGATGTATTCACAACCATGCAACCAATCAAAGACATCCTTCAAAGAGCTCACCTCCACCACACTACTCCCCTCAAAGAACCACGGCCAATCGTTTTTGCACCCTGAACCAAAGTATGACTTCACCCGCTTAAACGAAATCTCTATCAAATTCTTTTCCCACGGATCCTTCGCAATCGTACTTGCCGCGAGATAGCCCATCAAAGGCCTAAACAAAAATCTAAAAAAACGCTTAACCATCAAATCCCCATCCTTCAAAGAAAATTGAACACGCGAACACACAAGGTCAACACCTCGAAAACCGTCCCAACAATTGAACAGTCCATTTCCATTTTGATTGAACACCGAACTCCTTTAACCTTAGCTCCACCCTCAAATGGTACGCGTATCCAACCCAGCTTCCTCTAAAATAATACTAGCAGCAACACTCGCTTGGGCATGGAGCATTCCACTTGTACTCTTTATTTGGGTAACAGGCAGCCCTGACCTATGGAAAATACTCGGTTTTGATGCGTTCTATGAAAATGGCGGAATGAAAGAATTACACAAAAGCCTAAGTTTCTATGACAAGTTCACAGACTTATTCATTAAAACATTATTCTACGCAGTCATAATATCTCCCCTTACCTTCACCTATGCTCTTAGAACGGTTCCAAAGAGACTAGTCTTTACAGACACCGAGATTACAGCCGTTTTCTTTTCCGGCACAAAATCCTACCCCTACAGTGCAATAAAAAAAATCTCCTTTCTAGAAAGGAACAACGGCAATCCGTTCCTTCGTATCCAAATTGGAAAACGAACTCTAAACCTAGAAGTCAACGACGGACAAATACGAGAAATCCACAAACACATCCCACTAACCGGAACAACCCAATGACCATAGCAGAGAGGCCTTGAATTTCGCTTTTTAGAACAAATCAAAGCATATCTTCCGAACGAGACATCAAAGCACTAGGGCGTGCCTTTCCCTTCCGCCACCAAACGACACTTCCACCAAATCCAATTTCGAAAAAAGTGATTATACGTTTACAAACACAACTGCTAATGAGTATGAGCTAACTGGAGAAAAGATATTCGAGATGAAAGCATTCAAATCAGATCAGAGGTGGGACAGAAATCAAATTGAATTCAAAGCGAATCATCCAGCAGTCGCGTACATCCTATTTATATCAGGTATTTTCCTCCTTACCATAGTCCAATTCGCGGAACCGAGAGAGACCGTAATAAAGGCTGAACCTTACTTCATCGCTCTAATAGTATTAGGCGGCATATTCTCAACTCGAAGGCTTAGCCTATCATGGGACAAAACCAGGAAAACCGCAGTTATTAAGAAGCAACTACTGGGGTACGAACGCCTCAACACATATCGTTTTAATGAAATAAGTGTCCAGGTAAAGTACATCAACGCGAATGACTTGCGTCATCAAAAGCACTTCGATGCAGATTGGTTCGTACTTCATTTTTCAAAATCAAGGTATTTGCTTTATTCTGACACCCCAGCAAGAAGATCAAATATTGGTGAGATCGAGAGAAAACTGGGCTTATGCACAGAGCATTCCATCAAGCTAGAATCCAAGGAAATCGAGACAGGTAGACTTCACCGTTTACAACAGGTTGGAGTGGCAAGTTTCATCATCCTTGTAGGAGTTTCCTTAATGCACAACGGATTGTATCATCTTAACCTAAAAGCACCCGTAACAAGCGAGGGCATCAATGCCACCCCCGCTTTATACTTTTCAATCACTCTATTGATAATTGTTCTAGGAATTGGATACCTATATTCAACCTTAAGGTCACGCAAACAATAGACAACAGGCACGAACCGGGGACATCGGTAACAGTTAGACCGGAGACATAGGTTACACTTTAATGGGCTCTATGCCCTAGAATGAAGTCACACCGATGGTGTCAAAAACTGCAGCTCGTAATACTAGCTACAATCGTAAGCGTCACACCAAGCACCGTGATTTGGAGCTCCGTGTCTAGTCATATGTGT
>CAWVWU010000042.1:0-22171 GCA_963933925.1 uncultured Puniceicoccaceae bacterium
CCCTACATGGACTAAAAGTAATCTTCGCGATCAGATGAAACAGGGACGACCAAGCCCTCCCCGCCATGCCATGGCAAGTCTGGGGAAAACGTTCTTTCTCCTCTACAATTTGCAATGAGACCGCCCCGTCGCCACCAAGACGATCCCGACCTCATTCGCCGCTTCACTCAATTCAGGATGCATCGAAGGATCCAGTGAACCTGCGTGCACTACGATCGAAACGCCCTGTTCCTTAGTTGCCGCGAAGACGTCTCCATCCTCGATCGTCTCATCAACCGCGAGAACTGCCCCCTTCACCCCCATAGCTTCGAGTTGACGCAGAACATCGCTAACCGCCAACATCTGGACAGGACACGCAGACGCCTGAGCCACGATTCTCTCCCCTTGAATCGCAACGCATGACGACGAACGTAAATGCCGAGAAATCTTAACCGCAAACATCATATCATCCCACTGATCAACGTGAGGCTGAACGAAACTGCGAATACTCCACTCCATCGGATTTACGGAAACACGGTTTTTGTCCTGCACCAACGCTCCCCCAATCGCACTGCGGTTCTCCTGCAGTGCCTCGTAACCAATCCCTTCTTTACACACAAACAAACGAAGCGACTCATTCTTCTTCAAGACATCGAGGCTTTCGTCCGAAAACCGCGGAGCAATCACCGTACAGCCCCGCAAACCAGCAAGAACCTCAGCAAACTCAATCCCCACCGTAGCATTAACGATACAGACCCCACTGCGTAACCAACCAACATTCTCTTCGCCCAACTTATCCCAATTCTCGGTCAAAGTCCCACCACAAGCCACCCCCAAGATACTTCCCTTCTGAACCAAAGCCACTGCCGTCTTTTCAAACTCACCTATAAGATAGGTAGCCGCCGAGATATCCACGATCACCCCATAATCCACAACCGGTCCCGACAACTGTTCGAAATGATCCGAAAACGTCCCATAAAGGGCCGCTTTTTGATGATCATTTTCCCCGCTAGCCAAACTCACCCCACGCTTCCACGCGAATCGAATCGACTTCGGATAACCACTCAAAGCACCCATGTCAGGAACATCCCCTCCCTGAATCTCGAGATACTGAGCCACAGACGCATCAAACTCAGACGACGCATGCAACGCATTGCACGCCTGCTCCATCCTAAATTTCTGAGCTAAACGCCCCTTCCCTTCATTCAACAATTCCAAAACCCGCCCATATTCAGCCGGGTTCCCAATCACAGTCAGTCGATTCGGCTTCAACGCCGCCGCACGAATCAACGCAACCAGCGAAGAATCAAAAGCCGCAACCGCCTTTTGCCAGGACATAAACTCACGGCCCACCGTTTCCACTGAATAATAATTCGCTACGATTATCCCCTCGTCGTCCCCTGCACCCTCGAGCAACTCCCTCGATTCAGACACAGTCAGCACCTCAACGCCTTCAATCTCCTTAGCGACCTCAGCCGTACCATATAAACGATAGCCGAAATCTTGGGCCAAACGGTTGGCAAATTCGGAAAGTCCCGTCACATCGCGGGCAAGGAGTAAGGCAAATGCACTCATAAATCAGCCCTCACCTTCCGAGTCGCCACCTGTCGAGCAAGCCAAAAGCGACCTAGAGGCCTTTTCGTGTTGATCTCCAATTGGCCAAGCACGATATGTACCGCCTCGGAATAATGAGCGAAATCACGAAGCACTTTCCCCTTCAGAAGCAGAAAATACGATCCTCGAAAACAACGATAACCTCGAAATCGTAAAAATAGTAGCCGGAGGTTAGTCGTTGACGGCTTGACCTCGGCACCCTCGTTCAAGTATCTGAAGGCTTAAACAATTTCAACTCGACGAAAACCGTCGAAAATCAATAACCACAAATTAAAATATCATGGGACAACAACATCGCAGAAAAACAAAAAGAATCAGACGCAAAGCATACCTTCTTCGCAAAAAAGGACGCGACGAAGCAGTAGCAGCAAAGAGCAAAAAGTAATTCCTTCGTACCACTTAAGTGCCCGAATAGAACTGATATGTCTTCTCATAGAAATTCTATATGCAATTTCTAGGACTCAACGACAAACAATGGATTTGGCTAGCAACCGCAATTTTCGCGGCCATTTCCGCCTTCGGTACCTATTCGGCACTTAAGTTGAAACGTAGGACCGGACACTCCTACGTAATCGGTTTAGTCATACTCGGCTGGATCCTTCAAACAACAGGGCTCTACGTTAGAGGCCAAGAATACGGAGGTTGCCCTTTAGCCAACCAGTTCGAATTAGTCCAATTCGTCGTATGGTCGGCCATTGCCCTCTATATTTTCGTAGGATCAGCATTCCGAGTCAGCCTCCTTGGTGTATTCATTTCAGGATTCGCCACAATTTTTTCGATCCTCTCTCTCTCCATTTCTTCATGGGACAACCTAGATCGAACCCCCATTTTTGGCGACAACCCATGGATTGAAATCCACGCGGCCCTCGCCCTATTCAGCTACGGAGTATTCGGGATCCTTGCCCTGACCTCCGCCATGTACCTGCTGCAAAGCCGCAGCCTAAAAAAGAAAAAAATGGGCGGACTTTTCCCCTTCCTCCCCTCAATCGTCGAACTAGCAACCATCAACATGCGGCTAGCATGGATCGGTTTTTGCATTTTCAGCTCCTCCCTCTGCATCGGAAGCATTCATTGGTTTTCCGACCTCGATTCCGTAAATTTCCAAAAAATTGGCACCTCTATACTCGTATGGTTCAGCTACAGCCTGCTAATCATAGTCAGAGCCCGCCAAAACATCGGCATTAAAAAATATTCTTGGACAGCGATATACCTCTTCATCGCTGCAATCCTTTCGCTCAATGCCGTGGGCAGTAAACCCGTAGACATCGAACCAACGGCACCAAGCACTAGTGAACCATGAGCATTGGTCCCGGTTCATTCATAGTATTAAGCATCAACCATGAAACCGTTCCTCTCGAAGAGCGCGAACAGTATTCAGTTGATAGTGAAAGAGTAAGCCTTCTCTACACAGAGTTAAAAAACCTTTCCTGCGTCACCGAATCGCTTATACTCAATACCTGCAACCGCTTCGAACTCTACGTCTGTCTCGAATCGATCGACACCGATCACAACGCCGTAATCAAAGCTCTCGGCCATTTTTATCAATTGGATCCAAGTCAGATAAAAAAACACGCCAAGACCCGACAAGCCAAAGACGCCGTACAGCACCTCATCGAGGTATCTGCAGGGCTACGCTCTCAAATCACCGGAGAAGCTGAAATTTTTGGCCAAGTCAAAAACGCCTACGCACAATGCACCGAATTCGGTGCCGCGGGAAAGATTATCAACCGCATCTTTCAAAAAGGATTCCAAGCCGCTAAACTCCTTCGCAACTCAACGCAGATCGGGGAAGGCCAAATCAATATTTCCAACGTCGCTGTAGACTTATCCTCAAAAATATTTGGAAACCTAAAGGATACTTCTGTGCTCGTACTAGGCACAGGAGAAATCGGAGAAAAAACGACCAAAGCCCTCCGAAGCCGAGGAGCCAAGAAATTCGGAATCTCCAGCCGGAATTTTAAGAGAGCCCAAGAAGTTGGCTCAGAATGGGGAGCCACTCCACTCCCGCTTGAAAACGTCGCTCAATATATTTCAGAATACGACATAGTCATCGCCTCTACTGTTACAGGAAAAGCGATCATAACAGCCGAAGAAACTGAACGAGCCCTTCCGCAAAGAAACGAACGACCCCTATTCTTGATCGACTTAGGAATGCCCAGGAACATCGAACAATCCTGCGAAGATCTCGATAACGTATTTCTCTACAACCTAGACGATCTCGCAGAGATCGCAGATGAGAACCTGAAAGAGCGTAAGGTCGCAATTGAAGCCTGCCTGAATATCGCCTCTCAAAAAGCAGATATAACGTGGCAGGGTCTCGCCAAACGAGATCTCGTCGAAGGATAAACTCCAAGACTGGGCTGGGCCTTATCTTTTAAGCTATCCAAATTGGTCAACAAAGTTCACTAGGGCATAAAAGTTGATTCAGACACTCGTTACCTGTGTGAACACCTAGGTTTTATTCGGGTGTTTCAAAAAAGTGTGAAATAAGCGCTGTTACGAGTTTACAAGGCTCAACATCTAAGTAACTTCACTGAATCGCTTACACTACACACCAAGAATCCAATCCACTATGTCCTCCCTTCGAATCCTGCTCGCAGTGCTTTCTATTGCACTAGCCAGTTCCATCGCGTCCGGAATAGAAATCCAACACACTTCAACCTTCAACAAGGGTGAATTTTACGCCGTAACGAACGGCGACAAATCCCCCAACTCACTCTACCAAAAAACACAAAACTACCTCCGACCAGGCGATTCGATACAAACCGATATCACTTTAGACCTCGAATCTCTCAAACTTCTGGATGAAGGCTCTTCGAAGCAGCATGGAAAGTGGAAAACCTACGGAGTCAGTGGTTCCTATTCAGTCAAGTTCGGAAAAACACAGTTCAAACGCACATCGAACTTAGCACTTAAACTAAGCGTAAACCGCGATTCCCAAGCCAACGTTTCAAATCTAAAACTCTCCCTCTTCCAACGTGATTTTTCTCACAATAGATCTTACGGCAACATGAACTACCTCAGTGGCGGACTATTGGACACAGATATTAAATACCAACAAGACACACAAAACACCAAGGCACGAATAAACCCGCTAGCCACAAACATCAGCATACAGCTTCGTGCCAAAAAAAATCTCCACGCAGCAGCCATAACCATTTTTAACCAGAATAACTTGGAAGCAATTTTCAAGAACCCACAAAAAAGCACCGTGGACGTTCGCCTCGTTCTCGCTAACAACGAACGAACCGAATCAATAATCAGTCTGAACCAAGATTCCTCAAAGGGCGAATTCAGCGTCCTACTCACTGAAAGCACTTCCGAGATAGAGAAATCTAGACTCACAGCAATGAGATCACAGGCGACACTTATCGACCTAAGGCACTTCTAACTAGGCTCATTTATAAACAAGCTCCTAGTTTAGCCCAAGATACGGCTTCCTTCACTCAAGAATATCCCCTTGAGGTTCATCTCAAGTGCTTGTGCGTTCGGAGAGTGCTTCAATGCATCAGCCTTACTAATCTGCCCCTCTTTAATCAATCGGAACAGGTCCTTATTAAAGGATCGAGATCCAGATTCCTCCGAGACATCCAGCAAACTCTGAATATTATCAAACTTACCATCTTTGATAGTATTAGACACAACCGAGTCACACGCCAAAATCTCTTGGACCGGAACACGCCCATCACCCTCTAAGTTCGGCAATAGCTTCTGAACGACAATCCCCTTAAGAGACTCCGATAACTTACGTTGCACAAGCTGATGTTGTTCCGGTGGAAAATACTCGAACAATCGAGTCAACGTCTGAGGAGCACTCGCTGCGTGCATCGTAGAAAAAACCAAGTGGCCAGTCTCTGCCGCAGACATTGCAGTCTCGAACGTGTCGCGATCACGCATTTCTCCAATTAAGATGATATCTGGATTTTGTCTTAAAACCGCTTTCAACGCCTTAGGAAAACTCGGGGCATCAATTCCAATTTCGCGCTGATTAAAAACCGACTTTTTATCTATAAAATTGTACTCGATCGGATCCTCCAAAGTAACCACGTGCCTATCCAAATTGTGATTTATCCAATTCAAAATACACGCTAGCGTAGAACTCTTACCTGATCCAGTTGCTCCACAGAGTAAAACGATCCCATTTTTCTCCTTCGCGAATTTGACGAGTGTCCCCTCATCTAAGCCCAATTCCTCGAACGACGGAATTTTGCTCTTAATATGACGCAAAACGATACTCACTGATCCACGTTGCAAAAATGCGTTAACTCGAAACCGTCCCGCCTGCTCCAAGAAATAAGCGAAATCGACCTGCCCTTCCATCTCCCAAGTCTCAAGAAAATTACGAGGAATGTTGTTTTCAACAAAAGCTAAAGCCTCTTCTCCTGAAATCGGAACCATATCAACCGGTTCCAAGTTTCCATGCAGCCGCAGGTAGCCGGGCTTGTCGGATTTTACAACAATATCGCTAGCGCCATTTTCCACAGCGAGATACAAAAGTTCGTCAAATATTTGAGTGGCCATAATACATCGAGGATTCTGTTGGGGAGGTCCCAATACTAAAATTATCGAATTCACCTAATAAATCGGCTTGGATCCTCAATCCTTCACCCTACACTCTCGATTAATTATGAGTATACCACGCTTCACCGGATCAATTACTGCCCTAGCGACCCCCTTCACCGAAGATGGGTCCCTCGCCGTCAACGATCTCGAAAAACTAGTTGAAAGCCAAATAGCTGGAGGAATCAATGGCCTCCTCCCAGTAGGCACGACTGGAGAATCACCCACACTAAACCACGATGAACACCACCAAGTCATCGAAATAACAATCGCAGCGAGTAAAGGTCGAGTCCCCATTATAGCGGGTGCTGGCTCGAATTCGACGCGCGAAGCAGTTTCACTCACCAAACATGCCCACGAAATGGGTGCCGACGCGATTCTTCAAGTCGCCCCCTACTATAACAAGCCAAGTCCAGAGGGACTCTTCCTTCACTTTTCTGCGATAGCAGAGGCCACTGACAAGCCAATCGTCCTCTATTCTATTCCAGGACGCTGTGGCATCGAAATTCCAGTAAGCGTAGTTGAAAGACTCCGCGCACGCTACCCACATGTAAATCACATCAAGGAAGCAGGGGGACGAGTCGACAAGGTTGATCAACTCAAGCAAGCCATGGGAGACGATATCGTCGTGCTAAGCGGAGACGATAGCCTTACTCTCCCCTTCATCGCCGCAGGTGCAGAAGGAGTTATCTCTGTGGCATCCAACGCTTTACCATTTGAAGTCACAGCACTTGTAAACGCAGCACTTTCAGGTGATCTTAAAACAGCTGCAGCCTGGCACAAAAAGCTCAACGCAATCTCCAATACTCTTTTCATCGACCCAAATCCAGTCCCCGTTAAAGCCTGCCTAAAGCAGCTTGGGATTTTTGAGACAGACCGAGTACGCCTCCCGCTTTGCCCGATGAGCGAAGAAAACCGCAACAAAGTACTATCAGTATTCCAAACCACATTGGATAACTGCCGCACAAGCGTCTAAAAATCAGAACTATGTCAGCAAATATTTGCATTACAGGGGCCAATGGCCGAATGGGAGTTGCTATCGCCGAAGCCGCGATCGAAGCCGGACACAATGTGACCGGAAAAGTCGACATCGGCGACAACCTTAAATCCGCTCTGGAAAAATCTGATGTCGTTATCGATTTCACCTTCCACACCGCGACCGAAGAGATTTTTCGCACCGCAGTCGAACTCGGTAAACCAATCATCTGCGGCACCACGGGCCACAGCTCAGAAGAAAAAGCACGCCTTATCGAACTCGCTAAACAAACTCCGACCGTATGGGCGGGAAATTTCTCCGTCGGCGTCAATCTCCTCTGCTACCTCACTGAAAAAGCAGCTAGCATCCTTCCGCCGAGCTACAATGCGGAAATCATCGAAATGCACCACCGCCTCAAAAAAGACGCGCCAAGTGGTACCGCACTGATGCTAGCAGACTCCGTCCTCGGACCGCGCGATCTCAATTACGACGACCTCAGACACGGCAGAGAAGGAATCCCAGGCGAGCGCACAGAGCGTGAAGTCGGAATGCACTCCCTCCGAGGTGGCGATGTAGTGGGAGACCACACTGTTCTTTTTTCCGATATCGGGGAACGTATAGAACTCACCCACAAAGCCTCAAGCCGAGCTGTATTCGCTCGCGGAGCGGTTAGAGCTGCTGCCTGGGCGATCGGAAAAGAACCCGGACTCTACGGAATCAGAGAAGTCCTAGGTCTAGACTAATTACTACCCCCGAAAAAATCCCACTGTGATCGTCACTATAGAAGGAACACTGCAGACTGCCACGCCGGTTTCTGCAGTAATCAACTGCGGAGGATTGGGCTATCGTGTGAACATTCCCGTCACCACCGCTCAATGCCTCCCTCAGTTGGGACAAAAGACCCTCCTACACACGCACGTCGTCTACAGGGAAGATTCTCAAAACCTATACGGATTCTCCAATGAAGAAGAACGAGATTTCTTCATTCTCCTCATTGAAAAAGTCTCCGGAGTCGGCCCAAAGGTTGCCATCAGCATGATGAGTAAACTCTCCATCGACTCCCTCGTGCACGCTATAACAAACAGCGACACCAAGCTCCTCGCAAAAACCCCAGGAATCGGTGCAAAAACCGCGGAAAGAGTTGTTGTGGAGCTCAAAGACAAGCTCGCAGGTTTTAGCTCACAAAATTCAGTGTCGTCAATCGATACGAAACTTCCAAACAACAGCTCATCATCACACGAGCAAGACGCCCTTCTCGCCCTAGCTGCTCTGGGTTACAAAAACACAGAGGCAAGCAAAGCGATAAAACGCGTTCTAGACAAAGCAAGCGGCCCCCTCTCAACCGAAGAGATAATCCGCTTAGCTCTCGGCTAACAGAAGTTTACTTCTTCAAGCTTGAGGACAACTCAGGACTCAAAAAGGATTCAAAAGAAAATTTTGGATACACCTGCTCCTCTTTATACCGAAATCCCGTCAAGCCAGCTGAATCGATACCTTGTATCAACCTATCTTTCCTAAAGACATAATCTTCGTCTGCATAATCTAAAGATAACTGCAATTCATGGTCCAATGACTCCCTTTGGATTGATTCGTCCACAAGCCCATTTTTCCAAGACAAGGACGCGTCAGAAAATTCATTAATCCGACTCGCCACAGTCTGTCCGAAATTAATATCAGAGACCGAGACAGAATCGCCAAAAGAGACCGCAACCAGCTCTCCACGCAACCCCGTGTCATCATTTGCAACAAAGCCAAGACCTGAGGCATTCTCGTCGCTTACAGCAAATTCAGAAGTCATGACAGCCCGATCATCCGGGCTCCAAAGTGGGATTACATTCTGAATACCAATAAAAACAAAAGCCAAAGCCGCAGCCATTCCCCCAAATGCGTAGACCATTTGCACTGTCCCCATCCGAGACCGAGCAACAGGAAAACCTTCCGGAAGCCGAGAACACACTTGGCTCATCAGGTTATATTCGACGTAAATCCGGCGAAACTCTTCATTCGCCTCAATAGCACCCAACAATTCCCCCTCTTCCTTCTCATCGATCTCGTCGTCCAGATAGAGGTTTAATAACTCCAAAAAGCGGTCCTTACTCATAACAGCTCATTTCCTAATTTTTCACGCAGACTCTCACGAGCTCGGGCAATTCGACTCTTCACGGTACCGATGCTTATATCTAACTCTGACGCGATTTCATCATAAGTCATATTCTTAACATTACGAAGAACAAGAACCTCTCGATGCTTCTTATTAAGAAGCTCCATAGAAGCAGTTACCCTTTCCTGAAATTCATTCGTAATGGCATTATCTTTCGGAGATGCCACGGAAGAAGGAAAAATCTCCGCCAAAGTAGTATTACTCTCACCACTAATGGGCTGATCGAACGAAATCGACTTGTCACGCTTACGGCGCCACCAATACCAATACCGGTTTCGGGCCAAATTTGTTGCGATCTGATACAACCACGTCGAAAAGCTAGAATCTCCTCTAAACTTTTCGAGACCACGGTGAGCTCGAATAAACGCGTCCTGAGTAACCTCCTCAGCATCTTGAGAGTTACGCAACAACTTGTGCACCATCCCATAGATGCGATCCCAGTAACGAGACACCATCTCTTCAAACGCAGCCTCATCACCCGCCTTAAAACGAGCAACTAACAATTTATCCAATGCAACTTCCTGAGCTTTCGTAGACATACTATTTCCGCCTTTTGGACGTACTGCAGTGTTTAATGTTCCCATTGTTTCCTCCTTTTTTTTCGAATTCTGCGAATTCACGCTTCCATCCTCCGATCGGACACCCTCCGCAGTAGCGAAACCAAGCTTTTCCTCAGCCTTAACGTCTTCACTCTCTACTAGATTATTCTTCTGCGTCATCCTAATCGCTCTCTCTCAAGGTATTTAGAGAAAAGCAGCATCCAATCTCTATTAAACCAATACGCACAAACGCGAACCTTGGTTGCTTATTTTTTCTCTTCATACCACGCATAACTAACTCAAATCCTTCATTTGTGGGCTTAGACGTTAGTTCTCCAAATAAAATTCAAATTAAATCTTGCCATCGACTTCCGATGACGATGAATTCCGGCCTTCCAAATAAGGCGGGTCGATAGCTCAATCGGTAGAGCAGTTGCCTTTTAAGCAATTGGTTGTGGGTTCGAGTCCCACTCGACCCACCATTTTCTCCGCATTTTTGTTCTGCAGAGAAATCTGGAATTTGGAAGATTCTTGTTTCTAGAAAACAAAGGACCTCGGCACAAAGAGACTCAGCCCCTCTTAACGACCACCCGTCCCCTTGCCACTTCTGCCCCTCCGCAATCAGGTGAGTTTACACTAGATAAATCCTGAGCATTCGCCCTACACAAAATCCTAATAAAGGACAATCATCCCTATTTTTTTCGTAATAAACGTCATAAGATACCTAGCCGTTCCTATTTCATTAAAAAAATGTTGAATCATACGTAAATACAGATTCTAGCCTTGATATAGGGAGATATGCCTATCAGTTTTATCAGATCCACCCGATATACACATTAGGAGGAAAAAACTGACCCAATGAAAAAAGTATACATAGTAGAAGACCATCTCTCAATCCGCGAGATGCTAGCAGAAACCTTAAAACGGAATCGCTACTTCGTAGTCGGCCAAAGCGGAAATGGAGAAGACGCCCTAAACGAGATTCTAGAACTACAACCCGACTTGATTATAATAGACGCAAAGCTTCCAGGTATAAGCGGGCTCGAACTCTTAAAGAAACTCAAGAGCACTTCAACAAAAGCACGATTCCTCATCTATTCCGCTCACGAAAATGCCAGTCTTATTAAAGACATGATAGAAGCAGGGGCTCACGGATTCATCGAAAAGACCGTCAGCCTTAAAGAGCTAATCAACGGCATTAACGTAATCTCAAACGGAGGAACCTTCTTTGGCCCTTCCAGCGGCGAACTCATTCGATCATTCCTCATCAATCCACAAAGCTCAAAACGCCCCAAGGATTTCCTCACCGCACGTGAAACAGAAGTTCTTCAGCGTATCGCAGAAGGCTACAGTACTCGTGACATTGCAGCTAGCCTAGGATTGAGTGCCAAAACAGTAGACAACCATCGAACCAATATGATGCGAAAACTCGACCTTCACAACGTCGCAAGCATCACTCGATACGCTCTACAAAACGGTATGGTAGAACTAGAAACGAGTTTTTAAAACGACTCGGACTCTTTAACCAGAGACTGGTAACGAGACTCTAGAAGACCCACAAGCCCATCCAACTCTCCCACGAGAGAACCCTTATTCAGCATCCCGCCCTTTTTGAACCAAGGCGAGTGCTCACAAATCTGGTCTATATCGCCACCGGCCCCCGCATGACGGCCAGGAAATAGAAACAAATAACTCAACCAAAGAGTCTCCTCTTTTCTCGGATCAAGCTCTTCCAACACCCGCCCTAGCAAGGGCTCATTAAAATCGTATTCTTCACCGTCTCGTCGCTCCATTGAGCACGGAATGACCTCCGAGACGCTTTCGCCCAATAAACAGGACATCTGTCGCCCTACTAAATCGCGACACGCAGCCACTTGAGACCTCGGGCTTCCATGGTCAAGCAAGAGCACCTTATTGAAGCCAGAAAACGGCACAGTATCCATCTTCTCACGAAGAGAATCTACCAAGATACGCGCCAATGCATCGTCAGACTCGTTCTCTAAGTCTACTAAAGGTCGAGCATAAGACACACGAATGTCTCCCAACTCTTCTCGAAGCTCTCCGAAAACCTTCGGAATATAAGCAACCAAAGCATCGCTTTCGCCAAAAAAAAGAGGAAGTACCAAAAAGCTCCGATCACCACTTGAAATTTGTCTCTTCAAATACGACTTCAAGACATCCGCCTCCACTCCCTCTAGCTGCTCCGCCGCAATTCGATCCGAATATCGAGCGGATACAGGATCAACTCCACAACCAATTCGATTCGACAACGCCTCGGCAATAAATCGAAGCCGCAACGTCGCTTCCGGCGACAAGGACCCGTTATCCAGCAAAATTATACGACTAAACTGACTCAAGTGGTGATAATATTAATTATTTATGGCCTCAGTGGATCTTATTTCTTGCCGAACATAGAGCTGGAACAAATAGTCCCACTACAACAGGAGTCGCGAAAGAACTATGCAATTCAGAAAATCAATCCCATTTATCGCAGTAATACTAGCATTTGCACTACTCAGTGGTTGTGCCAAAAAGCCGCGCCGCCCCAATCCTATCGACACATTGCTTGGCTCAGGTAGTGGTTCTGATAACGTGAACCCGCAACAATTTGGCGGAGGATTCGTTGATCCGACAGAGATCATCGAAACACGTGCTACCAGCGGCGACTCCATGGCCAACGCACAACGCGGGATTCTTCCAGTCGTCTATTTCGATTTCAATTCAGCCAGTATCAAGCCGGCAGAACGTGCAAAGCTTAGCCAGGCCGCAGAATATCTTAAGAACAATTCAGGCTCGAAGCTCGGCCTCGAAGGTCATTGCGACTGGCGTGGAACAGCTGAATACAATCTCGCCCTCGGCGATCGACGCTCAAAAGCCGTTCAACGCTACCTCGAAACACTCGGCATCCCAGCCAGCCGCCTCGTGACCCTATCCAAAGGCGACCTCAATGCGACAAAGGGAGCAGCAACCCAACAGATGGGACGAGAGCGAAAAGTCGAAGTCCTCGTGATTCGCTAACAAAAGCAACGCAAAATACTTTTTCTAAAACGGTAGCTGATCAATTCAGCTGCCGTTTTTTTGTCTTCCGAGGAAGGCGACTTCGTCATCAAAGTTCAACGACATCTCCAGCCCATTCCAAGGGATACTACCGTCGCCCGATGAAGTAAAAACCTCTCCCCCTTCACAATGAAACATCAGCATTGTAATTGGTGAAAAACTTGCTATAAGCTGCCGGTTCAAGCTTTTCATATTCTGCAATTGCAGAGTTTTGGAGAGCCCTAATGTTACGAATAAGAAAATAAATCGAATGAAAAAAGTCACTAAAACCGCAGCCAAGAAAACGACAAAGAAAGTAGCGATCAAAAAAGTCGCCGCCAAGAAAGTTCCAACCAAAAAAGTTGCCGTAAAAAAGGTCGCTACCAAGAAAGTTGCTGTAAAAAAGGTCGCCACTAAGAAAGTTGCAGCGAAAACAGTAAAGAAACCTGCGGTTAAAAAAGCCGTTGCTTCAAAGGCTGTAAACACAAAGAAGGCCGCTAGCCCTAAAGCTACAGTCACCACAATAACAGCAAAGGTTGACGTCGGATTTGGCAACAGCCTCTTTATCCGCGGCGATGCCCCTGGTCTCGCATGGTCAAAAGGCGTAGCCCTAGATTGCGTTTCCGACTCAGAATGGAGCATCTCCCTCAAGAACATCAAATCTTCATTTGAATACAAGTTGCTCATCAACGACGAAAAATGGAGCGACGGAGACAACCACGTTGCAGTAGCAGCTAAAGCAAACGCGATTACTCCCACATACTAAAAGACCACATCAACAATTTACCACCACAGCCTAGAGAGCATCGCTCTTTAGGCTGTTTTTTTATACACTCCTACGTCTCTCGGCTCCGAGGATGAAATTCATCATGAGCATCTCTAACCCTCTCAGCCTCAACGGCCGTATAGATTTGAGTCGTTGAAATATCAGCATGCCCCAGCAACTCTTGGATCACGCGTAAATCCGCCCCACCCGTTAATAGATGCGTCGCAAACGAATGCCTTAACATATGAGGCTTCACCGGCTGCTCAATCCCGGCCAAGCGGGCGTATTTTCTCACCAACACCCAAACGGTCTTACGAGATATCGCCGTACCGCGACTGCTAATAAATGCAGCTGATCCTGTCTTTGCCTTAACAAAACTCGGACGCCCTAACTCCAGATAGCGATTCACGGCCTCCACAGCCTTCCTCCCAATCGGGACCACCCGCTCCTTAGCCCCCTTACCAAGGACTTTCATCGCCCCCATCTCCAAATCAATTTGCTGCAAAGCTAATGAACACAATTCACTCACCCGCAATCCAGAGGAATAAAACAATTCCAAGATCGCCCGATCACGCAATCCCGCAGGAGTGGACTCTTCAGGAGCATTTAAAATCTCCTCGACTTCCCGAATCGTTAACGAGTCCGGTGCCTTACGCCTCAATTTAGGCCCCACCACCATCTCAACAAAAGATTTCTGACAGACACCTTCTCGTATAAGAAATCGATCAAAGACTCTAAGCGTGCTCAATTTCCGACACAAAGTCGAACTAGCACAGCCTTCTTCACTCAAATTATAGATCCAATCGGAAACATCCGAGGCCACAACATCAGACCAACTGGCCCTTCTTTTCTTCCCCGAACAAAAGCCAGAGAACTGCTCCAAATCTCCCTGGTAACTCTCGACGCTGTTCAGAGACAGACCTTTTTCCAGGTAAACAAAAGCCAAATAGGCATCAACCTGCTCCGTAAGAGCATTCGAAGATTTCGTCCCAGTGGTCATAGCTTTGTACTAAGAGCTCCAAAACCACTCAAATCAAAGCAAACCTGCTGCTTTTAGCAGAGGTCTACCGCTTTCTTTTTCTCGGTCCGAATGATCGGATCGGAGAACTCCCACGAGGGCTGGCATTCTTAAGACGATAGGTGATACGAGCCTTATTCAAATCATAAGCACTCATCTCCATTTTCACCATGTCTCCTTTAGTA
Organism: uncultured Puniceicoccaceae bacterium; assembly: GCA_963933925.1. Lineage (GTDB taxonomy): Bacteria > Verrucomicrobiota > Verrucomicrobiia > Opitutales > Opitutaceae > JAKYXN01. Next base: position 14,835 of record CAWVWU010000042.1, read on the forward strand.
ATCTTAATGAAGTGCTTTCTCAATTTCCCAGAGATATGGGCGAGAACCAAGTGGCCGTTTTCAAGCTCTACGCGGAACATAGTACCGGGTAAAACCGCAACAATTTTGCCTTCTAGCTGAATAACATCGTCTGACATAAAATATATATAGTCTGACACACCAGACCACCTTGCAAATAAAAGAAGAGCACCGTTCCTTTCAAATCCTTGCCATTAGTCAAGAGTATTCATATCCACCAGACGCCACCCATGACAGATAGACCGATCAAAAACGCACCAGACTGCCCCTTTTCCAAACGTTTCCCCTCTCAATTGATCCGAGATGACGTCTTTTTCATGTCTTTAGCCTATAACGAGGCAATAAATGCATGGAAACAAAACGAAGTCCCGATTGGAGCAATTATCGAGTGTAACGGAGAGGTCGCAGGCAAAGGCTTCAATCAAGTCGAAAGCAATACCGACCCCACCGCTCATGCCGAAATGCTCGCCATAACCCAAGCAAGTGCAGCTCTTAAGGATTGGCGACTTACAGATGCGACCCTCTATGTAACTAAGGAACCCTGCCCGATGTGCTCCGGTGCCAGCATTCTCTCTCGCTTCAAACGAGTCGTATTCGCCATTTCAGACCCCAAAATGGGAGGATTCGGAGGAGCCTACAACGTTAACGACTACCCCGGCATGAACCACACTCTCTCCATCGAGAAGGGCGTGATGGAAGAAGAATGCAAACAACTCATCCAAACCTTCTTTCGCCTCAAACGCGACATGCCCAACTAGCAATTGACAAAGAATATTCTTTATTAATAAATAATCCCTTTTCCGCTAATAATCTAAACCAAAATAATTCAAGAATATGGCATACGAACTCCCAGCCCTAGATTACGCTTACGATGCACTCGAACCACACTTCGACGCACGCACGATGGAAATCCATCACACCAAGCACCACCAAACTTACGTTACCAACGTTAATGCAGCCATCGCCGGAACAGACCTAGAATCCAAGTCAGTCGAAGAATTGATCTCTGACCTCGATAGCGTTCCAGAAAACATCCGTGGGGCAGTACGCAACCACGGCGGCGGACATGCTAACCACAGCCTTTTCTGGAAGGGCATTTCACCAAAAGGCGGAGGAGCTCCAATCGGACAACTCAGAGAAGCCATCAGCAGCGAACTCGGCGGAATTGATGCATTCAAAGAAGCCTTTGCAAAAGCAGCAGCAACACGCTTCGGCAGTGGCTGGGCATGGCTCTGCGTAAAGGACGGGAAACTCTGCGTTTGCTCCACACCAAACCAGGACTCCCCACTTATGGAGGGTGCCACTCCAATCATCGGATTGGATGTTTGGGAACACGCCTACTACCTCAATTTCCAAAACCGTCGCCCCGACTACATCTCGGCATTCTGGGACGTAGTATGTTGGGGAGCGGCTGAAGCCAACTACAAGGCGGCTATTTAACCAAAGCGATTACTACCTTTTCCCAAAATGCCATCGTCAACGACGATGGCATTTTTTTGTATCACAACAACAAGCCTCGACCGACAGACTCAAAACGCAATTACCTACCGTCGCCTAAAAACTTCTATCGAGGTGCCAAAAACGAAGCTTCAGAAACATCACCGAGGCTCGAAGGTGAAAGTACGGTACGAGCCCGTGTCACTGTATCATATAATACGATCCGTTTTTCTATTCCCGACTTAACCGTATAGATCAAGTGACGCCCATCACTTAGCCACTGGGACAACTGCGCCATTCCAGCTTCGGTCGTAATTTTTTCTGCCGCTCCTTTCGAAAAGTCATATACCCCGATCTGATAACCGACACCCTCAGCAGCGGTAAACGAAATCAAATTGGCATCATACGGATTCCAATCTGGCTCAGCACAATACCCACTAACATTAGTCGGCAAACGCTTCAACTCTGCAGGCACCCCAAAGGAAGAAGCTGTGTAGAGCTGAACGCGACCACTCTGCCCTGATGCCACACAAACTTGGCTTCCATCCGGAGACCAACACGGCGCCGACTCATCGCCACTTGTCTGGGTAAAACGTCGACGCTGCCCAGCAGAAGCATCACCGATATAAACTTCAGCATTCCCCTTCCCTGTTAGAATCATCGCCACTCTCGATCCATCGGGGCTATATCGAGCACTCAAATTAGTCCCCTTCAACGACACCAACGTATCCAGTCGATTCGTTTGCCTATCAATACGATAGATATCCGGATACCCCTTACGGTAACTCGTGAAGACCAAATAACGACCATCGGGAGACCAACGAGGACGCACGACCTCTGCTCCGTCCTGCGTCATTCTTAAGACCTCTCCAAAAAGAAAATCACTCACAAAGACCTCAGGACTCCCCGTCACCTCGCTAACAAAAGTCAATTTCCCTGCAAAGAATCCAGGTCGACCCGACGTCTTAAGGATCGCCAAATCGACCGCCTTAAAAATCGCATTACGCCCACTCGTCCCCGCAATCGTCTGCTGAAACTGCAACTGCTCAGGCCTTCCAGAGTAAACCGAAAGCCGTGCACCAGAAGACCCTACCGGATCAACCGAAAATGCAAACGAGGCCTGAGACATCGACTCCACAACACGATACCCTCCATGCATATTGAATGCACTTCGCATCAGCGAAAGCGTAGTAGAATCAGAGGAACGCACCACAACACTAGTGACATCCCGCTTCACGGGCACCACAACAGTATCCATACGCTGCTGTGCAGATACAGTTGAAAAAGCCCCTAAGGACATCATTAACAGGAGGTGAATCGATAATAACGGTCGGAAACTCATACAGTAGATAGGCAAGACTTGACAGAAGCCCAAATGTTTCAGGTTTCTATAGTGTATTTTTACAGGCCTTATCGCCGCAGGTGCAAGCGAGTTGCCAGCACTTATCGAAATAATTTAACGAACGAAACTACCGTGAGCCAAGAAGCACTCCAAGCCGCCCTCAAAACGATTAAATATCCCGGCTTCAGCCGAGACATCGTATCCTTCGGCCTCGTGCGATCCGCGAGTCTCGAAAACGGGAAAGCGACGATCAACATCGCTATATCGACCTCAGACAATTCGATCGCCTCCAAAATACGCGATGACATCGAAGAAGCCATCGGCAAAGTATCGGGAGTCGATCGTGTTGACGTTAACGTAACAGTAACCCCAAACAAAAACGCCCAATCCGCACAACAAGGAGCCCCTGCTGCGGCAAAGATCAAAGGAGTTAAATACGTCATCGCTGTCGCCAGCGGAAAAGGAGGCGTCGGCAAATCCACCTTTTCAGTCAACCTCGCCGCAGCCCTCTCAAAACTACTAGAACCATCTGGCAAAAAAGTCGGCCTTATGGATTGTGATATTTACGGCCCATCCGTCCCTCTCATGTTCGGCATTAAAGGCCGCCCCATGGTAGAAGGTGACTCACTCGTTCCAATGGAAAACCATGGCGTAAAAGTAATGTCTATGGGCTTTCTCGTCGACGAACAAACGCCTGTCGTCTGGAGAGGACCTATGATCATGAAGACGATCAAGCAGTTTATTCAGAATGTCCTTTGGGGTGACCTCGAAATCATCGTGATCGATTTGCCACCTGGAACCGGCGATGCACAACTCTCACTCGTGCAAACCGTCGAACTCGACGGAGCCATCATCGTAACAACCCCACAAAAAGCAGCGACACAAGTTGCTATACGCGGTGCAATGATGCTCCAAAAAACCAACGTCCCCTTACTTGGCGTTGCAGAAAATATGAGCTACTTCACTGGACCCAACGGAGAAAGAACGAGCATATTCGGAGAAGGCGGCGGACAAGATACCGCGACGGAACTTTCCACCCCTTTCCTAGGTCAAATACCTCTAGACCCCAATATAAGAGCTGGGGGTGACAGCGGAACCCCCATCACACTCAGTGATCCCGAATCAGAAGCAGCTAAATCTTTTACTATCGTGGCTCAATCCATACTCACCCAACTAAGCAAGTAAATCGATACACCTAGCTATAAAATAAGTAAAAACCCTCCAACAGTACAGTTTAGCCCTTTGTTTTTTTACTTAATTGCTCCTTTTTTACAAAAATGAGTTGCAGCTACATTAAAATCCTAGACCTTTAGACGATATTAAGAATAGCCAACGAAAGCATTTTCGTTTAGCTATGAGAGTTAATCAGAAATCGAATTCAAACTTCGTGATCATGCTGCTAAGACACCAAACAGGCAAACAGAGCGTTAACCGAAATTGAAACGAAAACATCATGATTACAATGTCAGCCAAAGAACTGAAGCCTCAAAACCAGCACGACTTCGTAAAACGCTCTAGCTTGTACCAAGAATTCCTAGCTGAGAGAGACGAAATTCTAAAACACAAATGGCTAGAATCAGAACGCCTTGGCTACGACGTTGGCTTCGAAAGAGCCCTACTTGACTGGATCAGAAAACACAGGGACGGATGGCGCGCAAAACGACGCTCCAACTAAAAGAGAACAATTCACCTCCCTCAGACCGCCGGTCAAAACACAAAAAAGCGACAATTCCTAGGAATGTCGCTTTCTTATTAAACTGGTCTGTCGCCGCGATTATTTGATTTCGCGATGAACCGTATGACGCCGAAGATTCGGGTTATACTTCTTTTTCTCAACTCTATCAGGTTGAGTCTTCTTATTGCGGCTAGATAGGTAGCGTGATACTGGCTTACCTTCTGCCTTAGCTTCTGTACATTCTAGAGTGATTACTTCGCGTGCCATGATTCGTATAAATTAAATTAGCCGCCCAACATCACAGCTTCCGCCAATAAATCAATGATTTTCTAGCAAAAGCTGAAATCAATCAATTCCCAAGCTCTCCAACTCAAGAATACCCAGTAAACGGCTTCTCCATCAACGGGAGCGACGTACCATTTCTAAAAATAGTAACCTGCCCTGTACTCGACGAAATAACGATCGCCACACACTCCGTAGCCAAAGACACCGCCATAGCTGCAGCATGACGCGACCCCAAACCACTCGGAAGAGTGTGATAGTAATCAGGTGCATGAATCAAACTCCCAGCACTCATCAACACCCCATCTCCACGAATTACAAACCCTCCGTCCAGACAGGAAAATTCCTTCACAGTCTCATCCATAAACGGACTCAAGATATTCCGATCCTCTTCTCCGTAACCATGGAACGGGTTCAAAATCAAAGGCTTTGCGAGCTGATCAACCTTTTTAGTATCACCAAGGACAAACATAGTGCCGACCGGCTTACCCTCTCGTCCTTCGACAGCCAACTCCATCGCGATTCCAATCGTACGCTCAAAAACCTCCGCAGACACGTCTGCAGGCATAAAATTTTCCTGGTGAGCCAATAAAGTCTGAAATTCTTGGCTCAAATCAACCACTACAATAGAGTCAAATTGGTTCGACCCTGGAATTCCGCCAATACAACAAATCTTTTCGTTAACCTGAAAAACACCACGCGTAAGACCAATCAAAAAAGCTGACCGCGCTTGAGACATTCGCCCCAAAGAAAACGAACGAGCCTGAATCACATGAGTAAAACTGGAATCATCTAAGTCCCCCTCCTTAGCACGCCTTGTAACCAAAACCGTTTTAAACTCCTTAAATGAGTCCAATGTCTCCAACGCATCAGATTGCATTGCATCCCCAAACACCGCAATAGAATCACAACGAGCACCCTTGGCCACCCGAACAGCTTGCCGAAAAATAAGTCGATTCATCGAACTCTGACGAATCTTCCGCTTCGGAATAACAATGCCACCAACGCCAGATATCAAACCTTGATACATGACGTCCATATCTGGAGTACCAACAAGGTCATCAATAAATCCCTTGTCCTTAGCCATTCTAGCGACGGCCGCTAAAACATTGAGATAATCCCGAGCACCTTCCCCCGCCAAAAGAAGGATAATAAAATGAACCTTAACCTCTCCCTTGGGGCCTTCATAAGCAATCCCCTCCTTACTTCGACCAATCGCGAACACGTAACGACGCTTCATCTTCACCCGCAAATGAGGCAAAGCGACACCATTACCCAAATAGGTCGTCATCGTACTCTCCCGCTGCATCAGCCCCGGCAAGAGGTGCTTCCTCTCCAAATCCTTAAAACTGCTCGTCGCCGACTTAAGCAACTCCCTCAAGGAGCCCTCAAGTGTATCACTTTCCAGCTCCAATATGCGTTTACGAGAAAAATACTGTTCTATTCGCATCTATAAGGACAACAAGACCGACCTGTCTAATAAAATTACTTCTCCCACTCCAAGGCTCCTTTTTTCAGCTCGTAAAACAAGCCAACAACCAAAACAAGCATGAAGAACAATATGGGTCCCATAACAGGGAGGCTATTCGCGATAAAATCACGATAGATGATAACCCAAGGGATCAAAAAGAGCACCTCGATATCAAACAAAATGAACAACATCGCCGTAACATAAAACTTTACGGAAAATCGAGTACTCGTCTTACCATCCGACTTAATACCGCACTCATAAGCAGAATCCTTAATAGCCCCTTTCGAACCGCGCTGACCAAACAAACTACTCGCAGTAAGAATAATGCCAGCCAACCCCGCAGCGAAGGCAATTTGAATCAAAATAGGTACAAAATCAGAGACCGTCATATCGACATAAAAGATTTCCAATAATCCAAACGATTTCAAGGCATAAGCGCAGCTTCCCCTCTCCTAACCCAATTTAGACAAAAAAAAGGCGACTCCAACAGGAGCCGCCTTGAAAGTATCAAATATGAAAATACCGACTACTTGGTAGCCTGGTCGAGAATATCGCCCAAGTTCATCAAGTCGCCACCCTCCTTCATATTGTCATAAGTCGCAGTTTCTGCAGCGAGTTGCTCCTCATCATAGCTTGCCGCCTTGATGCTGAGACCAATACGACGCTCATCACGATCAATCTTGATAACACGAGCAGTAACTTCGTCATCAACCTTGAGCACGTCCTTAATCTTCTCGACGCGATCTTCGTTAATCTGGCTGATGTGAACCAAACCATCGATGTGGTCCTGAAGCTCAACAAATGCACCAAATGCTGTGATCTTGGAAACCTTACCAGTCACCACGTCACCGATACGGAAACGACCATCGATATCTGCCCAAGGATCATCAGCAAGCTGCTTCATCCCTAGAGAAATACGTTGCTGACTAGTATCTACGTCCAAAACGAGAGCATCGATTTCGTCGCCCTTCTTCAGAACTTCACTTGGGTGATTAACCTTGCGAGTCCATGACATGTCAGAAACGTGAACCATTCCATCAATGCCCTCTTCGAGCTCGATGAATGCACCGTAAGTAGTGATGTTACGAACCTTACCGTATACGTGTGCTCCA
>CAWVWU010000043.1:0-22123 GCA_963933925.1 uncultured Puniceicoccaceae bacterium
ATTCAAACCGCCAGGCCCGAGGGCTGAAAGACGACGCTTATGCGTCAACTCCGCCAATGGATTAATTTGATCCATGAACTGAGACAACTGACTTCGAGCGAAGAAATCGCGGATAACCGTAGTCAACGCCTTTGGATTGATCAACTTCTGAGGAGTGATCGAATCTACACTCTGATCATAAAGAGTCATACGCTCACGAACGAGACGCTCAGTACGAGAAAGTCCTAGACGACACTGGTTCGCCAACAACTCACCAACGGTACGAACACGACGACTACCCAAGTGATCAATATCATCCAAGTAACCTTCGCCCTTACGAAGCTTAATGAGGTACTTAGTAGCCTCAACGATATCTTCTGCTTGGAGCGTACGTTGCTCGACGTCGACTTCCATCAACAACTTTTGATTGATCTTATAACGCCCTACTCGACCGAGATCATAACGCTTTGGATCAAAGAACAAACGCTTCAACAAAGCCTTCGCATTAGCAGTTGTAGGAGGCTCACCGGGACGGAGGCGCTTATAAATTTCCTTTAGAGCTTCTTCTTCATTCTGCGTGCTATCCTTCTTAAGGGCACGGATGATTGCTCCTTCATCAATCGTAGTGTCGATGATCTTCAAAGTTGCGATACCGTGAGTTTCGAACTCGCGAACAATCGCCTTTGTCAATGGCTCGAAAGCACGAGCAATAACAATCCCCTTCTCTGCGTCGATAGCGTCTTCAACCAATACATACTGGGAGACATTTTCCTTAGCCAAAGCGTCGGAAGTCGGCATGTCGTCGATCGTATAGAACAACTTGAGGATTTCGATATCAGAACCGTACCCAACAGCACGCAGCAATGTCGTGATCAGAAACTTACGACGGCGACGACGACGATCGAGATAAACATAAAGCAGATCGTTATTATCAAACTGCACTTCCAACCATGTACCACGGTCAGGAATAATACGAAAAGCATGCAAAAGCTTACCGTTAGTATGCGGCGATACTTCGTAACAAATACCAGGCGAACGGTGCAACTGACTGACGACAACACGCTCAGCACCATTAATAATGAAAGAACCGCGGCTCGATACCATAGGAATTTCTCCCATGTATATTTCCTCGTCCTTGATGTTATCTTCTTCACGAAGACGTAACTTCACATAGAGAGGAACGGAATAAGTGATCCCTTCGCGAATGCACTCGATCTCGGTCGCCTTGGAATCGCCTACCGTGTAGGACACAAATTCAAGAACGAGACGCCCATCGTAACTTTCGATAGGAAAAACTTCGCGGAAGACGGCCTCTATACCGTCGTTCTTGCGCTCGTTTATTGGAGTATCCTTTTGCAGATAGTCCAAATACGAATTGATCTGGATTTCGATCAGGTTTGGAGGCGTAATTACCTCCTTGAGTTTTCCGAAATTTATGCGGTCGGCCATGAAGATCCTTGCTGAGATTAAGCGGTGAGTCTGGAAATGGATAAAAAAGAAAACGGAAACTGTTATGAAACAGCATCCGGCATATAAATACAGGAAAGACAGGCGCTTAAAAGGAGCGCCTGTCTCGTTGTTTAAAAGCTTTTATAAAAAACGCTTAGCAACGTATTATTTAAGTTCAACCTTTGCGCCAGCTGCTTCGAGCTTAGTCTTAATCTCGTTAGCTTCGTCCTTAGACGCTGCTTCCTTGACTGCCTTAGGTGCACCTTCAACGAGGTCCTTCGCATCCTTAAGGCCGAGACCTGTGATAGCGCGAACTTCCTTGATTACGTTGATCTTCTTGTCGCCAGCAGCAACAAGGATTACGTCGAATTCAGTCTTCTCTTCAGCAGGAGCGGCATCGCCACCTGCAGCAGGAGCAGCTGCAACAGCTACGGGAGCAGCAGCGCTTACGCCCCACTTGTCTTCGAGGTCTTTAACAAGGCCTGCGATTTCCAATACCGACTGACCGCTAAGCCACTCGATTACGTCTTCTTTTGTGATGTCTGCCATTTTATTATCCTGATCGACTAGTGCGAAGAAGATCTTCGCGTTTAAGGTCTAATTACGACCCTAGCCTGAATCTATAGGTTAGTATGTAGAAAACGGGAGCATTACACTCCCGAAAGTGTTGTGAAATAACAAAGGGCTATTCGCCCTGATCCGACTTCGCTTGAAGTACGTTGAGTATAGCCTTTGGCACGCCAGCAAGGACGCAAACAACTTGTTGTGCAGGTGTACTGAGGAGTCCAAGCAACTGACCGCGAAGCACATCCAACGAAGGTAGCTTAGCCAACGCCTTAACGCCGTCTTGCTCGATACGTTGACTACCAAGAATACCGACGCGCACATCGATCTTGTTGTTCTTATCAAAGAACGCAGTCAAAACCTTCGCAACGCCAGAAGGATTACCACCACCGATTACGATAGCGTTTTGCCCGATGAGATGCTCATCAACTTCTGGCAATCCACGATCGCGAGCCGCAACCTTTAGGATGTTGTTTTTAACAACATGGAACTCAGCCTCTTCTTTAGCGAGGTTAGTGCGGAGCTCAGCAATATCGGTAACGTTAGCACCTACGTAGTTAGCTACGAAGAGATAGTCCGACTTGTCGAGGTGAGTGTTGATTTCTTCAACGAGGAATTTCTTTTCCGGTCTCATTTTCTTTAATTTCTCCTTAAAGGTTAGATCTGGGAATATTCAGAACTCGCAAGCCTAATACCAGGCTGCATCGTCGCAGTAAGTGTCGCCTTAGTAATGTAGCGATTCTTCAAACCAGATGGGCGAACCTTAGCCAACGCATCCATTAGAGCTTTTACATTTTCAAGGATTTGCTCCTCAGTGAAAGAACGCTTCGCGATCCCAACACCAAGCGCAGCAGTCTTATCGATCTTAAATTCGACACGACCCGCCATTACTTCCTTAATCGCCTTGCTGATATCTTCAGCAACTGTGCCTGCCTTTGGATTTGGCATCATTCCCTTTGGACCAAGAACGCGAGCAACCTTACGAACATCCTTCATCGCGTCTGGAGTAGCAACCGCTACATCAAAATCGAGGAAACCATCCTGAACCTTGGCGATCATGTCTTCCAAGCCTGCGTGAGTCGCTCCCGCCGCAATCGCAGCTTCGGGATCATTGGTAAATGCCAATACACGGACAACCTTACCGTTACCATGTGGAAGCATTACCGTACCACGGACCATTTGGTCACCTTGGCGAGGATCAACACCCATCTTTATTGATACTTCCACTGTTTCGTCGAAATTAGACTTTGGCAACTTAGCCAAAACACTAACCGCATCCACGAGGGAGTAGTCTTTTGTGAGGTCAGCCACTTCGAGAGCAGCCTTATATTTTTTACTTAGTTTCACTTTGTAGTCTCCTTTTCAGTACAAACACCCTGATAAACAGGGCTCCTGCGTTGAAGTTATATTACGTTATAGAAATTAGTCTGCGACAACCTCGATCCCCATACTACGAGCAGTGCCCGAAATAATATTGATCGCAGCTTCGTCGTCGTTCGCATTCAAGTCAGCACGCTTAATCTCAATGATCTCGAGAATCTGCTTACGCGTTACCTTACCGACCTTGTCGCGATTAGGAACACCTGAACCCTTAGCCAAACCTGCAGCCTTCTTTAGAAGAACCGCAGCTGGTGGGGATTTTAACACGAACGTGAATGACTTGTCTTGATAGACAGTAATCACGACGGGCAAAATAGTCCCTGCCTGGTCTTTAGTCTTGGCGTTATACTCTTTGCAGAACGCCATGATGTTAACACCTTGAGCACCGAGTGCTGGTCCTACTGGAGGTGCTGGATTTGCGCCGCCTGCGGGCAACTGCAGACGAATGATACCTGTTACTTTCTTTGCCATCTTGTTTAGCTAGTTAAGCGTTCTACTTGCCAGTACTCCAACTCGACAGGAGTGAAGCGGCCAAAAATTGATACGGAAACTTTGAGTTTCCCTTTGTCGGGGTCGATCTCGTCGATACGACCGGTGAGATTAAGAAATGGTCCATCCGTGATTTTGACCTCTTCTTCGATCTCGTACTGAATCTTAGGCACTTCTTTACCAGAAGCGGCTTCGATTTGAGATAGAATAGTGTCGATCTCCGATTTCTTCAACGGACTCGGACGGGAACCTCCTACAAAATTAATTACGCCCGCGGTTTCGCGAACAAAATACCATGGCTTATTCAACAATATGCCATTTTCATCATAAAGAACCATATTAACAAACGCATATCCCGGATAGAATTTGCGGATTGTCTGAGTCTTCTTGCCGTTTTTTACTTCCGTAACTTGTTCAGTGGGAACCAGTACTTCAAAAACGAAATCCTCCATCTCTTCCAAAGGGATGAACTTGTCTAGGTACCGTTTAACCTTCCCTTCCTGATTAGAAAGAGTCTGAATCACATACCAGCGTGCGCCGCTTTTGTTATGGTTTTCGGACATAAGCGATTATTAGCGTACCCAGCTAGTAAGAAGGTTTATCACATTCGCGAGCGAGAAATCAGCAATTGCTATAAACACGCCAAGTATGGCAACTGCAGCCAAGACGACAATTGTTGAATCACGAAGTTCTAACCAAGACGGCCATGAAGCCTTTTTAAGCTCGGTGATCGTCTCCATCGAAAAGATGCGGATACTGCGGAATGGATTCTTCATTAGATGAGGAAAAAAAATGGCAGGGCAGGAGGGAATCGAACCCCCAACCAACGGTTTTGGAGACCGGTACTCTACCAATTGAGCTACTGCCCTATGCCTAGTAAAAAAATAAATACAATTGCCGGAACCCGAGTTACACGGATTCCGGCAAGAAAAACAAATAGAGGACTAAGCTTACGCTATGATTTCAGTGATACGACCAGCACCGATAGTACGGCCACCTTCACGAATCGCGAAACGTTGAAGTTTCTCCATAGCGATTGGCTTAGTAAGAGAGACTTCGATCGCAACGTTATCACCTGGCATTACCATTTCAACACCTTCAGGTAGTTCACATACACCAGTTACATCCGTAGTACGGAAGTAGAATTGTGGACGGTAACCATTGAAGAAAGGAGTGTGACGCCCACCTTCATCCTTAGAAAGGACATAGATTTCAGCCTTACCCTTAGTATGTGGAGTAATAGACTTTGGTTTAGCCAAAACTTGACCACGCTCAATAGCTTCCTTGTCAATACCGCGAAGAAGAATACCAACATTGTCTCCTGCTTGACCCTGGTCGAGCATCTTACGGAACATTTCAACACCGGTAACAATTGATTTCTGAGTATCAGCCAAACCAACGATTTCGATTTCTTCGCCAACCTTGACGATACCACGCTCGATACGACCCGTTGCAACAGTTCCACGACCAGTGATCGAGAAAACGTCCTCAACAGACATCAAGAAAGGCTTATCAACTTCGCGCTCTGGCTCAGCGATATCGTTATCGATAGCATCCATCAAATCCTGAATACACTTCATACCGAAGTCTGTACCTTCAAGAGCCTGAAGAGCGGAACCACGAATAATTGTGGTATTATCTCCATCAAATTTGTACTTATCGAGAAGTTCACAAACTTCCATTTCGACGAGCTCAAGTAGTTCCTCATCATCGATGAGGTCACACTTGTTTAGGAAAACAACGATATTAGGTACACCTACTTGACGAGCAAGAAGGATGTGCTCGCGAGTCTGCGGCATTGGCCCGTCAGCAGCACTAACAACCAAGATAGCACCATCCATCTGAGCGGCACCAGTAATCATGTTCTTAACGAAATCCGCGTGACCTGGACAGTCAACGTGAGCGTAGTGACGCTTGTCCGACTCATACTCAACGTGAGCTACAGAGATCGTAACAACCTTAGTTGCATCACGAACCGTACCGCCCTTAGCGATATCAGCATATGCCTTCGCTTCAGCGAGACCTTTAGTAGCCTGAACCGACAAGATAGAAGTCGTTAGCGTAGTTTTACCGTGGTCAACGTGTCCGATTGTTCCGACATTAACGTGTGGTTTTGTTCTTTCGAAGGTGCCTTTAGCCATCTGATGATGTGTGTTATATTATTGTTGTTAAAAAATGTTATTTTTCGATCTCACCAATATAAAGCCCTGCAAGTTAAGTGGAGCCCTCGAGCGGATTCGAACCGCCGACCTCATCCTTACCAAGGATGCGCTCTACCAACTGAGCTACAAGGGCCCTTGAGTGGTGTGATCTGGAAAAAGAAGGGAGAAAATGCATAAGCGGTTTTTCCCCGTCAACTAAAATAAGTAGAAATATTCGCTACTTAGAAACCTATCTCCACAAGGTAATAGCCATCCGGAAGAATCCCACGGCTCAATAAGCGCTCAAACGCAAGACGCTCTAGATGTAAATCCAGCTCTCTATACCCCGAGCTTTCCAGAACTCCAAAACCTGAAAGTAGAAACGAATCTACATAATTAACAAGAAACGTAACTGGCACCCACGCAGGCCACGACTGCTCAAACTCGTCACTCTCCGCACTAATCACTGAATCCGCAAACAACTCGCCCCCCGTCCCCGGATCAAGCAAACGAACTTTTAGGACCGAATCCTTTTCACTCATTTCGATAACATCTCGAACCCCAAATCCATTCAACGCAGGATATTCAAAGCTCAATCCAATCGCCTCAACATCTCCCCCACTGCTCCACCGATTTCCATAAAGTGTAACTAAAGAATCCTCCACAGTTCCATAATCGTACCCATACGCAGCGAATATCGCCTTCTCCTCCTCGACAAAATCTCCCAATCGCTCCGCATTCGCAGTATTCCATACAGTCGGAAGTAACAAAGGTCGCGGATCAAACAGGTTCATCTCTTGTGGCACCGAGTTCAACATTTCGACTGTCAACGCCCCCTTTTCCTCTTTTTCATACTCCTTCTCAAAGGGATGAAACCACGCAACCGTCCAATATATAGATGAATGCACAACGGCAGCACACGCTAAGCCAACCAACCAATGAATCAGCCTTCGCCCCCTCACAGCTATTCTACAAGCCCCCTAAATTGCTGGACGCTCAATTGCTTGCGCTCAGCCGCCAACTGAATCCGATCATAACCTGCCGCTCCCGCAATCTCGGAGAGACTCACCAAAGTCTGCATAGACACCCCCTCATCGGAACGCACCAGTAAAGTATAACCCTCCCGATCAACACCAAGTTGACCCAATTGTTTGCGGAACGTCTCCATATTGAGAACCATCCCTCTAAAAATCACCATCTCCTCACCGCCCCTCTCACTTACCGTCAAGACGTCATATTCATTCGCAATCGCGATTTGAACCTTATCCAAGCGAGGAAGCTCGATCTCCACTCCCGGAGCGACGATGAATTTCGAGCCAAAAAGAAAGAAAAAGAGAGCGATAACGCACAAATCAACAAATGGCCAAAAGCTCAATCGTGCCGGACTAGGAGCCTCTTTTTCCAGATCCAGCTTCAGTAGCGTCATCTAAGTCCTCCATTGAAATTTTAGCATCCGCCTTAATCCGGATGAATACGTTTATCAGCTCTTGACCGATCCACTCCATCTCATGGACAACCGCACGGATCCTCCCAGCAAGGAAATGATGGGATAAAAGACACACAGCCCCCAAGGCCAATCCAGTAGCCGTAGTCGTCAAAGATTGCCATACTCCACTAGTCAAATGACCAGCGTTCACATAGACACCCTGCTCCTCGTACTGAGAAAACGCATCAATCAAACCAATCACCGTCCCCAATAGGCCGAATATCGGTCCCACTTGAGCAATTGCTGCCAAGGCACCCACACGTCGCTTAATCGGACCCAACTCAACGATAGCTGCCTCACGCACAGATTCACGTATCTCTGAATCCCGCTTTTTAAAAGACAGCAACCCAGCCTTCACCATAGACGACACGGGACCGGGAGTCTCCTGACAAACCGTCAACGCCTCAATCAATCGTCCCTTCCGAAGCGAATTCTCTATACCTGCCAAAAACTCTCGAGAGCGAATCTGGTTCCGATGAAGATACAGCACACGCTCAACGAAAATCATCAACGCCACCAAACTCAAAATCAACAAAGGCCACATAACTAACCCGCCTTGCTGAAACCTCTCAAAAAGATCTACGTGAATATTATCCATCTATCTACATCCAATTCCACCTAAAAAAGCCATTATCTCGACCTCCATGCACTTAATTCGCAGTCCCCGACTCAATACGCCCCAACTGATCCTTAGCCAACTCAAAACCCGAAAGCTTCGACCTTACAATGATCTCATAAAAAAACCGAGCCCGATCAAGATCCCCATCAGACTTTTCCAACTCCGCCAAAGTAAACAACGATCGAGCCAACCAATACCGCCCCTTCACTCCTAGCGAATCCATTCGATCCCGCTCACCCAAGATCAAATCATAGAGCGTCCACAAAGCCTGCTTCGCCTTTCCCAAATTTCCGCTATTCTGCCAGGCAACCCCCAACTTATAACCAGCCTCCACACGCAAATCAGTCGGAACATCCGATAAATCAACGAGAAGTTCAAAACGAGAAATTGCCGCATCGAACTTAGCAGGGTCTTCTACAGAACGAGCCATTAAGGTATCCGCCAACGAAATCTGAGCCAAATAGCGATCATGACGATCGCTATAGCGATTCTCCAACGACTCATACAACTGCTGTGCCGCCCCAAACTGGTTCAGCTTCCGCAACAAATCCGCCTGCTTCAATCGAGAATAATAAACGATATCAGAATTAGGATAATCGCGCGATATCCTCTCCAACAACTGATTCGCCTGATCGAGGTAATTACCTTGCCCGCGCTTCTCCGCATTTAGAGCCGCTTCAAAAAGTGCCATCGGAGCCAAGCGACTCTCCGCATAATTATCCGCCAAAAACACCAGTCGCTGCTGAGCATCAACCGTACGATTCACGGACGAGAAATAACGTGCCTGTATTATATAGGAGAAAAGGGCCGCTTCATACTCACCGTAATTCTCACGTAAATCCTCCAATGACTCCATCGCCTTCTCAGGGTCACCAACTGCGAATTGAGCCTCTGCATAACTCAACAACACGCTCGCACGCACCTCATCCAACAAACCACGCTCAATACTCCCCTCAGCGATATCTCCAATAAAATCATCCAAACTCGCCAACCAATTCGCGGTTTCCTCGGAATGCCCCGTTTCCAAGGACAACTTTGAAGACAGCCATATAAAGCGAAGCTTCAACTCCCCATCAACTAAACGCAGAACCGACTGAGCCCGCTCATAAGCCGCCTCAAACATTCCAGTCGCTCGCAACTTCTTCACAAAACTCCACTCAGCACGCCATAAGACCAACCCCGCGATCCGCCCGCCAATCTCGGGGTCATCCAAAACACGCTGAGCCTCAGCAATTTCATTCGCCCCAAGATAAGACGACACCAACTGAAATACCGTGCGATCATACCCCTCGCCAAACGCCAACTCTGTCAAAGCAACTTCATATGCCTCAGAAGCATTGACAAAATCCTCCACAGAACCATCGCGGACACCTGCTCGAAAATAACAATCCGCTATTATAGAGGAAATTCCAGCCAACTCGAACTCAGCAGAAAAATCGTTTCTAAGCAGAGAGAGATGACTCGCAGCCGTTCTAAAGTTTCCACGCTGCCAATCCATCAACGCGAGAACAGACAAGACTCCTCGACGATACGGCGACGTAGCAAATTTGCTCTCCAACAACTCCGCATCATCCTCCACCCCTTCCATGTTGCCCTCCTGCAAACGCAAGACCGCTCGATAATACAAAACTTCATCCAACAACGGATGATCAGGCTTAGCCGCAACCGAATCATCCAACAAAGCCCTCAAAAAAACTCTTCTCGCGATATCATCACCCAATCCCGTTTCGACAGCACGCTGTAGCGCAACACGAGCAAAACGGGCCCCCGGACGCTCCAAAACCAAAGCACGCATCGCCTGCCTCCCCTCCGGTCGGTCGATCCCCGCAATCACCACCTGCAACAACATCAATTCTTCACTGATCCGATCGAACTCGCCAGGAATAATCGCCAAACGATTAGCCAACAAGGTAACAGCCTCGTCCACCTCGCCACGATCCTCCAACGCAATCGCCAAAAGCTGAGCATAACGATAGCCCACCTCCTTACCCTCCGCATCCGCGATCGCTCGCCTCAACTCTTCTACAGAAGCGGGTCCACGCCCCCTCCCGATCAACCGCGAACGAAACCTAATATAATCAACCTGACCCAACAACACCGAAGATTCCAACTCCGCCAAACCGCGAGCTTTTCCAAACGCATCCAACGAATCATCAATTTTGCCAGACCTCGCAGCTCGCCACCCTCGTAAGACCCAGAGCCAAACACGTTCCCCTCGCTCCTCCAGAAATTCATCCTCCCGATCAAGCAAGTCCGCATAAGAATCGAGACTTGCCCCACGACCAAACGCCACCAACGCATTCCGCAACTCAGAAGATCCTCCCTCAGGCAACTGAGCGACCAACCGCTCCGCCTCGTCATAGAATCCCAGCCCTAGGTTAGCATCGACCATCAACATCAAGATCCCAGACCGCTCGTCCTCAGACAGGTCAACTCCCGAAGCAATCAACTGCTCGGCAAGGCCCAGAGCCACATCATAAAACCCAGATTCCAAGGCACGGCGTGCACTCCCCTTCAACCAAAACGCATCGTTTCGCGATTCGAGATCGATCGTAGTCTCTCCACTCAGCGGAATTGCCTCCTGAGCACGCACCGCCACCCCTGCGAATACCACGCAGAAGCACAAAGCCAAACAAGCACTAGACAAAGAAAAACGCATAGAAGACATCACCACCGACCCCACCCAAAATCAAAAAAGAAGAGCACCGCACTACGCTGCTCTTCTCGAAATAGATTAAGCGGCCCTAGATATGACGAGAATCAGAATGATCCTTCTCGGTGTACCCGCTTTCCTGACGCTCGTGGTTCACCTTGTTCTTCGCCACATAGGCATCAAACACATCATCCGCGGTCATTCCCAAAGTTTGAGCCAAGGAAACCAAGAAGTGAAAGAGGTCAATCACCTCAACCTTCGCGTTCTGCTTATCAAACTCCTGATACTTCGCCCACCACTTCCAAGGGACCGAATCAATCAATTCCGCCATCTCCTGCTGCATCGCACGGCTATAGTTGAGCACCCATTTAGTCTGCTCCTCCTCACTGATTCCCTTAAGATTCACACCAATGCGAGCATTCAGCTCTTCCTGCATACCAAAAATTTCCTTGAGCTTGTCCATTAGTGAACGAACTAAAGCCGCT
Source organism: uncultured Puniceicoccaceae bacterium (assembly GCA_963933925.1). Classification (GTDB taxonomy): domain Bacteria; phylum Verrucomicrobiota; class Verrucomicrobiia; order Opitutales; family Opitutaceae; genus JAKYXN01. The sequence goes on from CAWVWU010000043.1 coordinate 11,246, forward strand.
TGCCAGCCCCGCGCAAGCTCATAGGACTCCCTCTTAGAGAATCAAAGCGCTTTAGGTTTGAACTTTCCCCAAGAATCAAAGAGTACCCACCCTGCGACCTAATCGCCCAAATGTGAAAACACACGGCACGTCGCCCCTTATTGCAAATATGCAACAACACTCGGACCTCCTATGCAGGATCCGAAAATAAGAACAAACATGTCTGATAAACAAGAAAACACAGAAGCACAGCCGGATGCTCCAGAGGCTAGCGCCCCCTCCCCAGTGGAGGTTGAACAGGCGAGCCCAGCAAGCACTGAAACCAGTGCAAACTCAACATCCGAGCCAACCAAAGCCGTAGTATTCGGCACACGCAAAAGCAGACCAGGAGCCAAAGGCCCCTCGACCGCCAAAAGCCTAAGTCAAGTCAGAGGCGTCTATGATGACGACGACGACGAGATTGTAATGGACGACCTCCCAAGTAGGGCAACCGCTCCAGAACACCTCATCGCCAACGAAAGAGCCCCTAGACCGGAACGCCGCGAAGAAAATCGCGACCGCCCCAACCGCCGTGAACGCTCAAACGACCGTCCACGTTCCCGCCGCAGAGAAGACACTCCTAAAGACTCGGACTCAGAAGAGACCAAGATAGAAGCGTTTGTCCCCTCTGCTGCCATATTAGAAAACAAAGAAGCAACCCCTTCAACCGAAGCCGCTGCTCCTACAGAAGAAACCACTCAGGACGATCGCCCGGATCGCTTTGGCACGATCAGCAAGGAAACCCTTGATGCGCGCCAAGCCAACAGCATCGAAGAATTCCGGCCAACACGTGATGGACGAGTTTCTACGAAAAAACCGGAAGACAAATCCGATCGCTCCGACAGGAATGAGAAGAGAACAGAGACCACGCCTAAGAAGAAGGGATTCTTCGCATGGCTTAAGTCACTTTTCGTAGCTGAAGAAGAGATTAAACAGCCTACTCAAAACCGTCGCCGCAATAACCGCGGACGCGGACCAAGAGGCCAAAACCGAGAAGGAGGAGAAAACCGAGGTGAAGACGGCCAAAACCGTCGCCCACGCCGCAACAACCGCAGCCGTGGACCAAGAGGTGAAAACCGCAATCGCGAAGGTCAAGGCGACCGCCCACAAGGCGAACGCAACAACCGTGGCGAAGGCGGACAAAACCGTCGCCCACGCCGCAGAGGACCACGCCGCGAAGGCAACAACGAAAATCGCCCGAGCAGAGAATCCTCGTCCGACTAAGTCGGCCAAAAAACTCTAAAAACAAAAGCCCCGCATCAAATCGATGCGGGGCTTTTTCTTTTCAATGGTCGCAGGTTCAGACGCCCATCGATCTTGAACAAAGTCAAAAGTCTATTCGGACAAGCTCCCTCTACCAAATCATCCATACAGCCCCTTCAACTTCGATCGAAGCCATCCCCGAAGCCCCCTTCCCATCCACAATGGCCGTATAAATCCCTGGCTCCAAATCAATAACCAAGACCGAATCCTTACTGCCTAGATTTAAATCAGGTAAGAGATAATGCCCCAATCTAGGCTCATCATCAAAAACCCAATCATCATTACTTCCCACGACTTCCGATTCACCATTCTCCAAATGACGCACCACCGTTAACCGAGGATCTGCCAAAACCTCCTCCACCGAGTAGATAGGCTCTTTCGCGTGATCACTCGCCAAATCCGGCCCCCTCGCCGTAATCAAGTACACCTCACCCTCACCTCCCTCAACCACAAATCCGCCAACCAACTCACCACCAGCCTCCGAATCAACACGCCCAACAGTCGCCAAATTCGACAAATCAGAAACCGACGGCTCCACTCCAAAAACTACACCAAACAAAGAGGCCGCCAACAACGCACTCACACATTTCATTCTACTGATATTCATAGTACATACAAAATTTAGAATTCCGACCAACCGAGCGTGAAACGCCACTAACCATCACATACGCACCATTTCATCCAACAGTTTCAAAAACAAAATAAACCACTAATATATACAAAACCGACACCTAAGTAATTTATTTCATACACCTCATAAAGAAGCCTACACATCCCATCATCATCTGTGAACATTTGAGCAATTGTTTCGTCCTCCGGCCTCAAGTGTCGTCTCTCCAATCCTCGAAAGTGGGCAAAAAAAATCCAACCAAATTGAATTGTCCTTCCCCCTCCCATCCGAAACTCTCTCCCCCATACCCAAAAAGATGAACGAGCCCTCAAACACCGGAACCGACTACCTACAAAGCGCCCTTGAGCAACCACTCAACAACCACACCGAGTCCGTCCTCAGACCTCCTTCATTCGACGATTTCGTCGGTCAGAAAAAAACGCTCGAACGGCTTAAGATTATGACCGGGGCCGCAAAGAAGCGCGGCACCCCTCTTAGCCACATTCTTCTCAGCGGCCCCCCGGGCCTCGGCAAAACATCCCTCTCCTTCATCCTCGGAGCAGAAATGGAGAAAAAAGTGCACATCACCTCCGGACCCGTTGTCGAAAAAGCCGGTGACCTCGCGGGGATGCTCACCAACCTCGAAGAAGGCGACATCCTCTTCATCGACGAAATCCACCGAATCCCCAAAACTGTCGAAGAGTACCTCTACTCCGCCATGGAGGACTATCGTATCGACATCATGATCGACACAGGCCCCAACGCCCGATCCGTCCGACTCAACATCCCCCAATTCACCCTAATCGGAGCAACCACCCGCAGCGGTCTCCTCACCGCTCCCCTTCGAAGCCGATTCACCCTACAAACTCGGCTGGACTACTACTCGCACGAAGACCTACACTCCATCGTCAATCGCACCTGCCGCATTCTCGACATTCCAATAGACGACGACGCTGCCCTCGAAATAGCAAAACGCTCACGCGGCACACCACGTATTCTAAACAACCTAATATCCTTCGTACGCGACTTCGCAGAAGAAAGAGGAGACGGCAAGATAACCAAAGCCATCGCCCAAAGCGCCCTTGAACTCCTCGAAATCGACAGCTACGGGCTCGACGAAATGGACAAACGCATCCTAAAAGCCATCGCCACCGCCTACAAAGGCGGCCCAGTCGGACTCTCAACCCTAGCCGTCGCAGTAGGCGAAGAGACCGACACCCTAGAAGAAGTCCACGAACCCTACCTCATACAAAACGGTTTCCTACAACGCACACCACAAGGCCGCATCATCACAGCAGAAGGACTCCGCGCAATTGGGCTCCAATCCATCACGGAATAAACGACACATCCCCCTCCCTCCAAGATACATTCGCCCTTTGTCTTAATTCCTAATCCTCCCTCTTTCGCAGCTATCAAGCTGCATCCAACAACTCGATAAGAATTCGCGGCTAAAAAAATTAAATGTGCACCGCACAACCAAAGGTCTGCAAACACCCCCGATCACCTATAACCCATAACCCACCACCCATAACCCAATCGATTCGGCCTTGCCAAAAGACGGTTACTGCGCCGTTTTAAATGCGTTTTAACTTAGGATTTTATTCCTGCAGAGTACGAATGCGCGTCACTAATCGTACCTGCCACGTTTACAAGTGACGCCTATTAAATCGTTAAATGGATATCTACGTAGGAAATCTGTCGTTCAACGCGTCAGAAGAAGACATCATCAATTGCTTCAAAGCACACGGTGAAGTCACATCAGCCAAGCTGATTATGGATCATGAAACAGGCCGCCCACGCGGCTTCGCATTCGTCTCAATGCCCAGCAGCGACGAAGCAAGAAGTGCAATCGAAAGCCTAAATGAAACCGAACTTCTCGGGCGCGAACTCCGCGTACGTGAAGCGACACAACGTCCAGAGCGCCCACAAGTCGGTGGTGGTGGCGGTGCCCGAAGCAGTGGTGGCGGTGGCGGAGGCCGAAGCAACTACGGTGGTGGCAACAGCGGCGGCGGTGGCGGTGGCGGAAACTACAGTGACGGTGGCGGCGGTGGTCGCGGAAACTACGGTGGTGGCGGCGGTCGTGGAAACAGCGGCGGCGGAAGAGATCGCCGTGGCGGTCGCGGCAGAGACAAGCACGCACAAGACGGTTTCTAAGTCTTACCACAAAGATTTTAAAAACAAGAGACCCCGTATCCAATAGTGGATACGGGGTCTTTCGTTTTAAAATCTAACAAAAACGCTTAAGCCTTCGAACTCAACGCCGCTTTGATACGGGCCATCGCAGTCTCAACATTCTCACGACTGTTAAACGCACTGATGCGAATATGTCCTTCGCCGCAAGTGCCAAAGCCAGCCCCGGGAGTACAAACCACACCTGCTTCATTCAACAACAAGTCAAAGAAGTCCCACGATGGGCGGCCCGCGTTAATCCAGATATAAGGTGAGTTATCACCCCCAATACATGTGAAGCCGAGCTCCTCAACAGCAGCACGGATGATTTTCGCGTTCGCCAAGTAAAAATCAGTGAGCTTCTTTACCTCAGCCTTACCTTCCGGAGAATATACTGCCTCAGCAGCTTTCTGAATCGGATAAGAAACACCGTTAAACTTCGTGCAATGACGACGATTCCACAAAGCATGAACCGAATGCTCTTTGCCTGACGCATCAACCGCTTTCAAGTTCTTCGGAATTACTGTGTACGCACAACGCGTCCCTGTAAAACCAGCGTTCTTCGAGAAAGACCTAAATTCAATCGCGACATCGCGAGCTCCTTCAATCTCATAAATACTCTGTGGCAAATTCTCATCACGAATGAAAGCAACATAAGCCGCATCGAACAAAAGAATCGCTCCATTAGCCTTCGCATACGCAACCCATGCTTCCAACTGCTCTCTCGTCGCAGTCGCACCCGTTGGGTTATTCGGGAAACACAAGTAGACGAGATCAACCTTCTCTGATGGGATCTCAGGAACGTAACCATTTTCTTGATTCGAATCAAGATACACAAACCCCTCGTAGCGATCATTTACATTATCGCCAGTACGACCAGCCATAACATTAGTATCCACATACACAGGATAAACGGGATCCGGCACAGCAATCTTAATATCCTTTGAGAAAATCTCTTGGATATTACCGCTATCACATTTAGCCCCATCACTTACGAAAATCTCGTCCGCAGCGATATCAGCTCCACGTGCTTGAAAATCATTCTCAGCAATGGCCTCGCGCAAAAACGCGTAACCCTGCTCTGGCCCATAGCCATGAAACCCTTCACGCGTACCGAGATCATCAACCGCCTTATGCAGAGCATCGCGGCAAGCCTGTGGCAAGGGTTCAGTAACATCCCCAATACCGAGCTTGATAATAGATTTGCCTGGATTAGCCTCTTGGTAGGCAGACACGCGCTTGGCGATATCAGAAAATAGATAGGAAGCCTTGAGCTTCAGATAGTTTTCGTTGATGCGGATCATGATCGTAAAAGCAGTTAAATTGACGAACGCGACATCACAGCGCTTTTGAAAACGGAGTCAACAGAGGATCATCCCTAATAAGCAGGAAACTCCTGCCTAATACATTCGGAAATTCAGCCCAAACCAAGCGGTTCAAGCTCTAACGCACGTCAAACGGCCAATCACGCTCAGCCTTCTTATCCCGAACGGCCTTCTTATAAATACCTTCCAACTGATCACCGACGTGCTTCATGTCATGCGTCGCCACGATCGCTAACGTCGTCTCGTGCTGGTACTTCAAAGTCTCCGCATCAGTCATCAAGGTCACCATCGCTGCCGCCATACCGCAAACATCATCAGGCTCAAACAACATTCCGTTTTCACCGTGCTCCACCAACTCAGGAATCCCCTTCGCCCTCGGAGCCACCATTGGCAGACCAAAGACCATCGCCTCTAACATACTCACCGGCTGGTTCTCCGTCTTGCTCGCGGTAATAAAAACATCTCCAAGCAAAGGATAATTCTCGGCCATTATACGGTCTCTCTCGATCCGCCCTGTACGAATGACAGCAGAACCAATCCCAAGCTCCGCGATCTTCGCATCAACGGCCGCATCCGCCGGACCATTGCCGATCAACACGAACTTAGCCTTCGAGTTAACTTTCAGAACACGTTCGAACGCTTCCAATGCAATCGACAAGGACTTCTCAGGGGACACGCGCCCGATGTAGATAAAGGAAAAATCTTCGATACCCATCGACTTACGAAATGCCGTAATTTCCTCTTTGGGCCGCAGCGTCACCGATTCGATTCCATTCGAAAGCACAGTCGCTTTAGTCGTCAGCCCACGTGCGACCAAATGATCACGCACTGACTTCGACGGACTCACAATATGCGAACAACGATTATAAAAACTAACCGAGTACTTCCACATGGCCTTCTGAGTGATCTCAAGATCCGGCAAATGAAACTGCTTCAAATACTCAGGCTCGGCAAAAAACGTATGAAATGTCCCAATAACCGGTACCTTCTTCCAATGCCCTAGAAATGATCCCTCCAAACCACATCCAAACTCTGTATGCACGTGAATCAAATCAGGCGACGTCTTCCTCAATCGACGATAGGAATAAAGGAACAGCGGCACCGCAAAACGCAGCTTAGGAATATTCGGAGTCGGCAAAGAGATCGGCAAACTAAACACCCCAACCCGCTCATCCAAACCAGGCACACGCTCCAAGGCGTCTTCCTTTTTCGGTCTTGGATGGAAAATATCTACATCATGCCCGCGACGAATCAATTCGTTAGCTTGATTTAAAACCGCAGAACTCACCCCTGAAATATAAGGTAAGAAACTGTCTGTAAAGAGGCAGATTTTCATGAAGGAGCGACTTATGAAACGACTACTCGATCGCATCAACGATATTCCGGATTTAATAGACCACCAAAATGCCTAATTTCAAAACTCGTTCTCAACCCTTCGCAAGACAGCGAATCGCCATATTACGCAACGCTTCCTCTTGGCTATTGGGACGATCCACTATTTCCTGAAACGCACGCACAAACTCGAATTGATGATCAATCAAAGCCTTCAAACTCGGTAGCTTCCCTGTCCCCGCCAATTTGCCCATATACCACAGGTTTTGAGTGAACACGTTATAGTTACTCTTCGTCTGATCGCCCCTATAGAAGTGGCTATATTTAGCTGTAGCCTGAGAAAAACCTCCCTTATCAAAACCATTGTAGCCCAAACTAATCTCACCTCCATCCATCAAGGAACGGATCTGAATCATCAGACGGTTTCTGTTCTGCAAGGACGCGATCACCGGACGAGCGTCATTCCCTGAAAAGAAATGCCGACGCAAGGCATCCAAAGTCCATTTGATATTACGCGAGAAAAACGCCTCCGTAGACTCGAAAAAATCTCCCTCTCCAAAGTTAGGAGTAAGCTCCTCGATCAACTCCGACGTGATCTCGTCTCCCTCGTCGCCAAGATACGTCGCCAACTTCCGGGCCTCCTCAAGCAACAAGCGAGAATTCCCATTCACCTTACTCAACAAAACTTCAATAGCCTGCCGCCCCATGCGAACACCCAGAGAAGAACACTCCTCCTCCAACATAGCTACGAGAGTTTCAACTCCCTTGCCCTTCGCATCCATTCCGCCGGCAAAAATATACTCGCCATTCTTCTCAAGCCACTTGGCAAAACGCTTACGCCGATCCACCGGTGACGCTGAGATCAGTACGCCTACTTCCTCCGGAATCACACTCTCGAGAACCTCCTGTAAATCTTCGCAGGCCTTTTGAGTCCCTTCAGCTCGCCCAGTCTGATTATCCGCGAGAAAACTAACCCCCTTCAACCAAATCACCCGACGACCACCAAAAAGCCCCAAAGTCTGAACCGACTGACGCAACATATTCACCGCCGCATCGACCTCCTCAACTTTGCCCGCATGACCACTGATTTCTTCTATCGAAAAATCATCGTCAATCGTCGCGCACATCTCTGCCCAACGCTTCTTAGCAAGGCGATTTACCAAAAAGTCGTCCGGTCCAGCGATCAAGGTGTATTTAGCAAGCGACATAAGCCGGAGAATCAAAACGTGCTCCACCAAAGTTTAAAGAGATAAATTCACAGCAATCACTCAAAGCGAACAAGAAACACCTCACGAGGCCAGGACATGACTACTCACTTCCCCTTCAACTGCCATCTACCCACACCAAATAAGCCGTATTGAACTTGCTAAGAAACGGTAAAAAGATTTCGCCCGCTTTACCTCAACTTATTAACAATTCAAAACCGACCAGCTAAACTACTCAAGGAACTCAACCACTCCTACCAGAGGGGAAACTAGTAACAACTACCTATGTGAACAACCTCACAATAGAACAGTCTATGATTCCACCTAATCTAAAACCAACAGACCTCCACAAATACTGGCATTCATAATATTGATTGCATTCCGATATAATAAATTGGAAGAAATCCAATCATCGTTACGACGTATTCATCACATGGATAGAAAGAAACGACACGCGAAAGCTTTATAAATGCCAGACCAGTTCACAAGTCATTCCGACTCCTCGAGTCACTCAGCGCCTAACGCCTTGATCAGTCCCAAGCCGGGGAAGGACAAGGTGACTCTAGGCGAATCATTCTCGCAACTCTCTGACATCATCAGCGTCGCTTCGGACTCCACCCTTTCCCTACAGGATGCCCGAAAAAATCTTCAAAATTTCCAAGATCGCAACCTACGCTACGTAAACGCAAAAGCGTGTCAGGAAATCGATTGTCTCCAAGCGGTAGAATCTTGGATTGAACGTCTCAACTCAATCGTTCCCCAAGTCGACTTCACTATCACCTTCAATAAAACTGACGTCGAAAGCATTCAAGATAGGCAAGCATCGCTCAGGTTAATCAACCTCGCAGAAGATTTTATGCTGATCACGAAGTTCTGCCGAGACATCGAATCAGCTCAGATCTCAGTAAACCACAGTGACTTCGGTATTGAATTCGAGTTTAATTATTCTGGATCAATCAATACAGCAGATTCAAGAAAGCTCGAAGATCGTAGCCTAAACATCCTTCTCGCAAAATCTCTCAGAGAAAGCAGCCTCCGGCCTTGGATCAACTGCACAGCTACCTCATCAGAACTTCGAGTGATCGTCCTAAAGCCAAATGCTCGGCTCGGCTTTTCTCCCGCATACTAAAGGAGAGCACGTTCGCGAATTATCGCACTTGCTTCATCCACTCAGAGTAGTTTCATAAGCCGCGTGACCAGCGTCGAAGAAGCCGAATCCCTTATCCTCAAAAATCTCCCGAGCCCTACTTCCGAGCAAGTAGACCTCAAGCAGGCCCTTGGACGCACCCTCCACGAAGTGCTTCACGCCGACCGCGCCCTCCCTCCTTTCGACCGCTCCACCATGGATGGCATCGCCATCGACTCAGCGTCCTACCACAACAGCACGCACTCATTCCCTATCACAGGAGTCGCCGCCGCCGGTCAAGCTGCAATCAACCTTAACGATTCCAGTACCTGTGTAGAAATAATGACAGGAGCTCCCCTACCCATAGGAGCCGACTGCGTCGTTCGAATTGAAGACGTCGAAATCAAAGACGGAATCGCTCACGTAATCGACGGACTCCCCTTAACTGCTGGATACGCTGTCCACCCCGAAGGCTCAGACTGCAAAAAAGGCCAAATTCTGCTCTCCCCTGGCGTCACCCTCTCCGGCAAAGAACTCGCCATAGCCGCCTCCATCGGAAAAACAGTGCTCACTGTTTCTCGACAACCACGCATCGCGATCGTCGCCACTGGAAACGAGCTGATCGAAGTCGACCAAACACCCGCTCCTCACCAGATCAGGCGATCCAACGACACCGCACTTTCATCTGCCATCAAATCAGCAGGCTACCCAAATGTCACCACTCACCACCTCCCAGACGATCGCGAAATCATCGAAACCAAAATCGCCGATATCCTCAAATCCTGCGACGTCCTCATAATCGCCGGCGGAATCTCCAAAGGAAAATTCGACTTTCTCCCCAAGGCCCTCGAACACAACAAGGCCAAAGAAATTTTCCAATGGGTCAGCCAACGCCCCGGCAAACCACTTTATTTTGGCACCTGCCAGCAAGAAGAACGCTCCGTTCCGATCTTCGCCCTCCCAGGAAACCCCGTATCAGCCTTCACCTGCCTCCACCGCTACGCCCTCCCTGCTCTCGCCACGATGACGGGGAGAAACCCAACACTACCCGAATTCGCACAACTCACCGGAGATTTCAGATTCAAGGCACCACTCACCTTCTTCCTCCCAGTATCCATCGAGACCGACCCAACCGGAACACGCCTCGCCACCCCAGCACCCTTCAACACCTCGGGCGACTTTGCGTCCGTCGCCAAAACCCACGGATTCCTCGAACTCCCCAAAGATCTACAAACCTTTCCAACCGGCCAAGCCTACCGCTTCTTCCCCTGGCATTAGTCGAACCCAACACTCCCTTATTTCATAATTCAAAATTCACTCTTCAAATGAGCGCAGAGAATTTCACCCACTTAAACAACCGACAACAGCCTCACATGGTTGACGTCTCAGAAAAGCAAACCACCCGACGAGTCGCCAAAGCACAAGCCGTCGTAAACCTCGGGCCAGACATAATCGCCAGTATCGAAGGCAACGAACTCGGCAGCAAAAAAGGGCCCGTCTTCCACACGGCCATACTAGCCGGAATTCAAGCTGCCAAAAAGACCAGCGACATCATTCCACTCTGCCACCCCCTCCCTCTCACCAAATGCCACGTCGCAATCGACTGCTTGGACGAATCCAGAGTAATCATCTCAACCGAAGCGATTACCAACGGCCAAACCGGCGTCGAAATGGAAGCCCTTACTGCCGCTAGCGGAGCCGCCCTCACCCTCTACGACATGTGCAAAGCCCTAAACAAAGGAATCGTAATCGAACAAATCCGCCTCATCGAAAAAACCGGCGGCAAGAGCGGCGATTTCAAAACGAGCCAACTCCAATGAAAATCCACAT
>CAWVWU010000044.1:0-21746 GCA_963933925.1 uncultured Puniceicoccaceae bacterium
ACATTGGGAGGGAGGGGATTGCTTGGGGTGGTGGAGTGGTGTTTCGAATGTTCTTTTTTACCGCGACGGAGCGAAGCGGAGATGGCGAAGCAATGAATGTTAATTCATGCTAATGGGAATGTCGTCTGCGTGGTGGGGAATGTTGGATGTGTCTGTTTGGTTCTTTGGCTTTGCTGCGTGCTCCCGCCGAATGCGGGATCACGCCCTACCGATTCGGTTATTGGGGAAGGAGAGGGGGAAAGGAGAAGAAGATTTTTGGGGGAGAATGGGGGTTGCTTTGTTTGTTGAGAGGATTTTGTAATGGGGGCTGATTTATGCGGGTACTTCATACAGCGGATTGGCATCTTGGGCAGCGGTTTTTTGAGCGGGATCGTTTTGAGGAGCATGGACTTTTTTTAGACTTTTTAATCGATACGATCGTTGCCGAGGAGATTGACCTCTTGGTTTTGGCTGGAGACGTGTTTGATACGGCTAATCCTCCCCGAGAGGCAGAAAGACTGTACTATGATTTTCTGAGGCGACTGGTGGATCTGAAGTGTTGTCAGTCCGTTATTGTGGGGGGGAATCATGATTCGGCCCCTCACTTGGATGCTCCGGCTCGATTTTTAGAAGGGAGCGGTATTCATGTGGTGGGGGCTTTTCCGGACAATTTGGACGATGCGTTTTTCGAGTTTGAGGGGTGCTGTGTAGCAGCGGTTCCGTATTTGAGGGATCGTGATGTGAGGAAGGCGGTTGCTGGGGAATCTATTGACGATTTAGAAGCACGAACTAAGGCGGGGATATTGGAGTGTTATTCTCGGATGGCTGAATTTGCGGAGCAACGGAGGGAAGGCCGCGTGGTGATCGCGACGGGTCATTTGACTGCTGTGGGCGGCACACTCTCGGATAGTGAACGGACGGTACATATCGGGAATCTGGGAAGTATCGCGGCAAATCAATTTCCTAAAACGTTCGATTACGTGGCTTTGGGGCATTTACACGTTCCACAGGCCGTGGGTGGTCGGGAAACTATCCGATATTCGGGAAGTCCGATTCCGTTGAGTTTTGGGGAGGCGAAGACTCAGAAGCAGGTACGAATTTTGGAAATCACTGAGGAATCAGTGGAGCAACGTGAGGTGTTTATTCCTGTATTTCGTCGTTTGATACGATTGAAAGGGGATGTTGATGGGTTGAGACGAGCTTTGGGTGAAATCGAAATTAAAGACGGTGAGTTGATGCCTTGGTTGGAGTTGAGTGTTAAGGGGGCAGAGGTGCTGGGGACGATTAACGCGGAGCTGCGTGAGTTGGCGTCGGAGAAGGGGGCACGGGTTTTGAAGGTGTCGGTGGAACGAGCTCAGGTCTCTACGGGTGATTTATTTGATGGGCAGACGGACGTGGGGATTGATGAGTTGAAACCGGTTGATGTCTTTTCGAAGCGTATTGAGTCCTATGAGGGGACGCTCGATAAGGAGGTTTTGGTACAATGCTTTCAGAGTTTGTTGAGTGAAGTGGAAGAGGGGGATCGGAAATGAAGATCCTGAAGCTATCTTTTAAAAACCTGAATTCGTTGCGTGGGTCGTTTTCGATTGATTTCGAGAATGGTCCGTTGGCGGAGGCGGGCTTGTTTGCGATTACGGGGCCTACGGGAGCCGGGAAGACGACGATACTCGATGCCATTACTTTGGGCTTATTTGGCAAGGCGGCCCGTTATGATAACGATCGGGGCTCGCCGGAGGATGTTATGTCACGGGGAACTGGGGAGTGTTTTGCAGAGGTGACATTTGGGTGCAATTCTGGGGTGTATGTTGCCCGCTGGGATTTGACACGGGCTCGGAAGAAGGCGGATGGTAAGGTGCAGGGGGCAAAGCGTCAGCTCGCGACTGTGGAGGGAACGATTCTTGAGGAAAAGATTCGGCAGGTCGATGAGCGGGTCGTCAGTTTAACCGGTTTGGATTATGGGCGGTTTTTAAGATCTGTATTGCTCGCTCAAGGACGGTTTAAGGAGTTTCTGGATGCGGATAGTAAGGATCGAGGCGAGCTTTTAGAGAAGATTACGGGAACGGAGATCTACTCGAACCTGAGTATGGCAGCCCATGAGCAGGCTCGGACACGTCAGACTGAGATTGATCAAGCTCGTCAGTCCTTGGCGGGGATTAAGCTTTTAGATGGCGAACAGGTCGAGGCATACGGAGCACAGCGCGTAGAACTGGAGAAGCAGTATGCGGCCTGTGCGGATAAGTTGAAACAGGTCGAGGTGCGTATTGGGCTGTATGAGCATGTTTGTGGTTTGGCGAAAACGGGGGTCGCGCTCGATGAGAGAAAACGTGTCTGGGAAAAGCAAGAAGAGGCTTTTCTGGGGGATGCGAAGCGTATGGAAGCCTATGAGAGGGCTGCTCCTTTGTTGTCGGAGTTGACGCATTGGAAGGCGTTGCAGGAGCGTGAGGGAGATGGTGTTTCTAAACTCAACGAATTAGATACGGTCGCGAAGAAAAAGAAAGGCGAGCTCGGAAGTACTTATGCTCGGGTGCTTGAGGCGTGTGTGAAAGAGAGGAGCGTTCTTGCTAAGGAATTGGGTGAACTCGATAAACGGTTGTCGAGAGATGAGAAGGCACGATCGGGCGCTAATGCGTGGTTGAAAGAAAATCACAAAAGTAGTGCTTTGGCTGTGGGGTTGGGGCAGATTCGCGATGCGGCTAATTCAGTCGGAGCATCGAACCAGTCGTTGAAAACTCACGACGAGAAAGGCAAAACAACCTTGGCACGGCAGAAGAAAGTGCAGCAGGATGAGCTCGATCTTAGTAAGCAGCAGAAGCTCGCCTCTGAGCAACTGAAGACGTCGGAGGAAGGGCTCCTGAAACAGCAGAGAGCTTTGAGTGAACTTCTTAAGAACCAGACGAAAGAGCAGTGGGCGGCACGTTTGCGTAAAGAGCAAGATTGCTTGGCTCTAGCGAAGCGTTTGAGAGATCCTCAAAATGCTTATTTGTCAGAGACCGAGGTACTGAAAGAGAAGGCGACGAGTCTAGCGGAGGAGAGCGAATTGCTTGAATCCAAATCTCTTGATCTTAAAAAAATAGAGTTACAGCTCAAACAAGAGCGTGAACGGTTAACAGATAAGGAGACGATCTTTCGTCAGGCCCAAGCGATTGCGAGTTTAGAGGAAAAGCGGTCTCAATTGGTGGAAGGGGAACCGTGCGATCTTTGTGGGGCTAAAGAGCACCCTTATGCTACTGGCGAATTGCCATCGAAATCTGAATCCGAAAAGGCGTTTGATACACAGCGGAAGCGAGTGGAAGTATTGGAAGGAGAAGAAAAGGCTCTGTTGCGGGCTCTCGATGTTACTAAGGAGCGGGTCGCTGCACTCGTGAAAATCAGGGCGGATTTGGAGAAGCGCATTGCTAAGGCGAGTCAATTGTTTGTCGAATTGATAGGCGAGTTGACGATTAACTTGGAAGTAGGAGACCGTGATGGATTGGTTTCTTGGGGGCGGACGTTGCAGACTAAGGTCGCTGAGCTTGAAATAAGTCTGAAGGAGATCGAAACGGAAGAAAAATCCGTTACTGAATGTGAGAAACGAGTGCTTGAGGTTCGATCGGAAGTGAAGTCTTTGGGCGGTCAAATTGATCAACTTCAAAGGGTAAATCGTGACATTGTTGATGAACTTAAGAGCGAGAAAGCTAAGACTTTAGAGTTGTCGGGGATCCAGGCAAAGGCACTCGCTGTGTTCTCTGATTTGATTCGAACGTGGAGGGATGATACGGTGTCGGTCGATGGCGTCGCAGCGGTTGTGCGTGACTTGGAAGCTCGAGCTCAGCTTTATTCCGAAAAGAAACAGGAGGAGAGTGATCTTCGAAATGGGATCGAAAAATTACAGCAAAGCATCGTTCGCTTGAGAGAGGAATCCGAACGACTTGATGTCGAGGTGAGTGAGTGGACACTGAAGTTTGAGGCAAATGGGGAGGACCTCTCTCTTGAGCGGACTGATCGTGAGTTCGTGAACCTAGATCGTATCGATGTTCGACGTCGTTATTGTGAATTGGCTTTAGAGGGGGCGACTCGTTCTCGTCTGGAGGCCGATGGTAAGAAGGCGGAATTGGAAAGTCTTCGTAAGGAAATAGGAGGTGTTGTTGATGCTTTACGTGTGGCAGCACTTGCGAGGGGCTTTGCGAGTATCGAGGATCTCAATTCGGTACTTTTGAGTGAAGGGGTCCTCGTGGGGTTGCGGAAAATGCGACGTGACTTGGATGACGAAAAGGCTTCGATTGATGCTCTGAGAAAACAAAACGAAGCGTCTCGTTTAGAGCTTAAGTCTAAGGTTCCGCCTACGGAGGAGGAAGTCGTTTTGTTGCGTACTGAGGTCGTTGCCAGTCAGACGAGCTTGAAGGCTTTTGCAGAACAGCTCGGAGAAATTAAGAATGCACTGGAAGCGGATCGTAAGGCGAGGCAAGAACAGGGAGCCGAGTTGCTACGTATCGAAGAATTGGAGAAATTGGCTCAGCCGTGGATGATTTTGAGAGATTTGATTGGCTCTGCGGACGGGAGTAAATTTTCGAGATTTGCTCAGGGGTTGACCTTGGGGCAATTGGTGGCTCATGCGAATCGTCATTTGTGCGAGTTGAACCCACGCTACCGGATTCGCCGCGTGGCGAATGCTGATTTGGAATTGGAGATCGTCGACTGTTACGAGGCGGATGCGGTACGTCCGACTCGAAGTCTTTCTGGTGGAGAATCTTTTCTGGTAAGCCTGGGCTTGGCTCTCGGTTTGTCGGAATTGGCTGGGCGTAATACGAAGATACAGAGTCTGTTTATTGACGAGGGGTTTGGGAGTCTGGATGGCGACACCTTGGATGTCGCGTTATCGGCACTGGAGAGCTTGCGGCTCCAGAACAGGAGCATTGGAGTGATTTCTCACGTGGAGGATTTGAAGGTGCGTCTGGGGACTCAAATACAAGTGAGGCGTAAATCCGATGGGCATGCAGAGTTGTTGGTCGTGGATGCTTAGAGTCGATTTTAGAACTTGTAAATAATTTCGGTGATGTAGCTTTGAGATTGGAGTGGGAAGTCCTCGGGGATTGAATCGTTGCTTGGTTCTCTGGCGTCGACGTCAAATAGGTTGTTTATTGTCAGGCGGAAATCCAACTGGTCGAAGCTTCGGGCGATACTCAGTTTTCCCCAGTTGTAATCTTTGATGGCTGGGCGGTCGTCGTCTTGTTTGCGATAGCGTGCGGCTACCCATTTGTTTCCTATGTAGATATTCCAATTTTCGTAGGGTCTCCAGTTAATCCCTAGGTTTGCCATTCTTGTCGGGATGTCGGGAGTGTTATTGTTGTCTTTGTCCTCACTGTCTAAATACGAGTAGTTGGCACTGATGCTCAGTTGTTTATTCGCCTTCCATTGAGTCATGAATTCAAAACCGGTTCCATCCTGTCGCCCAATGTTTTGAGCTTCTTGGACACCGCTAATGGGGGCCGGGACGAATTGAATGAGATCTTTGGCAGAGTAATTAAAGACTCGAATAGAGGAGGAGAAATTCTCGGAGATGAGGTAATTGAAATTTAAGCCTGTTTCGAGGGTTCTTAGTGTCTCGGGAGAGAGGTTTTCGTTCCCGGTGGCGGCAGGGTTGTTTCTTGCGAAGAGCTCGGTAAAACCAGGGGCTCGGTAGGCGGTTCCTGAAAATGCCTTGAGTGTCGTTTTTTCGCTGAGGTGCCAGACTAATCCGAGTCGGTAGTTGGTGGTTGAACCGAAGTCACTATAGTCGTCATAGCGTAAGCCGACACTGGCGTGGATCGAGTCATTTAGAGTCCATTCGTCTTGAAGGGAGGCGTAGTAGAGGGTGCGGTCTTCATCCGGGAGGTAGATGTAGGGGGTTCCCGTTACATCGGTAAGCGTTCCGTCAACGATGAGTTGGCTCCCATCTATAACGCTGGGACCAAAATTCTTCTCCTCTGTGGCTGTAATCCAGGAATCTTCGTATCCAATTTGCCATCTGATTTTGTGGGCGGGGAGGGAATCGAAGGTATGAGTTAATCTAAGAAAGTTTTTATTGTACTCTCCATTTGGAATTCCTCGATAACCTTCAGTGAAGGTTACGAGATTAACTGAGTTTGCGAAGTCTATGTTTCCGTCGGGACCGATAGGGAGAATGGCTCCGGCAGGGAATATTGTGAAATCGACTTTCGTTTCGATGTCATGGTGCCCGAGGCTGAACTCTAAAGAACCGACTGGGACTAATTCCGAGAGATCTAAATCGAGGTCGTAGGTTGTAGAGGAGTGAGTGGACCAGCCACCGGGGTCTAGGGCCTGGGCGATTCCTGTGCCGAGGCCTGCTTTATGGCTTTCCCAGGAGAACACTCTGAATTTCAGGTTTTTCCAGAACCATGCTGCGTTGAGGGTATAGGTTTCATTACTATTGTCGACGACTCCTGGAGCGTTGGAAGCGTTGGAGCCGAATATTGAATCGAAGGTGGACTGCAGGTCTTGATTGATGACTTTGGAATCGTCGTCGTCCGTGACATGATATTCGAAGGCAAATTGCAAGGTGCTGTTTCCTAAATCGATGGCGTGACTGAGCATCGATTCATAGGTTCCAAATGATCCGGCGCGAAAGGTCGCTTCGGTAGGCATTTCTCCTTCATCGTAGCTAATCGCCTGAATGATACCTCCGAAGGCATCCGCCCCATAAACAGCTGAGCCAGGATTGTTGATTACTTCGACCCTTTTGAACCCGACGAGGGGAAGACGGTGCCCGAGAAATGTTCCTCCAGTCTGGATGCGACTAAATGATTCGCCATCGATGAGGAGAAGTACTTGTTGACCGTTTGCACCCGATAGTCCTCGAACAATTGCCTTATTATTGTTGATACCAGATAGCTTTGGAGCCACGTGCACGCTCGGTAAATGATTGATTGCTTCAAACACCGTGCGCGAACCCATGGCTTTCCATTCTTCGGATTCGATAACGGCTATACTGGCCGGAGCATCGGCTGGGTTTTGCTCGTATCCAGAGGCAGAGGTGACGATTCGAACCTCTAGTAGTTCACTTAAGCTGAGATCGTAAAGGGATCGTTCTGAGATGTCTTCTTGGGCCGTAAGAAGAGAAGCGATTGTGCTGCCGAGAAGGGCACAGATGAGGGGGAATCGTTTTGAATGGGGTAGACTCAATTGAGACATGAATAGAGAGAAAGGTGCTATTTCAGTCAATCACTTAAATAAAACCCTTACGTGAAAAAGGAGGAGCTTTTAAATGGGATAATGGAGGCTAATTAGAGCCTCAAATAGAGTCGTTTTATATGGGTTTTCCCTTATCTGCGTAAGCTTGTTGAAATCGATTCCCTCATTTTCTCCGGAGCTTGACTCTCTGTGTGCATACGGCAATTCGGTAGCAAGGATCTTACCTTTGGATCGATAAAAAAAGGGCTTACGATTTATGGATATGAAGTTTTGTTTATTTGCGATGTGCATGGTATATCTTTCTTCTGGATTCGCCGACGGTGATGGAGGAGAGGGAGGTCGCTTTTTTGAACCTTCTTTAGTCGTTACAGCGGACTATTTCTCTGGTTTAAATGGAGGAGTTCACCCGTCGGGTCATGAAGGTCTCTTGCTCGTCGATATTGGTGGGAACATCGATTTGGAGGAGGGTATTGGACTTTCCAATATCTCCTTTGATTTTAACTTTCTTTATCTCGTCGGGACTTCGCCTTCTGCCTCATTCGTGGGGGACTGGAACGGGATTTCTAATATCGATTCAGATACAGAAAACCTTCGCCTCTTTGAGGCCGCTTTTCGTGGTGAGTTGATCGATGGTAGCCTTGAGTTTGGAATAGGGCAATTGGCTGCCGACTCGGTGTTCTTTGGGAGTGAGGTATCGGCCCTGTTTATTAACTCCACCTTCGGCTGGGCAGCAGCAGGAATTCAATCGAATGCACCTGCTTACGGGCAAGCAAGCTTAGGGACGATGTTTGATTACGCCTTAAACGATGCGTTTAATATTTTGAGTGGAGTGTATTCTACAGATATTGGGGATGTGACTACAGATTCATCCGCGAGACACGGCTTCTATTTCAAACTACCAAAACGAGACTCGTTTGTTTGGTTCAATGAATCTCAATGGAACGCTCGGTTGGGGTCCATTTCCTCCCAGTTGAACTTAGGATTCTGGGTTGAAGAAGGTGAATTTAGAGAAGGCTCGACCAGTGTAAGCCACAACTGGAATTATGGGTACTATCTTGTGTTGGACCGCATTCGGTTAAGTGAAGATGGGCTGACTGGATTTGTACGGTTCGCTGCGTCTCCCTCCGATAGAAACGAATTTGTGAGTTATTTCGATTTGGGTATTTCGGGAAGATCATTTATTCCCAGTCGACCAGATGATCACTGGGGAATTGCGTATTCGAATAGTGTTTTATCGGATCATCTCTTTCAAGGGGAGAACCCTGAGACAGAGGGAGTAGTCGAATTGACTTGGCAGGCTCATGTTGGCGATGGGCTTATCTTTCAACCCACGTTTCAGTATATTTCAAATCCTTCAGGGCACGAGGGAAGTTCAGTCTCTGATAGCCTCGTGGCGGGAATTCGAATTCAGGGTGAATGGTAGGTTTCTAGTATTTGTTTTTGCTCAAAGATAAAGTGATGAATGAAGTACCATCCGCCATCCGGTAAGCTTCTTTCAGTGCAATTAAGGGTTTATTGGTAATTTAGACCGTGTTAATATGTAGTTTTTGCCGTGATACTTAATGTGAAACATTGACTTTGAATTAAGGGTCTTTAACTTTAGCCTGTTTTTCCTCTCCCTCCTTAACACAATATACCCTTTGAATTCAGGCATTCGGTTCGTAATTAGACTTTTGTTTTTTGGCATTTCCCTATGTCTATTCAATTCTTCATTTGCGGAGATCGTTGATGTTAAAAGGGTTTTTCAGCGGATCAATACGCTAGATGGCTTATCGAATAATTGGGTACGTTGTTTCTATCAAGATGAACTTGGGTTTATCTGGATAGGTACTGCGGATGGGCTTAATCGCTATGATGGACATGACATCAAGGTATACCGAGCAATTCCGTCTGGAAGCGACTCAGGGATAGGAACGACAGTTAATAGTATTTCTTACAAGAGCCCGAATGAATTGTGGATCTCTACTGATGTTGGGGTTTACATATATAATTACGGTAGGGATCGATTAGAGCAATTCGACTCAGTCGATGATGGCCCTGTTTTTCACGTATTCGTGGATTCAAATCAGAGGTTTTGGGTGGCGACTCAACAGGGCACCTATATGCTCGATAGCGTAGATCTCGCTGTAAATGATCTCGATAAATCGTTGTTGGAAAAGATGAAAATGCTCCACAATGCTTATACAAACGAATTTTTCGAAGATTCTCAGCACCGTCTTTGGGTTTGTTCGAAAGAAGGTTTGAAGTTGTTTCGTGAAAATGATGGAGACGCTCAAGCCTTGGAAGATGATTCTATGCTGGATGTCGGGTTGCCTAGGGATGCGATTGCGATCGCAGAAGATGGCCAAGGTCGAATATGGGTGGGGTACGCACATGGCGGTGTTCATTTACTGAGCCCGGAAGGCGACACCTTTCGAATAGACCGCATTGCCGAAGGAGATATTATCGAATTGGTGGTGGATAAGGATGACATCTTGTGGATTGCTCGTGGAGCTGATGGAGGTTTATTGAAGTTGGATTTGAAGAGCTTCGATCTGAATAAGGAATTACATTTTGAGCGCATGAGGTCTGATCGTTCAGACCCGAACAGTATTGGCGATAGTTCGTTGTTCTCCGTTTTCGAGGACAGATCTGGGGGCATCTGGGTGGGGGCGTTTGGTAATGGGATTAGTTATACCAGCAAGCGATTTAAACCAATTTCATTGGTACATGGTGGGCCTGGTTCGATTCCGAATTCGTTGGTCAATGTTTTGTTTGAAGAAGAGGAAGCGTTGTGGATTGGGACCGAAACTGGTTTATCTCGGTATGATAGAAGTTCTGGAGAATATCTCAATTTAAATGAAGAGAGTGACGTGTCCTTGGGATCAGATGCAGTGTTTGATATCTTGCGTGATTCACGGGGATATTTATGGGTTGGATTTTGGCGAGGCGGATTAGCTCGAATTGATCGTGATGGAATTGGAGTGAAACGATTTTTTCCGAGTGGTCAAAAGGGTGGTTTGCCCACTGCACATGTATTTTCTATTTATGAGGATCGACGAGGAGACCTTTGGCTAGGGTTCATTGGAGGGGGCTTCGCTCGCTATGATTACGATAGCGAAACATTTGAACCCATCCCTCAAGCATCCACGAGAACGGGGCCAAATTCCGTAAATGACCTGTTGGAGACGGAGGATGGAACGTTCTATGTCTCCGGATATGACTCATTAGCGCTTTTTGATCGAGAGAGTCTCGAGATTAAGGATTTTCTACACAAACCTCAGATTGAAAATGGAAATAATGGGAGTCTCATTGTATCTCTATTTGAAGATTCCTATGGACTATTATGGATCGCGACTGAAGCGGGCTTAGAATTATTCGATAAGGATACTGGAACGTTTATTAATTATACGATTGAAGAGGGAGGAACCGGAGGCTCAGGGATTTGTGGGATCTTGGAAGACGCGGAGCGGAATCTATGGATTAGTGGAGTGCATGGTTTGGCGAAGTTTGTGAGGAATCCAGAGGACCCGAAATCAGGAGAATTTCGAGTGATTAGTTATGGTCATGGGATTTCGGGTTCTGAATTTAAGAAGCGAGCGGCACATGTTGGCGTAGATGGACAGATGTATTTTGGAACCTCTAAAGGGTATCTGCATTTTGACCCCGATATAATTGAATTTAATGATATCGAACCCCACGCAGTCATTAGCGATGTCAGTATTCTGATTTCCGTCCCAGACCGTCCTTCGGTTTACCAAGGGATTGGACATGAAAACATAGAAGAAGGCGTATTAAAGTTATCCTATAAATCAGCTGATGTGAGATTCAAGTTCGCTGCGTTGAGTTACCTTAATCCGGAGGCAAACCGATATAAATATCGATTACTTGGCTATGACAGGGATTGGATTGATGCAGGGCACAACAATATTGCTCATTATACGAGTATTGATCCTGGGGAATATGTATTCGAAGTACTGTGTTCAAATAATGACGGAGTTTGGTCGTCAAAATCCGAGCAACTTAGAATTATGATTAACCCCCCATGGTGGGATTCCAATTGGTTTAGACTCGTTATCGCAATTGCCTTCTTTCTCGCAATTATCGCTGGGTTGAGATTGCGAGATCGAATGCAGATTAAGCGCCAGCGTGAATTGAGGCAGCTCGTAGATCAGCGAACTACTGATCTATTAAGAGCTAACGAGTTGCTAGGCGAAAAGCAGTCGCTGATTGAAATGCGTAATACGGAGTTAGCGAGCCATAAGGCGAGCCTTGAGTCCAAGGTTATTGAAAGGACGAGCGAACTAGAAATTGCAAAAAAGATGGCTGAGGATTCGGATCGTCTAAAATCAGCCTTTCTCGCTAACTTGAGTCATGAGATCAGAACTCCGATGAATGCAATCGTAGGATTTTCTTCATTACTAAAAAGTAATTTATCCTCACCAGAGGAGATGGATACGCATGTTGATATTATTACGGACAACTGTCGTAGCCTGCTGGTTCTGATCGATGATATTCTGGATTTGTCTCTTATCAATTCGGGACAAATGGAGATTGTTAAAGATTCTTGCAATGTTGATGCAATGATCGATGGGCTATTTCGCTTTTACGCATTAAAGGAAGACAAAAATCTAAGCGTATCCATGGAATTGGACAACAGTGATGGTCCTCTTTGGTTAGAGACGGATGGAATTAGGCTAAAGCAAGTTTTTAGCAATCTACTAGGGAATGCCTATAAATTTACTGAAAGTGGAGAGATTGTTATTGGCTATCGTAGACACGAGGACGGTGTACACTTTTTCGTCAAAGATACCGGCACTGGAATTGACAGTACAAACTTAGATCGAATTTTCGACCGTTTCTACAAGGTCGAAGCAAGTGATGATCAGCTCTTTCGGGGCACAGGACTGGGGCTTGCCATTTGCAGTGAAATCATTCGGTTGCTTGGCGGTCAGATCGGCGTGGATTCTGTAGTGGGTGAGGGGTCAACGTTCCACTTTGAACTGCCGAATGATTACGTTGTCCCGATTTCTCCACAAATAGTGGGCAACCTTGAAAATCCAAACTTTGAGGATCTTGTCATACTTATCGTAGAAGATGAGGAAACGAATTACCTCCTCATTCAACTCCATATTGAGAAAGCAGGTGCGAAGAGTGCACACGCTTGGAATGGGGTGGAAGCCCTTGACTATATCTCGAGCCCAGACCGACCGAAGCGATTGCTTGTTCTGATGGATATAAATATGCCCAAAATGGATGGGTGCGAAGCGTGTGAGCGAATCAAAGCGTTGGACCCGAGTATTCCAATTATCGCACAAACAGCATTCGCTCAAGCTAAAGAGAAGGAGCGAATTATGTCCGGAAAATTCGATGCCTATATCGCGAAACCGATCGATCCCCCTCGGTTATTGCAAATGATTGCTCAGTACCAACCGCCGGTATAACAAATCTTCATGGATCACTCCTTGAGTACCATGTCGATGCACATTACGGCCCCAAGAATTAGGGTGCGGATGTCAGAGTCAGCGGATACAGTTTCGGAGATATCTAGGACGTAGTTATCTGCACTTGTGAAGAGTTCTTTGCCCAGTCCGGCCCATTGTTTTGTAACGTGTGCGAATTCCACGTCTTCGGCCATGAACCGGAAATCCCAGCCCGTCCATTTTCCTTTGAGTTGGCAGAGCACTTGTTCGTTTGCGTCGAGGACCGTAAAGGCGCCGCCAATGGAAAAGAGCTTTTGTTTGAAAGAACCAATAAGCTGGTCGTTTTCGTCGAAGACTTCGACTTTAGAGAGAAAGAGCGAAAATCCACGCTGTACGCGGACGACCTGTTTCCCGAATGTGTCGCGAACTTTGACGTCAAAGGGCGTCATTGTTTTGTATTTGGTAAATCGAAACATCTTGGTAAAGAAACCGAGCGAATCCTCACGGCATTCCATTACGAGATTTCCAGATTGTGGGTCAAAAATGTCGTAGTTGTTGGCGGCTTTAAACATGCCGACATGTTCTTTTACGACATAGACGTTATTTTTTAGAGTTTCGTTCATATGTAGAGTTGGAGTTCTTGGTTGTTTTTTAGGTTCTGTAGTTCACTCTTTCCGGAAGTGCGAGCCAAACCATTAAAGAGGGATGTCGTCTAGTGAGTTTCGGACGTGGTATAGGGCGAGGAATTGTTTTGTGTGTCGGGGATCGGTTAGAGGGAAAGAGCCTGAGATGATCGTTGGTTTTGATCCTTCTGAGCGCTGTATGGGGTGCTCTTGGGCGAGTTGGGTGCAATAGTCGGTGAAACTCGATACCTTGGTTTTCTTGAGTTGTGATCGGGATATGATTTGAAAGTAGCCGATAGATGAACCGCCGAGTTGGATGCTGATTTCGTGGGCGATGCGGCCCATGGTGACGCGGGGATTGATCTCTACGACTGACTTCAGCTTGAGGTAGCCATTGGGGTCACGGTAGATGAAGGCGTCCAGGCCAAGGGGGCCTTGGAAGGTCGTTGAGGCGAGTGCTTTTTCGAGATGGGCTAGGATATCTTTTTCGTACCACTTATAGAGACGAGGTCCGCCTGCTTCCCGTCGCATAATAAAGCGGATGACTGCTGGGTCTAGGTTACGGCAAAAAGCGTTCGTTATGATGCCTCGGAATTGACCTCGGACGTTATTGACGAGTCGAGTGAAGGCGATGAATTTCAGTTCTTCATTCTCTCTCTTTTCATACTGAACCGAAAAGTCGAATACGCGGTCTAACCATGGTTCGACAAGAACTTCGCCTTGTTCTTTCCAGATCGTTTCTAGCCATTTGAGAAGGGGTGGAGAGATATCCTCGCCTGAGAGAAGGCACCGCAACCCATTGGCTGCAGTTCCGAAGGGGGCTTTGCAAACGATATTATCGTAACCGTCTTTGGCGTATGCGGTACGGGCGTATGCGAGCTCCTCGATCGTGGTGACGGGGTTTCCGTAAACCTCAGGGGGAGCGATCCAATCGTTCTGCTGGGAATTCTTAGCGATATTCGCGGCCCAGTGAGCACTCCCTATTTTTGAATAGAGGTTTCGAATGGGCGTGTTCCAGAGCTTTTCGAGGTCTATTGCGTTTGTGAGGTGTTGATAATTGGATTTAAAGAATGCGGTGCTATCGGGGGTCCATGCCCAGGGGCGGAGTCGACCAATCTTTCGTGGAATCTCGGGGGCGATCTGGTGGTTGGTCTCCGCGTCGCTGGCAGCGATTTCGGGGAGTTGAAAGCCGTGGGATTGGATTTGTTTTAAAAAGTCGGGAGACGGCGGATTTGGGGTGATTAAGATGTCGTCTTTCCGGCAAAGGTAGGCGGGAAGGAATGAGAGGTCGGACTGCAGGGGGGATGGGCCGTTTTCGAGCCCCTTGCTCGAATTTTGAGCGGCGAAGGATTCGGAGTCCGGGTTGAACCAATGGACGCTCGGAGTGCGGCCTCGCGATTGGCTGAAAACATGGAGGTTTTTGATAAACGATGCGTCCAGTCCAGCATCGATTCGCCCGTCTTCGTTGAAGAAGTTCCCCTTGGCTCGGGCGGGGGAGAGGGGGAAGACGAGGCGTTCTCGGAAGGCTTCCCAATCGGTCTTTCCGTTTTCCTTCCAGCGACGAAACCATTTGAGGCCGAAACCGACGTGATCGATCTCATCTCGGTAGATCTTATCTAGAATGTTGGCCGTACCCTGGTCGCCAAGGTTATCGAAGATGGTTTTGTATTCGCGGGAGTAGTCGAGGTTGGCTTGTTCGAAGGTCAGGGAGAGGCGTGTGACGTAGTCGAGAGGGTCCTCCATGGTGGAAACGCTTTTCCAGAAGTAGTCGTTTAGCGGGAGCTCACCGAACTCTATGCCGCATTGCTCCATGCGGTGCATGTAGAGCTGGGTGTGGATTTGTTCCTCCTTGAGTGTTTCGAGGACGCCTTGGCGAAAGCTTGCGGGGGCGTCGGGGAATTTCAGGAGAACGAGAGCCATTAATTCTGTGGCGAGCAGCTCGTGGTTGCCAAAGAAATGGAGGAGCTTGCCGCGTTCTTTTTCATCGACGAGTCTGGCTTGACTGGGGTGGCTCGCTTTGACCCCGTCTTCTCTGAGTTTGAGGTGGGCGGGACGTGGCAGGATACGGGGCGTTTTTATTGGCGATCCTGGATTCGTATCTATGATTTCATCACGAGGAAAATCCAGCTTCTCTTCCATGGTTGTTCCAAAGAGAACTTGCTTTGCGAAATCTTGTAACTGTATGGGCATTGTTTTCGTATTACCGAACCACGTTCATATGAGAATGATGGGCGGGGCTTATCTTTTTTATTGAGGTCTGGTAATTGACGATTCTACCGGGGAACTCGATTCTCGAGTGCACGCTACTCTTTCTCGAATTATGGGCGACCTATGGTTGCCGCTTTGGAAACCGCTTCTTCGAGTGACATATTTTCGAAGAGGGATGCAGCGAGGAGGCGTCCGCTCTTTTGGTCATCGATAAAGGCTCCGACCACCACGCCCGGCAGACTCGCAGTTGGGTCATTGGGGGCTTGGGGGCCGCCTAGGTCGGTCCGGCACCAGCCTGGGTCGGTCAGGTTGATCGATACATTTGTTCCCTCTACTTTGGTTCCGAGGTCTTGGGTAAACTTGTCGAGGGCAGCTTTACTCGCTGAGTACGCTGCTTGTTCAGGTTGATCTCGAATCCCGCTTGTCGTATTGATGATACGACCAAATCCGCGATTGATCATAGCTGGCATGAGGCGGTGACAAATGGTTGCGACAGCTATGAGGTTGATCCGAAAGCTTAGGTCAAAATCTTCGATTGGTGTTTTCCAGTAGTCTTCACGATAGGAAACTTGGACAGCGGCGTTATTAAAAACGATATCGACGTGGATGCCCTTCGCCTCGATTTGGTCCAGCATGGCGATGACTTGTTCGTGCTCGGAAAGTTCGGCAGCAATGGAGATCACCTGGACGCCCAAAGCCTTGGCTTCCGCTTCAATTTTATTTGTGTGCTCGAGGGATCGGCTTTGGAGGATTAAGTTACAGCCTTTCTGGGCCAAGTATTGAGCGGTTAGGTAACCGATTCCTCGACTGGAGCCGGTAATAAGGGCCCATTTGTTTTTGATATCTAGCATGGTCATTCGGGGGCGAGCTTAGTGTATTTAAAATTGAGTAAGATTTCTATACTCATCAGCTAATGAGCAAGAGTCGAGGAAGAGCGCCAGGAGATGTTTTGGGGGCTCTGTGCACGCAGGGGGGCACGGGGCTGTTGGGATATTCGGTGGCGATTCGCCAGAGGTTGCCAAATCCGAATGCGAAGGGGCTGGATCCTTGGGCGGGAAGGTAGTGGAGGTCGTAGAAGTGTTCCTTGAGGTAGGTTTTAAAGCCATCGTCATCCTTGCCCCCGTAGAGGTCGAGCAGGTGGGCTCGCGTTTCGGGGATATCGACCCGCTTCACGGCGTCTTCGTTGCGTAGGCCTTCCGAGCAGGCGATGTTATAGCTACAGAGATAAGTGTCGGCTTGGATCGTGGCACTATCCGCGTGATAGGAGTAGACGTCGGTCGGGAAGGGCGTCTGGTTGGAATCTTGTGGATAGGCGGGGATACTGTCCAAGATGGGAGAAAGGCCTGCTTTGCGGAGGAGGTTTTGATCGGTTATGAGCTGGGAGCGTGCTATCTTACCTTCGGGGCTAAGATCCAAGGAGTTGAGATCGGAATCCTCTATGGTCGTAATTTCCTCGATGGGGCCGATATTCGTGCTGATCTCGTTGAAATCCCCCTCGAGCGACCGTTCCCAACAGAGGGCATTGATTCCGTGATCGAGGGGAGTCGAGAGCAGCTCTTCGAAGCTTTGAACTCGTTTGATACGTTGGTAGTCGGAAGGTAGGATGAGCGGTTTTTCCATCGGAGGACTCAATTTGTACACTTTGGAAGGGAAGAGGAAAGCCTTTGTTTTGATGTCTGAAGTCTGTGTGAATCAATTCTTTATGCTGGTGAGAAATAGCCGTTTAACCAATAGTCCCCGCTACGTAGGGACAAATTGATTTAATAAGATATGTTTTTTATTTGGGGATGGAGCTTTTACAATCGCAGGGGGATCAAGCATGGACGTACGAAGTGCGAGCATTGCGGGGATCTTTCCTATAAGCGTAGCTTTACTCAAACGCGCTATATTTCGATCTTTTGGCTTCCCGTCGTACCTATTGGGCGAAGACGTACTTTAAACGAGTGCTCGAACTGCCGGGCTTCCGAAACGCTTTCCTATGGGAAATTGCGCCGCCTAAAACGAAAGCTCTTAACACCCAGCCTTAAGGAATTAGAACGCGATCCCCTTGAAGCCGAAAAGGCAAAAACACTTCTAGACGCGATATTAAAGGTCGAGGCAAGAGACGAGTTGAGGCGTTTCATGCCCGAAATCGAACAGAATTTCAGGTCGAATCCGGAGGTCTTGTTAGGGTTGGGCAAAACTCTGAGCGCTCTCTGTATGGACGACGACGCGGATCGCGTGTTTCTGCATGCGACCAATGAGTCGAACCGGGATGAGGTCGGGTCGAAAGTATTTGAAAACATGGTCGTTCATACTTCCGCACGAGCGACACCGAAGCCGAAGGTACCCCGTCGTATTTGGCAGTTACTTCCCGTTCTAATCGTCCCCGGAGTGATCATTGCGAGTTTCGTGGCGATCGGGGGTATGATGTTCATTCCCGGTCCACAACACGTTTATCTCGTAAGCGGTTCGGACAGAGCTTATGAGGTCGTCATTAATGGCGAAGCTGTAGAATTAATGCCTCATCAACAAGTGAAGACCGATGCAGCGGTATACGGTGATAACGAAGTCGAGTTGGTTCGCGAAAAGGAAGGGCATGTCTCATTTCAAGTTACGGTCGATGATTCACCTTTGATGCGACTTTTTGGTGGCCCCATGCTTGTTATAAATGCTGATCGATCGGCTCCGATCCTCTGGGAAATGAAGGCCTATGGACCCGAGGAGACTTACAAGAGGACGTCTTATGTCGGCGAATTGTATTACTCTTTTGATGACGTTGCTTACGAATTTGAACCCTTCCCAGTCTCGCTTGGGTCATCTCAGTCAACGCGGGTAAGTAATCGAGAACGCGTGAGCGTGATAACTGGCCCCAATTCAATGAGTATTGTTCAGGATATGTTGTCAGCCAAGGAGTTTGGTGCCGTGCGAAAGTATGTCCTAGCGAGAATGGCGGACGGAGAAGACGAGAAAGCCTTGCAAAGCATGGCACGGAGAATTCAGACCTCAGCTCAGTAATAGCGGAGGAATGTAGAACTATAGAGATAGTAAGATATTTCATAGTCTCGTAATCGGCTTGCTCTGGATTGGGGAGACGACAGCATTTTCTGGGAATGGATTATTCAAGTTTGGCGAAATCGTTGCCGTGGGCGAAAGGAGTTCGGGTTGTTGTGTGCGACGCGAATGGCTTGCTGGCGGTCGAAAAGCCATCTGGGGTGATGTCACACCCCAATAAGCGGGGTGAGGAACGTCGAGCCTTGCTAAACGCCCCTTACGACATGGATGCGGAAGTGTTTCGAGTATCCATAGGAGAAGGGGACCCCATTGAGGTCACTCTTTTGAATCGCCTCGATGGGGCCACTTCGGGCTTGGTATTGTTATCTCTTAACAGAGACCTACGCGACCCGGTACTAAAAGCCTTTGAATTGAAAAAAGTCCGCAAGACCTACGAAGCCTTGGTGTTTGGGATGCCGCGACGTGGAGCTCCCCTTTGGAAGGACCGCCTTAAGGTAACAAAATCAGAAGGAGGCGTGCGTGCCTCGGCGGGAGGAGGGGGGCTGGGTGCCGAAACGAAGCTCGTCGGTGTGAAACCCATTCCCGGTCCACCCCTGTTGAGTCTGTTGACCTTGATGCCGCTTACCGGGAGGACGCATCAACTCCGTATCCAAACCTCAAAGCGAGGGATTCCCATCGTGGGCGATCGCACCTATGGAGACTTTCAAAAGAACAAGCAGATCGCGAAAGCCCGTGGGCTAAAGCAGCTTTGTCTGCATTGCGTGAAGGTAGAGTTGGAATATATACATCGAGGCCGAAAGAACTCCTTTAAGGCGAGCTCCGCCGCCGTTTTCATTCAAGCATGAAGGCCTGGGCAATGCTCTTCGATCCACAATTCTAGATCTCGTTTATTTCGGAGGATTGAAAGGGAAGGGGGTAAATATCTGTGTCGTTCTTGGTGAAATTCTTCTCGTAAAAGGGCGGTGAATGAGGGCAATCCACCGCCACATCTGAGATGCTTTTTCCAGTATTATCCGACTTGTCGGATAATCCCATTGCTAATGGATATCCCGACATGTCGGATAATAACGAGTTTCTAGGTGTTGAGTGTGTTTTTACCTAGTAAGTGCCTTGACCAGAAAATTATTATCCGACACGGTGCATATTTAACGTTCTCAAAAAATAGATGATTTTCTAATCTATAAAATTGATCCTCCAATGAGTAATAATTTAAGAATTGATTTGGTATTGGGATTTTTGATTTCGAGATCTCCTCTTAAACAAAATGGAATCCCCTGAGAACAAATCACTTGTGGTCAATTCGGTTAAACAGCCTCGGAACTTTTCAGCATTGTCTTCGCATCCCAGATCAACCCAAATTCAACCATCACTGTGACCTCTTGCCACAGTTCGACGTTAGATAAAAATAGAACAAATGATTGAACTCGCAATAGGAGTAGTACTTGGAGGCATGGTTTCTTGGATAGTGAGCCACACCTATTACAAGAAATCATCTACCGAAATCCCCGATTGGGCAAAACCGATTATAGAAAAACTCCCAAATAACAAACCGACTAAAGATCAACTATTGAAGTTGTTTGAAGAAGAACTTATTTCTGGAAACATAAGACCAGATCCAATTCTTGGCTACGTCGCTTGTCCGAAATGCAAAGCAAATGCTACAGATTTCGAAAGCACAGTAGTGGGTAATAATGATCATACCATCGTGATAAAGACTTGTCCACATTGTGGCTGGAGTGAGGACACTGAAGTTTAAAACATGAAAGATCTAACCAGCAGATGGAGAGCAATTCGTACTCGCTGCGCGAGCCCTCTTGCCTCATCAGTACGTTGGCCATGAAAATGATTAGACATCTCACGATATTGACAATTACAGCGCTGCTTCACGCACCGTCCCTGATCGCGGAAGATATTGAGAGCGTGTTGCCCGATCTCATCACGCCACCCGCAACTGACCACGCTCCTGCCCCAGGCAAACGAGTCAGGCAGACCAATAAAAGTTACGCAGGAACAAAAGTGCATCACCTGCTCTATCTTCCAACTGACTGGAAAAAGGGAGAAAAGTATCCTGTTATCGTTGAGTATGCAGGAAACAAGTGGAAGACCAGTCCGGGAACCGTCGAAGGCAGCAACCTTGGCTATGGTATCTCAGGAGGAAAAGGTGTTATCTGGATCTGCATGCCTTTTGTAGACAGAAAGAATCAAAGCAATGCCACAACATGGTGGGGAAACGTCGATGCGACGGTTGAATACTGCAAGAAAACGGTCAATCGTATATGCACGGAATATGGCGGCGATTCGTCGAACGTATTCATTGCCGGGTTTTCACGCGGCGCGATCGCATGTAATTATATCGGACTGCATGATGATGAAATTGCCTCAATATGGCGCGGCTTCATTTGTCATAGTCATTATGATGGCGTCCGGAAATGGGGATATGTAAACAGTGACCGGAAGTCCGCAGTAGCTCGACTGAAACGATTGGGCAATAGACCACAGTTCATCAGCCAAGAAAAGAGTGTTGATGCAACAAAGGCTTACCTTAAGGATGCGCTCCCATCAGGTAATTTCACCTTTCACAAACTGTCATTCTCAAATCATACAGATACCTGGGTGCTTAGGGATATTCCAGATAGGAAAGTGATTCGAGACTGGTTCAAGCAAGCCCTGAAAAAGCAAGGCCAACAAGACGGTTGAGGACAATTCGCTTCAGCGCTCCGCGCCTGCGCTCATGCCTCACCTCGACGTTCAAAGAAAGGTACATGAAATTTTTGCTCACAATCACGTTCGCAGTCTTGCTGTCTGGAGATATCTTTTCAGGAATTGAGGAATTCGTGACCTGGCCAAATGAATTCCAGCTCTTTGAGTCGAGTGAATCAGAGCAGAATGCGGTAGATGAATTTCGCAATTCGCTAGATGAATTTTTCAAAGAGGTTGGAGCCGGTAAATACGACTCACTGTATCAGCTAATGCACCGTGATATTCGAGCCTCTACGACTAAAGATGAGTTCATCGCATTGTGTTCCGACTCCTCTTTTTTGAACGAAATTGTAAGCATAGACGTGAAAACCTTGAGTATGATGGGCAATGCCTCTAGGCATGGACTAACTGAAGCAGATTGGGAAAAGGTTAGATTTGCTGCTACCGAGATTGAATTTAGTAAGCAGAAGAATGAAGGGGGAATTCCTAGAGTTCTTTGGTGGGAGAAAGAAAGAGGCGAATGGAGATGCCTCCACCCCAGTGTTTACGATTTGAAAGAGAATGATCAATCGACTTACGAACCGTCTCTCTCAAATCAGTACTTCGTACGACATGTTTACGGAAGAGTCCCATAAGTTGTTAAAATAAAAAGGTGGTTTCCCGCTTCTGCAGC
>CAWVWU010000045.1:0-21678 GCA_963933925.1 uncultured Puniceicoccaceae bacterium
GATCCACCTCGGAGACGGTATGCTCTCAAAAACAAACATGGGCCCCCTCACCACGACTCGCCAACTCGACCGAGCACACCACTACGCCCAATCCGTTACAGACTGGGACGGAAACATTCTTCCAGCCACTCGAACCAAAAACTGCAAAGGCAACTTCTTCGCACCCACATTAGCGACGAACATCGACCACAATCATCCCCTCGTACAAGAAGAGCAATTCTGCCCGATCCTTCCCATCATCCCCTATCACGACATCGAAGAAGCCATCACTTGGGCCAACGATAGTGAATTTGGACTCTCCGCATCCGTCTGGACAGAAACCCCACAACTCGGATACGAAATAGCAAACCAACTTCAATGCGGCCGAGTAGGAATCAACGGCCATCGCAGAGGCGAATTTCCCGCTCCATTCGGTGGATGGAAAAAATCAGGCATCGGTCGCGAACTCGGCGAATGGGGACTGCTCGAAATGAGCCAATCCCAAGTGATCAATCTCTTTTAGAAAAAAGATCACCGCCTTCGCATTCAACAAGTCCCAGAAAGAAACCTAACGCTTCGTCCAAAACGGAGCATTCGGAATTCCGTTTGCTTCCGCATCAAACCCACTGACCTCTCCCTCCTTAGCCTGTCGCTCAAAATCACGCAAACACCGCAGAGCCGGACGACTCAGTAACAAGATCGCGACTAAATTCAACCAAGCCATCAACCCAACTCCGATATCCCCTAAAGCCCAAGCCATCGAAGCACTCTTTACCGAACCCCAAAAAACAACTCCCAAGAACGCAATGCGCAACACGGCGATCGCCTTCCCCCTCAAAGCACTCCCCTTAATCAAATACGAAAGATTCGACTCCGCGTAATAGTAATAGGCCATCAATGTGGTGAACGCAAAAAAGAGCAAAGCGATCGCGACAAAACCACTACCATATCCAGCAAAGACCGTATCCACAGCCTGCTGAGTAAAAGCCGGGCCGCTTTCCACACCTGCTAAATTCTCCTCAAGCCAACCGCCCTCAGGATTCGCAACGTTATAAGACTTCGTCACCAAAATCATCAAAGCAGTAGCGGTACACACAAACCAGGTATCGATATAAACCGAAAACGCCTGCACCAACCCTTGCTTTGCCGGGTGATTCACCGCCGCCGTCGCCGCCGCAATCGGTCCAGTCCCCTGCCCAGCTTCATTGGAGTAAATACCGCGCTTCACACCCCACATAACAGCACTTCCCACAATGCCCCCAAAAGACGCTGACGGACTAAAAGCATTCTCAAAAATCAAAGCAAACACACCGGGAACGCGCTCGTAATTCAAAGCAACTACGACAAGAGCGATCACAACATACCCTAAAGCCATCAAGGGAACAACCAACTGTGCCGTCTGACCAATGCGCTTAATCCCTCCAAAAATAATCAATCCGAGCAACACCACGACAATTCCTCCCGAAATCACGGGACTCAAACTAAACGCATTCTCAACAGCCAATCCAATACTGTTAGATTGAATACCGGGTAAACAGAACCCAGTAGCGGCAACCGTCGAAATCGCAAAAAGAACCGCGTACCACTTTACCTTCAATCCCCGTTCGATATATTCAGCCGGTCCACCGCGAAACTGTCCATCCACTTCACTCTTATAGAGCTGGGCCAAGGTCGACTCCACGAAAGCCGAACCTGCTCCTAGGAACGCAATCGCCCACATCCAAAACACCGCCCCGGGTCCACCCATCGCGATCGCCGTAGCCACTCCCGCAATATTACCAGTCCCTACTCGACCAGATATCGCCAAAGCAAACGCTTGAAACGAACTCACCCCACGCTTCGAACTCTTCCCCTGCCACAAACAACGCACCATCGTCGGGATCATGCGAACCTGCAAAAACCGCGTAGCGATCGTAAAATAGAGACCGGTTAAAAGGCACAACCCGACCAGGGCCTTGCTCCAAATCAAAGAATTAAGAGTATCAATTATAGAAATCATTATATCGCGGGGTAATTTAAAGGGTGTATCCCAAAACAGAGAACTAAAACCCAATCCTCTCTCAAAAGAAACGCAACCCATCCTTTTCAGGTTACCAGCATACCCGCCAATGACTACAGTACACAAAAAATGGTTTCCCATCAAAGACAGGAAGCAATCCATCACTAAAGGTAGTGAATACTACTATACTCAAAACAAAGTTTACTCCACCTGACGACGCTTCCCACTCAAAAAGAACCGCCGCCAACTCAAAACAAAGCCCGTATACACTAAGAACAAGGATCCCGCAGTTGCGACGCACGCTACGACCTTCCCCCATATACCTAAGCCTGCACCTTTATGGATGAAACGCACCCAGACTCTAGCTCGGACGGATTCAAGGTCCTCCGAAACGGATTAATTTGGAACTGTGTTACGAATCGAGTGCGATTTCAACCGCCTCAAGATACTCTTCCAGCTCCACTGACATATAACTGTGCCTCCAGAGCTCCTCTCCGCTTTTCGGGTCAAACAAGATCACGGTAGGAAACGTATCCACCGACCATTTATGCTTTTCAATACGATTTTTCCTCAACGTCCCCGGAGCGATACTCCTACCACGAGGAAAATCCAGCAATACTGGAATAACGCTATCCAACAATCGTTTCCGGTAGGGCGTATCCGCAAAAAGCTCATTATCGAGCTTTCGACACCAATGACACCAATCCGAACCTGTAAAATAAAGCAAAACGGCTTTCTCTTCTGAAGCAGCGTCCTCCATCGCCAAATCCAAATCCGAATTCCAAAAATCGGCCTCAGCGGAACACTCCACGGCCACGCATGCAGCCACCTGTATCAAAAGAAAAATAACTCTCATCCTACCAATCCACCCCTGCTCTGCAAACAAAGCTCCGCGGAAAACGTGGCCCATAAAAATATGTTGTATCTCGACCTGGACCACTCGTCAAATCTGGTTGACGCTCGTCAAAAACATTTTTAACCCCCGCCATCAGGTCGATATGCAATTCCTTACCTTTGACCGTCAAATGAACGTGCTTCGTCGCTGTGAGATCGACCACCCAAAACGATTGCGTACTCTCGTTCAAAGTCCCGTCGATCGATCGTGCAGCAATCATCGGCCCCGTATAAACGACACCAAGAAACAGATCCACCAAATCATCATTTTTATAGTTAAGCTGTGCAACGCCAGTCCACTCAGGTGTCTCCAAATAACGATTCTCATAAAGACCTGGTAACACCTCGGGCGCTTCATCAAAACGGGCATCGACATACGATGCCCCAATTTCCGTACTAAGTCGCTCGCTTAACTTATAATTCGCATTAATCTCAAAGCCTTGAACGGTAGACCCACCAGCATTCACACGTTGCTTATACATTTCCCCTTCCATGTCCGAGACAAGAACGCTCGACACATTAAACGTATCTCGTATCTCAGTACTAAAAATTTCACCATCAACCTGCAAACGGTTTTCTTGAAAACTCGGTGTCCATACGAAACCACCCGCATACGAAGTCGAACGCTCTTCCTTTAAACCATCTGCATTCCGAGTCCGCGTTGGATCATCCAAAATTTCGATATGAAAATCTTCGTCGAAAATCTCCGGAGCACGAAACCCTGTTGATACCGAAGCACGCCACACCCAAGCCTTACCAAATGATTGTCGTAAAGCAACACGAGGTGAATACACCCAATCCTCCAATTCCGAGTGCTTATCAGCACGCAACCCAGTTATCAATGTCGTGCTGGATGACGGCATCCATTCATCCTGAAGATAAAAACCAAGATTAGCAAAACGCCCCTCCGCGATTGGGTCTTCCCCATAATAGTCAGCCTCCGACCCATCCGACCGCAAAGCACGTCCCTCATCATCACGCTTCTCATCAAAGACATCATCAACCTGATATTGAACACCCCACGATAAATCATGATCCCCCCAATGCTTAGAAAAGAAAGAATCATAAAAATGACGCAATGTTTCCGAATACCCATACAGCAATCGAGAGTCCTCTAAAGCTACTGCATACTCAACCTCATCAAAACCATCCTGCCCGGGTAACGATACCGCACCTACACCACCATAGTAACTATCGCGATCGACATAGGAAACAGATGCACCAAGTCGAAACTGAAGCTCAGCGTCCTCCACACGCCCCTCCCAAAAGATTCCACCCTTATGCCAATCATGTATGAGCTCCTCTGTAATCTGTGATTCATGCGGTAGAAGATCGACCGCATTACCACCGCGACGCTCCTCTGTACTATATGAGTAATTAACACTCACCTTGCTCTCTTCAGTCGGATAAAACCACGCCTGAGTCCCAACCGTATAGAACTGCTTCTCCGTTATCTCAGAAAATCCATCATCATTAAGATCAACGACAGGGCTATCATTAAACTGCCCATACACAGAAAACGCTGTCGTCCCACTCTCCGAAGCCCAGTCACGCAAAAACGACGTACTGACAAACGCCTTCCCCTTCACATTCTCATAAGAGAAATCATACCGCTGACGATCTACCACAGGCTCATTAGGTAAAATATTAATGACACCTGCCACCGCACCCGGCCCATACAACGAAGACGCACCGCTCTTCACCACTTCAATACGCCCGATAAATGCCGTAGGAATATGCTCAATACCATAAACCGATGCCAATCCCGAAAACAACGGCTGACTATCAAACAACAATTGATTGTACCCAGCACCAAGCCCAAGCATCTTTATCTCCGCAGTCCCACAGTTCTGACAATTGGCCTCCGAACGCAAACCGGGAAAATATTCAAGAGCCGCTGCCAAATCTCGTGCCCCCGAAGAAAGAAACAGTTCCGACGACATAACTTCAGTACGAATCGGCGTCTCAGCCGCCAAACGCTGAG
Organism: uncultured Puniceicoccaceae bacterium; assembly: GCA_963933925.1. Classification (GTDB taxonomy): domain Bacteria; phylum Verrucomicrobiota; class Verrucomicrobiia; order Opitutales; family Opitutaceae; genus JAKYXN01. The sequence goes on from CAWVWU010000045.1 coordinate 4,857, forward strand.
TCCTTGTCCCCGTAGATACGACTGTAAACGACTGCAATTCAAACGCATCAGACACATGATCTTCTGTCTCAGCAAAAAGCCCAGACAACACAGAACACAAAACAACCCCTCTTACAACGAAGTTCAAACGAACACTCTTTGAACGACACAACACTACACTTTGATAACACATCTATTTATACTTTGATTCGTCAAAGTCTAAAACTCATCAACAAAAGCAAGATATTTCCAATAGATTTTTTCAAAAGAACACTCCCATCAATTCTCAAGGGAGAGAGAGAAAACACGATTACCCCAATTTCTTCGCCTTACACAAAAAACTCTTGTCACACGCAACACGTGCACACTTACCGCAAATAAAGTGCGGACAACTTACGATTATTTTGGAGCTCTACGTAATTATCGATTATCGTAGATTTCTTAAAACTACAGAGACTTTTTGTTTTTAGACTCATAACTAACTTCCCAATAAAAACTCTTTTGCATTCACTACAAACGATTCGCGAAATGCTCGAGCAAAATGGCTCGAATTTGTATACCCCACACGATTCGCAATTTCCAAAACAGTGGAATTTTCACCCCGAAGTAGCTCCCGCGCATACTCCATCCTCCTCTGCCTTAAGTAACCGAATACAGTTGAACCAAAGTGCTCGCGAAACCCTTTCTTCAACTTAAACTCATTCAGTGCAAACTTACGGCTAAGCTCTGACAATGAGTGATCAGCTCCCAATTTCGATTCCAAATACACTGCAATCGCAGCCAATGAATCTCGATCGTCATCCCGCAAACAGGAATCCTTAGTCAGCGAATCATCGAGTACGCTCCCCTCTGAAGCTCTAGAAAGTAATTCAAGCATCTTAGCTTGAACCATGATCCTATCACTCGGAGTCTCCCCTTTGTTTTGAGCCAAATCCATCGCCATTGCTCTCATTGACGAATCCATTACGTACTTCAGAAAAATGGGTTCCGCACGCTGCTCACACCCAAGGTAGACCCGCTTACTATGTAACAACCTATCTTGTTCACTCACCAAACCACTCCAAACAATGCGTGAACACTCGATAACAGCAATTTCCACGCAACCGTAAAACCTCCCTCGCATCGGCCAACCATTGAGCGAAGTCGCGAACAATTCCCCAGATCTAACCGTCTTTTCGTCACCGGACGCATATGAAAAATCGATCCTACCGCACAGAACAAAAACGATCTGAGAAAACGACTCAAAGGGCCAAAAACTAGGTTCCTCAGAAACCTCGACTTGAAATTGAAAGGGCGAAAATGAAAGCCCTGCTCGCTGATTCCCCCCCCCTACTCGCAACCGTCCGATCCCCAAATGGGAGCGATACTTCTATAGGTGCTTTAAACGGACAGGAAAACATTTTAATCGATATTGAATCTCAATAGCGAAAAATGAGAAACATCCTCAATAAGGTCAATCCTTTGAAGAAAATCAAAGATCCCCACATTCAACGGATTATAAAACCTACCGTCCTCGATCCCGAGCCAAAGCCAAGCCCGTCTCCGAACGCTGACACTTCACCAATTCCTCAACCGTCCCCGAAAAGACAATCTCCCCACCTCGACTTCCACCGCCAGGCCCCAAATCAATCACCCAATCCGCGAGACCAATCATCCCAATATCATGCTCGATAACCACGATCGTATTTCCCTGATCACGCAGCCGATACAACAAATCGATCAAATTCTGAACATCCGCCCAATGAAGTCCCGTCGTCGGTTCATCCAAGATATACAGAGCCTTGCCCTCACCCCTCTTCGAAAGCTCCAAAGATAGTTTCAATCGCTGTGCCTCTCCACCACTCAAAGTATTCGCAGGCTGCCCAAGCTTCAAATAGCCCAACCCTACAGCATCCAAAGTATTCAGCTTGTCCATAATCCGTGGTACATTCTGAAAGACTTCAATCGCCTCACTCACGCTAAGCTCCAACGTTTCCGCAACCGACTTCCCGGCATACTTAACCTCCAAGGTCTCCCGATTGTAACGATGTCCACCACAACTCGGACACTCAATATAGGCGTCGCTCATAAAAAGCATATCCAGCTTAATCGCACCATCTCCCTTACAACGCTCACAACGACCGCCCTTTACGTTAAAGCTAAAGCGCCCCGCTTTGTAGCCACGTACTCGCGACAACGGCACCTTCGAATAAAGATCTCTCAACAAATCAAAGAGCTTCGTAAACGTCGCCGGATTCGACCGCGGACTCTGCCCGATCGGTTCCTGACTCACACGCACCGCACGATCAAAGACATCAAGTCCCACAATCCCCTTATGCAATCCCGGAATTTCCTTGGAGCGATTCAATTTTCGAGCCGCCGCCTTAGCCAATATCTTGTTGACCAAAGTAGACTTACCTGACCCCGAAACACCCGTGACACAGGTAAGTAGCCCAACAGGAAAACGTGCCGTGACATTCTTCAAATTATGGTGACTCGCCTCGCGAACCTCGACCCAATCAGCACCCGGCGACTTCAACTCCGTATGGCGTGTCAAAACCTGATCCCCCGACAAATAAGCCGACGTCGAGTTCACTCCCGTCTTCGCCTTACAGCATTCCTCAAAACTTCCCTCAAACAACAAATTCCCACCAAGATGCCCTGCACCAGGCCCCAGCTCGACGAGATGGTCCGCCGCTCGCATCGTATCCTCGTCATGCTCAACAACAACCACAGTATTCCCTCCATCACGGAGCCCACGCAACGTCTCGATCAAACGCAAATTATCCTTCGGATGCAGCCCGATACTCGGTTCATCGAGCACATAAATCACCCCCATCAAACTCATACCAAGCTGAGTCGCGAGTCGAACACGCTGCGATTCCCCACCGCTCAAAGTACTGTATTGCCGATCCAATGTCAGATAATCTAAACCAACCTCCTTCAGAAACCGGAGACGAAACTCAATCCCCCCAACAACCTCGCCGTAGTTAGAAACCTCAGATCCCGATTTCTGCACCTCCCGGATAAAATCCAACGCCGACTCAATATCCATGGACAGGAACTCGGGCAGACTCTTACCATTCACGCGAACATTCGCACTACGTGGACTAAATCGATGCCCATGACATAACGGACAATCCTGATCCGTCTGATACGTCATCAAACGAGCACGATACCCATCGCTCTTCGTTTCCAAATAAGCCTTCTGCAACAAGGGCATAATCCCTCCAAAAGGAACCGGCTCAATCGCAGTCTTACGGCGACCTCTCGTTAGCTTAAACTCAAACAATCGATCCTCCACACCCCACAACAACTGCTTCCTCAACCCATCATCCAAATCCTTCCACGGAATCGTATTATCAAACGGCAACTGCTCACCGAGCTGCTTAAGCAATGCATTATGACGGATAATCAAACTCTTCCCCCCAATCCGAAGCGGCTTCAACGCCCCACCCTTCACTGACTTCTTCCCATCAGGAACCACGAGCTCCTCCAAGAACCGACGCGTCTTCCCTATCCCCGAACACTCGGGGCAAGACCCATCTTTCGTATTAAACGAAAAATGACGCGGCGTAATCGGCTCATAAACCTCACCACAGTCCCCACACGCGAAATTCCGACTCAAACCCAATTCCTTCCAAGGCGACGACGAACTCTCCTGATAATACGCGATCGCTCGGTCCTTCCCCTCGCTAAACGCCAATTCCAAAGAATCCGCCACGCGACTCCTCTGATCCTCACTGACAACCACGCGGTCCACAACGATATCCATGCTCTGAACATTTCGCCCCTTCGGCCCCACCTTAGGATCATCAACATCGATGATATCCTCTCCGATACGCACCCGTTGATACCCCTTCTGCCTCAACCGAGGCAACTCCTCCTTCAGAACAGCCGGTTTCGCCTTCATAAAAGGAGCCAGCAACATAACCCGCGTACGCTCCGGCAATGCCATCACCAGCTCAACCGAACTCTCCAAAGTTTGCTGAGCGATCAAGCCACCATCCTTCGGACAATACTGCTCCCCCTGCATCGTCCACAAAACCCGCGTGTAATCCGCGATCTCCGTCACCGTCGCCACCGTACTCCGAGGCGACGAGTTAGACGCACGCTGCTCAATCGCCAAAACAGGAGACAATCCATGGATAAAATCAACATCCGGACGCTTCATCTGCTCCATCACCTGACGCGCCTGCGTCGACAGGCTCTCCATATACTTTCGGTAACCCTCCGCATACAAGGTATCAAACGCCAGCGACGACTTACCCGAGCCCGACACCCCCGTCACCACAATCAGCTTATTACGCGGAAACCGCACATCCACGTTCTGCAAATTATGCTCACGTGCCCCCTTTATATGAATGTAATTACGATCTTTCAAATTCGTCGCCTAAAGAAAGCAAAAGAACGCCCTGTAGCAACCTCGCATTTTCCACCTCTCCCACAAGTGTTGCGCAAATCCATCAAAACCAAAATTGATCAAGAAAACTCTGGGCTATCTGATGTGCTATGGACTAGTCGGCTTCGCCGAAAGACGACGGTAGAACCGTGCAGTCATAGGATCTTCAATCGGCCATTTCGTCGGGCCACTGAGGCTGCCGCTAAACTCGTGCCAAACGCTAATATCATTCGAGTACTCAATAAGATCCGTGTGATCAGCGATTGGTTCCCAGTTAAGCTCTAGGGTGGGAAACGTCACAATCGATAGGGGTGCCGTATTCGCGATCGGAACAAGGGTGACTTCGAATACTCTACCCGAAGCTCCGGTGCTTCCGTTGTTTCCAGCGTCTGCAAAGATACCACCAAAAATATGCCCGATAACAGTGGGAGAACGAATCGCTGCGAGATCAATCACCTTGGGGTGCAGGGTTGGAACATCTCTGGAAATAAAAAATTCAGCATTTGCACCAAAACGCAGCTCTTTCCCATTGAGTCGAATATCAGGAAAACGGGTGGGAAGCCAATACTGCCTAATCATCCCATTGGTATCACGAACAACAAGACTGCATTGATTCGTGAAGGGTGCTTGGTCGTCGCGGATATATTGGTTCGTATCCAAATTTCTCTCAAGCACCGTAATTCCTCCAAAGAGAAGAGCGTGCGATTCGTTGGTTACTCGGTTATAGAGACTCGCTTTCGAACAATGGTACACTTGAAAACCTTGTTTAAGAGTCGAACTGGCTAGCGGATCGTCCATTACCACACTCCCCCCTGCACCAATAAGCACTGGAGCTGTCCAGACTCCGGTTTCAGGAGTAAAAACACCCGATAGCACCAGTGCCCGTTCCTTAAACACATTGATATCCTCTCGCTCAAGAATGGTGAGGACATTCAAATCCCTTCGCCGAAATGCGTCATTCGGAGTGGTCGCGATTTTCGATTCCTCTGGAATTTGAAATCCGTTGCTTGTTTCGATTCTGAATCGTCGTACCTGTTTCGTATAAATCCCACTCAAGAAAGGACGATAGGACCCAGCATAATTCTGACCAAATATAAGCTGATATTCATCACCGATGCGTTCCAACCCTCCTCCCGTTACTTGAAAAAAGTTGTCCGCGATCTGATCAATGTGATCGGCGGCAAGAGAACTTTCAGAGCCGGGCGATTCCTTAACCCACCCAACTAAGCCCGGGAGATCGATATGCGTAATGGTTCCATAGGTGACATGGTTTGCGACCGAGCGCTTGTATCCATATCCACCGACAATCATCCAATGGCTCTCATCCTGATAGAACTGGGTGTTCACCGCGCTCAATGAATCAACGAGATTTTGGCTTAATCCGCTAGCGGCAGAATCTTCCAGACTCTTATGCCAGCTTTGTTTTGACTCAGGATCGACCACCCAAACGTCGCGATTTTCGTAGGCCGGACTAAAAGCGTTCATGCCAGTCATCCCGTGAAGTCCATTCGTCCGACCACCGAGAATTATCCACTGCCCTTGCCATTCAGCGGCAGCAGTCGAGTGAATGTTAGGTAGAATCGCTGGCTCAAAGGAAACCTCCCTAATTTCAATAGAATAGGGAATACTTCCATTAACAAAAGGCTCCGTGAGCGTCGGAGTTTGATGTTGCCCGAACACGGGTGGAAGTAATGCGAAAACGATCAACTTGAATAATCGTTTCATAAGCCAGTTTCTTCTAAAATTCTATCGATAGTCATTCGAAATCACAAACGATAAAGCCATTGGCTTTCCCACAGTCCAAACCAGTGAAATTTGCCTAGACTATCGCTGTTTCCCCTTCCAGTTAATTTAATGACGAAATCTAATACCATACCTTTGTCTATGGATGCCCAAGTTCATCTGAACTTGTTAACTCCACGGAATGCTGGTAACCTTAATGCTTTAAAATTCAACTCGCCATCTATGTTGTTTCCTATATTCGCATATAAGAATATTTGAATATAAATTGTCAATCCTAATGATTATCAAAACCAAAATGGATCGAGCATCACTTGAAAAAGTCGCCAAAATGTTTAGCGTCTTCTCCGACGCGACTCGCCTCGCAATTCTCATGGAACTGAAGGAAGGTGCCCTAACCGTGGGAGAGATCGTCAGCCGAATAGGAATCTCGCAAGGAAATGCCTCAAAGCAGCTCAATCTCCTTTTTGACTCCAACTTTCTCTCACGCGAAAAACGCGGAACTCAAGTAATCTACTCGATCAAGGACGAGATGATATTTCCACTTTGCAGACAAGTATGTGAAAAACTGAATCGCGAAGCAAAGGCTTCAATCGAAGTGTTGTATGATATCTAACGGTACAACCGCTGTAATGAAGCCTTCCCGTCTATCCTTTTCTTCCAAATGACTGTGGGAAACTGCGGAAATTAATACAAAGATAGGAACCGCATTGACAGAAATCACCCCAATATCAGAGTCACCCAAAGCCTTTCGCAACTGCGTTCGAAATCAGTCTTTAGGCCCCCTGTAAATATCATATTAGAGCGGTGCCCTCATTGTTCGAAAGAACCACTGTGCACAGGTCTTGAATAGGGCGGCTGATTTGCTTCCAGAATACCAACCGTGTAGATCCAGACAAAATGGCTGCGTCGAGCTTTTCATGAGCGTGATCATGATTCCCAATCGTCGTTTTTAGCAATAGCGGTTTCGCCTTCCGCCAATTCAAACCGCCCCCTCATACTTCATCTTCGTACTTCGCGTGCAAACTTGAACGCCTCATAAATCAAGAGCTGTCCTCTATGGCCTAAGGCTACCTACTCTCGGCCTATCTAATGCCTCTTATTTCATAACAATAATGTAATGAAACAATCGCACCCATGGTAATGTCTAAGGGGTACCAATAATCGTTATGAAAAGCCAAATCATGAAACTCCTTCTCGTGGCCGGGCTCGCCCTCACTCCCCTTTTTTCGCCACAAATCGTAGCCAAACCGAATGTCTCGATCGGCATAGATTTGGGATTTCGACTGCCGCATGGCTCTATAAATGTAAACGTTGGCAAAAGACATTACCGCTATCACGACGGTAGCTATTACCACAAGTCGAACCGAGGTTACACCGTCGTTCGAGCCCCACGCGGTGCAGTCATTCCACGATTACCGCGAGGACACGCTAGAGTTCACTTTGCAGGCACGACCTACTTCCGCTTCGAGAACACCTACTACTCGAGAGTCCCCCAAGGATATATCGTCGTCGACACGCCTACCGTTGATTATGTTCACAAAGGAGAAACCGAAGTCGTCGAATACTCAGCAACGCCCGAAATATCGTTCTGGTTGGAGGGGAAGGAGTTTATCCTAGCTGATGGCCAGTTCTTCCAGCGATCTCCCGATGGGCTGGTTTGGGTCGAATCACCCTACGGGGCGGTCACGAAAAGAGTTCCCCAAAGCACACGAAGGGTATGGTACAAAAGGATCGAACACTTCGAATATCAAAAAGTATACCTACGAAAGACATCTGAAGGCTTCGAAGTCATTCCAGCTCCGTGGACTGATGACGAGAAATAGAAACTCAAGCTTTCCACAGAAACATTTCTTGAGCAGCAATGCCCACTGAAATCACGAGGCTCATATTTCATCCTTGTATTTCCGATACAAACTCCGGAACTGATGATAAGTCATCCCCAAGACTGTCGCCGCATCTGACTGTCGATTTCCACAAGAGACCATCGCTTCCCTTAAACGCCGGATCTCCAAGGCACGAACCTCCTTATTCAGAGTAAGTCCGCCCCCCAAGCTCCCCTCACTCGAAGTCTCTTCGTCCTTTGAGACCTCCCCCGCATACGGATTCAAAAACGGATCAAAGTCCACCTCGCGAATCACCCCTTCCCCATTACGATACACAGAACGCTCAACAACATTCTTTAGTTCACGGATATTCCCCGGCCATCTATAACGCTCAAACGCGTCCTCAGCTGACTGCGAAAACGTCGGAGGCTCCTCAAATCCGAGCTCGTGAGACATCTGTGCCGCAAAGTGACGGGCCAAATACAAAATATCCTCAGGCCGTGCCCTTAACGGCGGCAAATAGAGAACCTCAAAGGACAATCGATCCAACAAGTCGTCCTTAAATTCCCCCGCCTTAACCATCGCAGGCAAATCTGCATTCGTCGCGCCGATAATCCGCACATCCACTTGAATCGAGGTCGAACTCCCCAAGCGCTCAAACGATCGATACTCCACCGCACGCAAAATTTTCTCCTGCACCGGAATCGAAATCAAACCCACTTCATCCAAAAACAAGGTCCCACTTTCCGCCAATTCAAACCGTCCTTTACGCCCCTTCGCCGCTCCAGTGAACGCCCCCTGCTCGTGCCCAAACAACTCCGACTCCAAAACAGACTCAGACAAAGCCGCACAATTCAAAGCCACCATTGGACCATCCCAACGCTGAGACAAAAAGTGTAAACGACTCGCCGCAAGCTCCTTACCCGTTCCACGCTCCCCTATGATCAACACAGGTCGATCGACCTTAGCAACCCGGGACAAATTCTCTTGAAATTCAAGAAATGTCTCCGAATTCCCAATCGCCTCAGGCAATTTGCGTGGTTGATATGAATATTGGTCAGTTCCCATGGTCTATTTGACCATTAAATTGGTTATTTCAACCATATTTGGCAACGTTTTTAAGAAGAACAATCAAATTAATTTTATTATCCGTTGGCTATTAAGGAGTTAATATACTTTCAAGCAAAGTTGGCACGAATCATGGTATAGGACTAATCGAACCAACTAATTCGAGAAAACAAGAAATGGAAATCCTCACTCAAATCCAACTCATCCTAAGCACCTATTTCCAAACACTAGCCGAGCACATGCAGTGTTCCAAAGAACACCTCACAATCGTCTTCACTGAAACCAAGTACGTTGCCCTAGAACTTCTGCAAACGATCTCCTCAGTTGATTATCAAAATTTTATGTAACCAACCAATCACTTAAACAGAACATAACTTTAACAGAAACAAAACCATGAGCATATTCACACGAGTAAAAGACATAGTAAGTTCCAACCTCAACGCGATGTTGGACAAAGCGGAAAACCCAGAGAAGCTTATCAAGCAGATGATCCAGGAAATGGAAGACACGCTGGTTGAAATCAAAGCATCCTGTGCCGGAGTAATGGCCAACAAAGCAAGCGTAGAACGCTCCCTTGACCAGGCTAACAACCACTCAACCAATTGGGAAAACCGAGCCACCCTCGCAATCAGCAAGGGCCGTGACGATCTCGCTCGTGAAGCACTCGTCGAAAAGCGTCGCTACATCGAAGAACTCGAACGCCTCAATAACGAAGCCGCTCAGTTCGACAACGTCGTTGCCCAATACAAAAAAGACATCGAAGAACTTGAGACGAAACTCAAAACCGCCCGTGACAAGCACAAGACTCTCGTTCAACGCCACGCACAGGTCCAAAAGCGTCACCAAGTCCAATCAACAATCCGCAAGGTCACAAATACCGATGCCTTTGCACGATTCGAAGCCCTTGAGAACAGAATCGATCGCATGGACGCAGAAGCCGACCTCGTTAACGTAAAAACGAAGCCCACTCTCGAAGACGAATTCTCAAAGCTCGCCGGAGACGATGAGCTCGAAGAAGAGCTTGCAGCCCTCAAAAAGTCGATGGAAGATAAAGGAGGAAATCCCAGTTAAGCTAGCCTCACCACACTCCAACTAACCTCCACCATCCTCCTTACTCATGCCCACCAGCGTAGTCATATTCATTCTTGGTATCATGTTCATCACGGTAGGAATTCCCGTGCTTAGCAACACAGTACTAAAACTCAACAAACAGATGCACGATCGACACGATTCAAAGACATCTAACCTGGACAAAGAAGAAGCCATACTACTCAACGATCTACACTCAGGGCTTGAACGCATGGAGAAACGCATCGAGTCCCTCGAGACAATTCTAATGGAGAAAAGACGTTAACCGAAAAATTTAAACCTAACATAAACAATGAAATCAAATTTATATAGATCCTCCAACGGAATGCTCTTCGGAGTCTGTCAAGGAATCGCCGACACCCTTAACCTATCCGTAGCATGGATACGTATTTCATTCATCATAGCATTTGCTATCACATTTTTCTTCCCGACTGGGCTCATATACATCGCCCTCGCATTGATCATCAAAAAACAACCGGTCAAAACTCCCGAACAAGAAGACACCACTCACAACACTTCGTATTACGCCTCTCGGAAACACGGACTAAGCCAACTCAAGGACAAGTTCCGCTCCCTCGAGAATAGGATACGGCGCATGGAAAACCACGTAACCGACCGGGCCTACGACTGGGACAAACGAATGAACGCCGAATAAGAACTCAGCACAAAACCCTACGATAAAGAGCGCGATCCACCAGATCCGCTCTTTTTTGTGTCTTGAATCGCCTCCGCACTCTCCACCCATGCGAAAATTTAGAAAATTCCTCCTGCTTTTTTCAATAAGCTTCACCCTATCCCTCCTTGCAAGCTACGCGTGGTATTCCAATCGCCCCCCGAGAAATACATTAAAAGTAACGACTCACATAGAATACTACGACATTCACGGAAACACTCCCATGGAACTCACCGCAGCAATGAAAAAAGAAGCGGCAACTTCAAATGACGGGCACAAGTACTTTGGAGTAACCAATTGGAACCTTAACTACAGAACGACTCTTGCCGAAATTGATGGGCTTCATTTTATAGACAAAGCAGACATTGCACTCGACATAATATACCACCTCCCAAACCGCATCACTTCCGAAGGAGAGGACCTATACGCACAAGAATGGAATCGATTCTACACGGCCCTCTATGATCACGAAAAAGTTCATGCAACGATCGCAGAAACACACGCCAAAGAACTCTACGACGCATTTCTAAGTCGGAAGGACTTCTCAAACAAAGAAGAAGTACGGTTATTTAGAATACAAACCGCAAATAAATACTTCGAAAACATAAGAGCGAATAACCGCCAATACGACAAAGAAACCAATCAGGGAGAAACTCAAGGTGCTCGCCTCCGCTCTCTATAACCTCTTTACGCTGTCCCTGCACCTCGATACAGCTCAACGAGTCGATCACTTTGAGTACGCCGCACAAAATCCAAAGTCGCCTTCGGTATCCTAAAATCAGTTCCCTCTGCAGAAGTATTATTGCAGAAATCCGCGATTATCGCGTAGAGGAACTTAAAAGCATCCCGCGGCTGGTGCATCTGATCAAGAGCCTCGACAAGATCATCACGAGTTACCTCATCGGTAAACAAATCTTCCAAAGCACATGTCTCCGCACCCTCGATCCGGCAATTCCGAAAGCGAGAAGAGCACAAGTCATAGAGGGTGATTCCAGTCCAACGCAGCGGATTAACGACATTCTGCTTATCCAATCTAGCCTGACGCCTAAATTCAGAACTCTCCCCCGCCAACAACTGGCTCATCTCGACAGGTAATAGCATCTTAATCCCAATATCCTGCTGCTGGAGAAATTTGTTGTTCATCATCGGCCAGAGGACGAGCTTCATCCGCTCAGGTTCTCCGTTCACCATCATGGGTTCGTCAATACGATCAACCAACACCACCAAGCTCGAGAACCCAATCTCCTTCAAAACGTGAACAAAACGGTTCGTTAAGTCATACCGTATATCTTGATCGCCCTTCTCAGGTAACGGCTGCCCAGCCATTCTCTCTTCATTCAAATCCCAAAGCTTCCGAGACATCGAATCCCTTGGGTATTGACCAATGCGCACTTCTTTCGCTAAACGCCGAGCCAATCGACCATATCGCCAAGAACGAGCCAACCACCAAAAACCGGACCCTAAAAAACCAAGCGAACCAAACAACACGGCGACAATAAATTCCCATGCTTGCGAATCAAAAAAGTACCACCCCACAAAACCAACCACCGCGACAAGGCCCAAGGTAATCGACATCGCAGAATGCGCGCCGCGATTCCAAGAAGTACCAACCTTTAAAATACGTTTCAGCTGACGCCAACGCTCACTTGATTCCCCACTACGAGGCTGGTCATAAAGCAGAGCCAAAGTAGCAAAGTCCATTCGCTTTTGAAGACTCATACGCTTCAATGCTTTCCTCCGCTTCTTTAACTCTGACCGATCCTTTGAATTCAGAACACTATCCAGTAAATCCGTAACGGCTTGTGCGAGAATAGCATCCTGGTGATCGGACAAACACAAAGACTGCAACGCTTTGCTCCTGTCTTTCGTGCGCATCACACCTGCTAAACGATCCAAAGTTTGATTCAAGTCATCGTAGCACACGAGAAATACACGACCCTCCTTGCGATCAGCATTATACTCATCGATACGGCTTTGAATCATCAAACGCATCGCCGTCTTACCGCTCCCCTTTTCTCCGAAAACAATCGTCGTGCTCGGACTCGATGGATCCCCATAAATCTTGGCAAAATCCGGATGCGTCACCGCAGCCCCCATCATCCGATTATAAACGCTATCGTTGCGAGCCTCCTCAGCTTGAAACGGATGCTCTCTTAAATTCCAAAAATCAAAAAATCGCTGTAACTCCATATACCAAATTCCAATCCCGCTTAGGACGTCAAAAAGCCGGCGAAACCACAACCACAATTCGACGTCTCACCACAAAATGATCCCTATTTCTACACATGTAAATCAAATGATCCATATTCCGATAATGAAGCTCATTTTTACAATTCAGAAATGCGTCTCCTCTGTGCCATACACAACGCCCCACACAACAATACAGGGTCATCTCCTTGAAAACGAAGGAGCACAGGCTCTTCACACGCTAAAATAAGGTCAAAGCTCAAAGACCTTTAACCTCACATCAAATAAAACCGATTTTACCAATACCCCTTATTGTCCTCTTATATACCATGGCCCAGACCGACAACAACAACATCACCCCACCCACTTATAGTCAAAATCTTGCATGAATTCTACTATCAACAGCAATCGGGATCAACATCCTCTATGGTTTTTTAACGACAAACTCCACTCAAACCACAATTCTGAGCATCGGAGTTAACCTCGCCCTAGCATTCGGAGCTTGGCTCTCCTACGTTCAACTTAGGAAGGCTAAAACAGACTTCGTGAGAAAAGAGAACCAAATGCAGTTCATCTTCAACTCTACTCCCATCGGACTCCACTGGTCTGGCCAACGAAAAGAGGACGGAAAGATGCGCGTCAAAGATCGCATCCATAACCCCGCCCACCAACTCATTACCGGCCTCAGTGACGAAGAGATGGATATTCCAGGTATCTTCGAAAAAATAACCCATCCCGAAGATGCAATCACTCAAAAGGAAATTCGCATCTCCTTAGACTCACGCGAGACCAACAAATTTTCCATGGAAAAGCGGTATAACCGCCTAGATGGAACGACAGTCTGGGTTCTGGCATCTTGGGAGCGCCAATGGGACGCCGACGGAAAAGGCTATCAAGAAGTGAGTTCGATGCTCAATATCACCGATCTCAAAGAAACGAGCGAAAACCTGAGCCGAAAAGAGTCACAACTGCGTTTCATTTTCGAATCAATCCCAATCGGACTCATGTGGTCCTACGTCGAACCCACAGTTCCTGGTAAACCACCAAAATTTCATGAACGCCTCATAAATCCCGCCCATCTAAAGATAACAGGTCTCACCAAAGAAACCGCAGAAACTCCAGGTATCTTCGACAAGATTTCCTATCCCGAAGACATCAAAAAACAAACAGAAGGCCTCGGAGCGATTAAGAGAAAGGAAACCAATCATTTTTCCATGGAAAAACGCTACATCCACCCGAACGGTGATGTTGTTTGGGTTTCTATATCATGGATACGAATATGGGAACCGAATCAGAAGCGATACAAAGAAATCAGTACACTCGTCAACATCACCGAACAAAAGAAAATTTCAGAGGAAATAGCCGCCGCAAAAATTGAAGCCGAAGAAGCCAACAATGCTAAAAGCCAATTTCTCGCAACAATGAGTCATGAAATCCGAACGCCGATGAATGGCTTACTCGGCGTACTCCATATAATGGAACCCAACGTGCCTGAAAATTGTGGAAAGTACCTCAGAATAGCTCAAAACAGTGCCAATGACCTGCTTGGTCTAATCAACGACATCCTCGATTTTTCAAAAATCGAAGCGGGAAAAATGCAGATCGAAAATTCCAAATTTTCGATTAATGAGCTCGTCGAAGAAATCACAGAGATTCACGCCAACAACGCATTCGAAAAAGGCCTCGATTTCTACTGTCACATAACACCCGATGCCACAGTTGAAGTTGAAAACGACGCACACAAGATCCGACAAGTCATCTCAAATCTAATTAGTAACGCCATTAAATTCACATCAAACGGTGGAATAGAAATAGGAGCCTGCCTCGCTACCATAAAAACCGAAAATGACGCCATCGAAATCTACGTCAAAGACTCCGGAATCGGTATTAACGAAGAAACTCAAAAGCTCCTATTCTCCCCATTTACTCAAGCGAATGCTTCGACAACCAGAGAGTACGGCGGAACAGGACTCGGCCTTTCCATATGCAAAAGCATAATAGAGCACATCGGTGGAACGATTGGGATCAATAGTGAAAAAAATGTGGGTTCTACATTTTGGATACGAATCCCATCCCCAAACCGGTCACCAATACAAAACCTAACACGGTTGCTTACAAACAACAAATACAAGAAAGCCCTACTCGTTGAGAATAACAGATCAATATCAAATTACTTGAACACATGGTTAACACTTTGGGGTTGCGAGGTGGAAACAGTAGGAAATCTTCAACAATTCAATTACAAGAAAAAGGACCGACCAGAACAATATAGATTCGATATAGTCTTCATCGATTCGATGATCTTCGCCTCTCAAGCCAAAGAGTGGGAAGCTAACATAAACTCGGACGAGTCTATCAATGATGCAAAAATGGTCATGCTAGATCTACTAAATAACACCGAATTTGGCGACACCCCACCCTATATTCACGCAAGCCTAAGCAAGCCCATTCGACTACAACAATTTCAAACCATCCTAACGCAAAGTAAACAAAGCTGCCTCGATGCAGGAGATATAAAGACCAACAAATGCGAAACATCCGATTTCAGCCAATACAAAATCCTTGTCGTCGACGACAACCTAACAAATCGCCTAATAGCGAAAGACCTACTAAAACAACGCCACCTGATCATCGCAGATCAGGCTAAAAATGGAAAAGAAGCAATTGAAGCAATCAAGGCCAAAAACTACGACCTCGTATTAATGGACTGTATGATGCCAGATATGGACGGATACGAGGCCACACGTGCAATTCGAAACAATGAAGCAGGAATAGAAAACAAAGAAATCACCATTGTCGCCTTCACAGCAAACAGCTCTAAAGAAGATCAAGAGAAATGCTTCGCTGAAGGAATGAACGACCACCTTTCAAAACCTATCGTCCCAGAATCTCTCATGAAAATGCTGGAAAAATGGCTCCTCAAAAAAGCTAAAACACCGGCCCATACAAATGAGACGAAAAGCGAAGAAGAAGATACCATCGACGACTCCGTAGACATAAACGACATCATAAATTCAGGGACACCCGCTGCTATTTCAACCTCACAATGCATCTATAACCCGAATCGCTTAAAAATTATGTACGGGTCAGATAAGGAAACCATTTTAGAGATGCTTAATCTCTTCCTAGAAACCGCTCCCGAAGAAATGCAAGAATTCGATGAGGCTGTGGCGAATTCCAGTGACTTAAAACAAATAAGATTCTTCGCACATAGGATGAAAGGAAGTGCTGCAAACTTTGGAGCTGAACGACTCAGTGCCCTCTCACTCGAAATAGAAAACCTAAGCGTCGCGGGCGAAAGAAACGCTGCTGTGGAGAAATACACCGAACTTCACACAACTGCCAAAGAAACCTTCGAAACAATGAGCCAATTCGCGGCAAGTCTAGAAAACTAATTTCAATAGTTTTCAACCCAGCCCTTTTCGAAAAAGAACTTTAAATAGCACGCCCTCAAAAAACAAGAAGCCATATTTTTGAGTAGTCATCATCATCCCGAGATACACCCAACCCAATAATCTCGGCGCAATCTACCTTCAACACTTTCGGACAAGCCAACAATCACATCATAGGAACCTCCAAACGATCCCTAAGGCAGACCCCGAACAAACACCACGAATACAAACCGTCCGCTATACGCTCGTATTGAAAATCTTGTCGAAGATCACAACCAAATCATCCAATTTAAAGGGTTTCTTAATGACCTCTACGATATTCTCTGGTTTAGATTCCTCTAATTCGGAAGGGTCTATCAATCCTGTCGCCAAAATTACGGGTATATCTGGATTCAGACTAAAGATGTCAGTCGCCAATTCCAACCCAGTTTTAGGGGATGTCCCAATTCTTGTTAAAACTCAAGGTGGTCTAGTTCTGGGTTAGTTT
>CAWVWU010000046.1:0-21454 GCA_963933925.1 uncultured Puniceicoccaceae bacterium
CAACGACTTGACCCAAACTACAATGGGTATGAGCCGTGATGACGCAGGTAGCTTCCTCGGCAAGTACAAGGATCTCGACATCCTTCCACAGAACCCATTCGCAACCATCGACCAAGAAGGTGTCGGTGAATTGCTAAAGCTCGGTGTAAACGGTGGTAGATCTACTAACCCGAACATCAAGCTCGGCATCTGTGGTGAACACGGTGGTGATCCAGAGTCCGTTAAGTTCTGCCACAAAGCTGGTCTCACTTACGTAAGCTGCTCGCCAAACCGCGTTCCTGTTGCTCGTCTCGCAGCTGCTCAAGCAGCCATCGCAGACAGCAAGTAAGCGACTACGCAAAGCATAACGCTTTAAACATTTCAGCCCTGGATCGACTCGTTCGGCCCAGGGCTTTTTCATGCCCCCATTCTTCGTGTTTCACTCGCCCCCTGAGCTTCGCCGAACGAGTCCCCCTTCATCTTCATCTTCCACAACGGTAGGGCTGCTCCCGCATTCGGCGGGAGCACGCAGCACAACCCACCCCCCTCCAATATCTTCGTGTTCTTCGTGGGCAAAAAAAGCACGACGCAATTATCTCTACAAAAAATCCATCTGTGATCATCTGCGTAATTGTTTCGTCGTAAACTCCTCAAGTGTCGTCTCTCCGTTCCTCGGTAGTGAGCAAAAAAAGAACCACTGCAGTTTCCCACAGTGGTCCTTCAAATTAACAAAAGGCGTCTTCGCCTCTCAGCCTTCCAGCCTTAACTATTCGCCCGCTTATCAGCGTCGTCCAGAATAGCCTGCTTAAACTGCTCCAACGTTTCCCGCGTCTTTTGCTTCGTCGCTTCAAGTTGCTGAGCACCCGCGACATCCTCACGCCCGAAGAGGTAGAACTTAATTTTGGGCTCAGTACCACTGCCACGCACCGCATAACGGTATCCATTATCCAACTCTAGGAAGTACAGATTTTCCTTCGGGATTTGCTTACCATCTGGATCGTGCACCACTTCAGTTCCGAAATCGGTAAACTTAGCAATCTTAGCTCCCAAGAAACCTTCCGGTGCCGACTCACGGTAGCTCGCAAGAATACGAGCGATCTTTGCCGCCCCTGCCGCTCCTTCATAAACCAACTGCCCCAACGCTTCCATATAGAAGCCATACTTCAAGTAGATGCTATCGAGGAATTCCAGGCAGTTTGAGCCCTGTGCCTTCAAACTCGCCGCCAATTCACAGAAAATAACCGCCGCCGCATTCGCATCCTTGTCACGAACCGAATCATTTGGCAAATAGCCGTAGCTTTCCTCGCCGCCGAATACATAAAAGCTGCTATACTTCTGAAGGACTTCCGCACGCTCACGTTGACTCAAAGAATCGTAATCCAACTCCTTACCAGTCTCCTTCAGGTACCCCGCTTTCGCCTCGTTCTCGTAGATCTTCAGCTTTTCACCAATCCACTTAAACCCAGTAAGCGTATTTATAACCTTAATGCCCTGACCGGTAGCGATCGCATCTTGCAAAGGTGACGTCACGAAAGTTTTAACCAAAACCGCCGACTGAGTCCCCTTTTCAGGAATCCAGCCCATCGCCTTCAATTTGCCAATACGGTATTCCGCCAACATGGAACCAATCTGGTTACCATTGAGTAGAACCATCTTTCCATCAGGCCCCTTAACAGCAACACCCATGCGATCCGCGTCAGGATCCGTACCCATCAAGATATCAGCACCTTCTGCTTCCGCGAGATTGGTAGCCAACTGGAGAGCTTCCGCATTCTCAGGATTAGGAGATTGTACTGTTGAGAAATTAGAATCGTGAATCATCTGCTCATCTACGACGAGCGGCGTCATCCCCAATCTCTTCAAAGCAGGAAGACTAATAATCGCCCCCGTTCCGTGAATCGGAGTAAAAACTGCCTTCAAGTCCGAAGACGCAAGGATGTCCTTGTCGATCACGGTTTCAACCACCGCATCGCAATACGCATCATCCATATCCGACTTAAGGATGTTCACCTGAGATAAATCGATATCAAGGAACTGAGCCGTCTCTTCGATCGCTACCTTACCAACCTCGGCAATGATACCGGAATCGTTTGGCGGAACAACTTGCCCGCCATCCGTGAAATACACCTTGTATCCATTGTACTGCGGAGGATTGTGACTCGCAGTCATAACGATACCACAAGTCGCGTTGAAATGACGCACTGTGAAACTCAACTGTGGAGTAGAGCGAGGACCATCAAAAATAAAGGCCTCTCCACCGAGCTTCGACCACGTCGACGCAGCCAACTCACAGAACTTACGCGAGAAGTGACGTACATCATAAGCGATCACGAGCTTAGGAGCCGACGCGATCCCCTGTTCGTCATGATATGCCTTCGCATAACGGAACAAACCACAAGTCGCTCGAGCCACCGTGTACTCATTCATCATGTTACTTCCGATCCCTGGTGACGCTGGAGATCCCGAAGTATCCATATCGCCTTTTTCGGCTACCGTAGAATGCAAACCGATCGTACGCCCGCGCATACCACCGGTACCAAATGCGATCTCTTGATAGAAACGGTTGTTCAACTCGTCCGCGTTCCCTTGCTCAATCAATTCCGCAAGACTGTTCAAAGACTCCTCGGAAAGGAAAGACTTCGAGAGCCACGTGCGAATATTTTCAGCTGCGCTTGCCAATAAGCCGCCATCAGCAGAGAGAGAGTCGATTTTGTCGATAAGCTCTTTGTTCATATAGCATTAAAGAAATGACTCGATCCACCAAAGATTCAATTTCAAATATCCCCAACACAAAGATTTCGACAGATCGTTACATCGCAAAGTTGTCTCCCCACCAATCTCAACACAATTTGAAGAGAATGCCCCCACTTCCAAATGGCAGTCTATCTGCTTTCAAATCATCGATTCAACGCAGGCTAATATCGTATTTTACGCATTTCCCTGTTGCCCGACGACATGCCACAACCATTGTGCATAGCGAATATAAGATTCAACAGAAGACGTAATGGCCAGCAATCCAATTGAACTCACCTATATTATAGGTCACAAAAACCCAGATGCCGACTCGATTTGCTCGGCCATCGCCTACGCCAACCTAAAAATTCTACAGGGCAAAAAAGGATTTCTCCCTGCACGTTGCGGCAACACCAATGCTCGGATCGATACCATCCTTCAGAAATTCAACCAACCCACTCCCCTCTTCTTAGGAGATGTCTCACCACGTGTGAAAGACATCATGGTGAAAAACGCCGTTAAGATAGAAGAAGGCTCAACTCTCTTTCAAGCCTTAGAGCTCATCGACAAACACGACGTTCGTGTCCTGCCTGTAACGAATCATGAAAATGACCTCAAGGGCTACGTATCGATTTTCCAAATGGGCGACTACTTCATCCCGAAGTACGACCAGCCCAAAGCAATGCGTCATGTAAACACCACGATCAACAACGTGGTCAGATCCCTAAAAGCAGGAGTAAAACACCTCCGCGATGGCGATAAATTGGAAGACATGTATGTCAAGATCGGTGCCATGGACATTCGATCCTTCGGAAAATTCAATGGCTCTGAAGAAATCAGTGCAGATCAAACCATCGTCATCGTAGGGGATCGTTGGGACATCCAACAGCGTTCCATCCAAATCGGTGTGCGCCTTCTCGTCGTTACCGGTAGCCTCGAAATCGACGAAGATGTCGTCGAACTCGCCAAAGAAAAAGGGGTATCCGTCATCGTCAGCCCATACGATTCGGCTACGACCGCATGGGCCATTCGCACCGCTGGGCAAATAGACAGCCTCATCGAACCTGAATTTGTTAAATTCAGCCCTAACGAACTCCTAAGAAACGTCGCCCGTCGTATTGCCAACAACAACGCACAAGCCTACATGGTAACGGACGAAAGCGGAAAACTCCTTGGTCTATTCACAAAGTCAGATGTCCTAAAACCAATCACCACAAATATTATTCTGGTCGACCACAACGAGGTTAACCAGGCCGTCCCGGGAGCTGACGAAGTAAACATCACGGAAATCATTGATCACCACCGATTGAGTCCGATGACCACCAATCAACCCATCCTTTTCATCAACGACCCAGTCGGCTCCACTTGCACCATTGTCGCCGATATGTTCCGACGCGAAAAGATTGATCCAACTCCAGAAATGGCAGGTATCATGATGAGCGGCATAATTAGCGATACCCTCAATCTAACAGGTCCCACAGCCACTGAAAAAGATGGAGAGATCCTGGAATGGCTCGAAACCATCGCGGAGATAAAGCCTGACGACCTAGCCCACGAAATCTTCAGTAGCGGCTCCTTGATAATTGCACTCACTCCAGAAGAAGTCGTTCGTTCCGACCAAAAATTCTACAACGAAGATGACTTCAAATACTCCGTATCCCAAATCGAAGAACTTGGATACACAAATTTCTGGAACCACAACGAAGAACTAACTCAAGCACTAGATGCACTCAGAGAAAGCGAAGAGCTCAATTTCGCCTGCGTTCTCGTTACCGACATCAATCACCACAACTCCCTTCTCCTCGTTAGTGGAAACCAAACCTTCATCGACAACATCTCTTACCCCGCAGTAGAGAAAGGCCGTATCTACGACCTCCGAGGAGTCGTCAGTCGTAAAAAGCAACTCATTCCCTATCTCACGAGTGCCCTTAAAACCCAAGGCATCCAAGGCACGGTAATTTAGGACACCTCGACGAGTTCACAAAAAAGCCTCTTCAAGAGAAGAGGCTTAGCCGCATACTCGACCTAAATTGGGACCAAATTAGTCTTCGCTCAAAGCGAGATCCACAACGACCTCTCGACCATCTACGAGAACGCAATGCCGGATGTGCGTCGCTACGTTAAGGGACGATATAAACAACTCTTCCCCACTAAGCACGGTTGGAATTGTCAGATTAGAGTTGAAGCCCTGATCCGCTAAAGTGTTTTTGAAACTTCCAGCCAACATATTCGTCAGCTCGCCACAAACGTCAGTTACGATTTCGTGATCAACCTCCGTCTTCTCCAATCCAGTTATTTTCTCCGCCGCTCCAAAGGCGAAATCAGAACGTACAAACAAATAGAGCACCCCACTCAACTCACCCACAAACCCTACCGAACCCACAAACGATGCATCCGCATTCTCTCCTCCAAGTGAAGGAGCTGGAGGTTTCTGTCCCGAAAAATCCTCAGATTTTTGCGCCACTGTGCTATACGAAAGCATCGTGTCGAAGACGGTAGTCAGTGACTCGTTTAATATATCAACTAAATTCGAGGTGGTGAGGTGTTGCATGAGGTATTCGAGCTTGAGATAACAAATTATCGCTATTTCTGCAAATCGACTTGAAACGAAGGTGCTTGAGTAATCTTACAAGGAAACAGAGACAAATTCACCTTAATCTTAATTCAACCGGCAGTCTTATACGTGTTATTATATTCTAAGGTCCTAAAGAGCGGAAAACATTCCCAGAAGCAACCTTCGTTACAGACCAGCTATCCCTTTAATAAATTAATAATAAATTCCCTATGAACACCCTCTCAAATCCGACCAGTTTCTACGAGACCGACAAAGCCGTCTCTGAATACCTCCTCTTCCACTACGGAGAAAACAATGCATTTCTAGAACAGGGTATCGGCCCCAAAGATGCCTTAAATTTCGCCCAACGTTGCGGCCAACTTCACGCCCCCCATTCAATCGACCGTAACAGAGCCCTCGACCTAGGCTGTGCCGTCGGGGCAGCCGCCTGCGAACTCAGCAAAACATTCGAAACCGTTGTCGCAATCGACTACTCTCAGGCCCTAATCGATGCCGCCCAAAATCTAATAAACTCCGATAAAACAATCATAAACGTCACCTCCGAAGGCGAACTCACCACGGAAGTCGAAATTTCCCTCCCATCCCTAACACACCCAGACCGAATAGAATTTCAACAAGGCGACGCCATGAACCTCACCCCTGACTTGGGAATCTTCGATTTCGTTCTGATGGCCAACCTAATCGATCGCCTCCCCGACCCACGAAAATGCCTCGAAAACATTAACTCCATCGTCGCCCCCAATGGGATTCTGGCCATAACCTCTCCCTACACATGGCTCGAAGAATACACACCACGCACTAAATGGCTCGGAGGCTTCCTCCGCGACGACCAGCCAGTAAGAAGCTTCGATACCCTAAACGAGATCCTCACAAACCACTTCACCCTCCTCTCAGCCGAAAACATGCCATTCCTCATCAGAGAGCATTGCCGCAAAAACCAATTCAGCGTCGCCCAAGCCACCCTCTGGCAAAAAAAATAACTCAAAGTCCCTTAATAGTGGTAGGGCGAGACGGCCCGGCACGCCGCACAAGCCAGTCACTCTCCTTCTTCAAAATTCGCATTCATTAGCATTCATTCGCGGTTAAAAAACCATTGTTTCACCACTCGGTACACCACGTCCCTTTCAAAGCCTCGGCAAAGCAGGGATCACTCTTCACCATTTTTATGAAACTCATCCTTATCCTATCGACTGCCATTCTCCTCCTTAGCGGCTGCTCCAAGCAAAAAGCCGACACCAACACCCTCGTCATCGGAATGGAACTCGCTTACCCTCCATTCGAAATGACCGACGAGCAAAACCGCCCCATCGGAGTCAGTGTGGATATTGCCAATGCTCTAGGAAAACACCTCAACCGACCCATTCGAATAGAAAACATCCCCTTCGCCGGTCTCATTCCTTCTCTCAAGACAGGAAAGATCGACCTCGTCATTTCATCTATGACCGCCACCGAAGAGCGATCACAGTCCATCGACTTCTCACAGCCCTACCTCAAAACCGGACTCTGCCTCCTAATTGGAATCAACTCTCCTATAAAAGACCTCGAAGAACTCAACGATCCAAAATTCACCTACGCCGTTAAACAAGGAACCACCGGCCACCTCTACGCCACAGAGCACCTCGCCCAATCAACACTACTCGTCCTCGAAAAGGAATCCGCCGCAGTCCTAGAAGTCATCCAAGGTAAAGCCGATGCCTTCATCTACGACCAGATGTCCACCTACATGAACTGGAAGCGAAACCCAGAAACGACGCGTGCCCTCCTAACCCCAATAAAACAAGAATCGTGGGCCATCGGCCTAGCCAAGGGCAATCCAGACCTCCTAAATCAGGTGAATACATTCCTAAAAGAATACGAAAGCCAAGGCGGATTCGAACAACTCGGCAACAAGCACCTCCCAAAACAAAAAGCCGCCTTCAAAGAACTAAAAATCCCCTTCTATTTTTAATTGAAGATTGTTGATTGAAAATTTGAGACTCCCAATTCTCAATTCCTAATTCCTAATCCTGCCACAGGCAGCACCCACATCACCCATTTTCAATCTTCAATCCTGCCACAGGCAGCACCCACAACCCCATTTTCAATCTTCAATCCTGCCACAGGCAGCACCCACAACCCCATTTTCAATCTTCAATTATAAGTCTTCAATTTTCAACCGCCCCGCGGTTGCCTTCACACTCGCCCTTCTCCTTCTATCGGGCGTGGCTTTCCTGTCATTCCTCGCCCTCGACTATCGATGGAACTGGTCGTCTGTACTCAAATATAAATCAAAGTTCATCCAAGGCTGGTTCTACACTCTAGGACTTTCCTGTGCCACTCTCATCCTCAGCCTTTTAATAGGAGTCGGTGCCGCCCTTGCCAAACGATCCAAGGTACTCCTAGTCCGCTACCTCTCTACGATCTACATCGAAATAATTAGAGGCACTCCTCTTCTCGTTCAGATCTATTTTTTCTTCTATGTAGTGGCTGACGCCGCCGGTATTCAAAATCGCTACATCGTCGGCATTTCCATTATGTCTCTCTTCACGGGCGCCTACATCGCGGAGATCGTCCGATCCGGAATCGAAAGTGTCAGCAGCTCACAGCTCCTCTCTGCCAAAGGCATCGGTTTGACGCCCTACCAGACCTACCGCCACGTCATATTTCCCCAAGCACTCCGTCGCTCACTCCCAGCACTCGCAGGCCAATTCGCCAATCTAATCAAAGACAGTTCGCTATTATCCATCATCGCGATCAGCGAGTTCACCCTCAATGCCCAGGAGGTCAATTCATTCACCTACAGTTCCTTCGAAAGCTTCTTCCCCCTCGCATTCGGCTACCTCGCCCTCACCCTCCCCATAATGCGCTACGCCCGTGTATTAGAAAAACGAATTCAATTCGAAACCTAGTCTCACAAATAAAGTAGAAGCGGCATCTTGCCGCTTTCCACAACCAACAATAACCTAACAATCCCTACACCCCATAACTCTTTTTCAATCTTCAATTCTGCCGCAGGCATAACCCATAACCCGACCTGAACCTCTCCGCTCAAAACCTAAAAAAGACCTACGGCTCAATCCGAGCAATAGACGACTTTTGCCTAGAAGCCAAGAATGCCAAATGCATTGCCTTAATAGGCCCTTCTGGCGGAGGCAAATCCACAGCACTTCGCCTCCTATCAGGTCTCGAGATCCCAGATGCAGGAACTATCCAGATCGGCAACAACACCTTAAACTCTGACGAGCACCAACTCCACGACTACCGAAAAACAATCGGTATCGTCTTCCAAGCCTACAACCTCTTCCCCCATCTCTCCGTACTCGAAAACATAACCCTGCCCCTCACCGAGGTACACGGACGCCCCATCGAGGAAGCTCAAGAGCGAGCCCACGCACTCCTCACCCGATTTCAACTACAAGGTCACGCTCAAAAAAAGCCGAACACCCTATCCGGCGGCCAAGCTCAACGCGTCGCCATCATCCGAGCCCTCGCCCCCGACCCCGATCTCCTCTTCTTCGACGAACCCACCTCCGCCCTCGACCCCGAAATGACCGCCGAAGTCCTCGACGTCATAAAAGCCCTCATAGAAGAAGGCAAAGACGTCATCACCGTCACCCACGAAATGGGCTTCGCCAGACAAGTCGCCGACCAAGTTGCCTTCATCGCCCAAGGCCGTGTTATCGAACACGCAACCTCACAAGATCTTTTCAACACCCCTCAAGCCCCCGAAACCCAAAAATTCCTCAGCAAGGTACTAAAGTATTAGATACTTTTCAAACAACGCCGCATCGAAAACAGTCTTCCAACTCTTCGAAGCCGAAGCCACTAGGCCGCTTCAATTTCGCCAGACTGAATTTTTCTTAACACTTCCTTCTCTCGCTTTTTTGGGATCGTCATCATCAACAAATTGCCCACCACGGTGGCAAATAGCATCATTGAAATAAAAGACGTGAGATCCCCCTGATTAAGATACCCAGAGATACAACCAAGTGCAGCCCCAAGCATAACTGAAAGAGTACTCAAGAGAGCCGAAGCACTACCGCTGTGGGCTTTAAACGCAGAAATAAAGAGCCCCGATCCTGACGAGCCATTGATGCCCAAACAGGAAAGTGAACAGATAATAAGAGGAACAAATACCCAGAGGTTTATATCGGTAAAAAATATGGCCAAAGCCATCAAAGTCACCATCACCAGCTGCAACCTTTGACCAAAACGAAAATACGCCGCAACCCCTTGCAAATCGCGATTCCGCAGATAATTCGCACTGAAGCTCTGCACGATCCCCAATCCAACCACATTAGCACCAAAGAACAGCGGAAATACTGCATCCGAAACGCCAAAATAGGTCTGATAGATAAATGAGGCGTTTGTCACATAGATCAGCATTATGCAGTTAGTAAACGCAACCGAAAGCCCATAGCGAATGGGGTAACGCGCCCCATCAGTACGATGCTTAATCACAAAGAGGTACTGGACGATGATTTTCTTGAACCGGATTTTTTTAGTTTCCGAACGAGCAGTTTCAGGTATCCGAAAAAGATAAATGATCAGCATCAAGAATGCATAAATGCCTAAAAATCCAAATATCCAACGCCACCCCAATTGCATTAAGAAAACGCCAAAAACGGGTGCAACCAACGGAGCACCCAACATGATGAGAAAGACAACAGCAATTCTGCTAGCCACCTGCTCCGGGCGCGAAATATCTCTAAGAGTTGGCATCACCACCGCACCAGCTAAGCCACCGCCAATTGCCTGAAGCGCACGAGCAATTATCAGCTGGTCCAGACTCTGCACATAGATAATGACCAGCGACATCACAAAAAAGAGGGTTAAGCCAGTCGTAGCGATTCTCTTTCGACCAATTTGGTCCGAAATGGGCCCTCCAAATAACTGCCCGAGGGCCATACCAAACATATAAGCACTCAGGCTATACCCCACCGCTACCGTATCAACACCGAGATCCAATGCGATACGCGGAAATGACGGCAAATAGGCGTCAATTGCCAACGGGCCCAGAGCGATCATCGCCGACAATACGATCAAAATAGTGCGAGCCGATGGGACTGATTCAGATTTGCTATTCAAGCTACGTTCCAGGTTTGAGTCTTAACCAAAGTTCACGCACCATGCTCAAGAGCGAAACAGATGGAAAGTAAATCCTTCGCTTAAAAATGAAAGCGTCTACACACAGAACTCACCAGTTTCATAAAACCAACCAACATCTAACACAATATATTCGTAGTCATATACATACAGGTATTTCGACTCCAAATCATAACACCACTTCAGATGACCTTACGATTGATCGATAAATTAAAACAAAGCATGCATACCATGCGAAACCCTACACGACTGAAATTAAAGAAAAATTCGCGTTCATTCGCGGTTTCAAAAACTCCATTTATTGAAACGTTTAGGAGAACTCTACACGATTTAAATTCGAAACAATAGATTTCGTAGCCACAAGGAGCTTATTAAGAAAATCCTCAGTCTCCATTTTCCAAGGCACATCACCTCGTTGGGTGAATCCCAGTTACCTCACAACTCTAGGGCGTGTTTAATAAGCTTCTAAGACTTCGTCGAAACATTCTGCCCAACGGCCTCAGAACTTTCACCTGCCCTCGCACGAAGCACCTCTCGATAGGCAATCATCTTCTGCAACGTAACAAAATCATACGAAAGCTCCAGTTTAGGTGCCTTATACGAACTCGTTGAGTTCCATTGATTGGCCGTGTCCTGTCCTGAATACGACTGCCATCCAGGATTTTGAGTCTCCTTAGGAACCAAGCCACCCCAAATCAAAGCCTGAGCCGTGCGTGGATTGACTGGCTTTTCAGAAACAGGATTTTCAACAGTCTTCTCCGCATCTCTCTTCTCCGCAGCAGCCATCGCTTCCTTCACACGAGCTGCAGTCAAGCTCGCCCGATAGTCAGACAAGCCAGAAACTGAACTGTACGTGAAGTTACCGAAATCCATCCCCTACACTATCGGACAACAAAAGAATTCCTCAATGGAGAGTATCCTCCAAGGTTTTCCAGAACCACCCCAGAACCCATCACCCAACCAGAACGAAATAGAGCATCCCTCACACACACAACCGCACGAGAGCGACCACGATGAGAACGCGTAGTTGGGTGCTTTCAAAACAAGCACTAGGTCGTGTCTTCAAATGAGCTCAAAGCTGGCAGGAATCCATTCTTCACAGAACAAGGCGGCCAAGGGCCTACAATCCACACAAAAACGATAAAGACTAATCATCCATTTCCCCAATCAATATCTGTGCAACTCTATGGGCAAAAAAAAGCCCAACCCAATCAAAAAAACACAGAACCAAATGAAAATTAGCATCCATTCGCGGTTAGAAACACTCGCCGATCCAAGTCCTCAGCTCTCCACAAAACAACGATGCCCACCCACAAAAAAGCCCTCGATAAGAAATCAAGGGCTCCTGAAATTATTAAATAAATAAAAAGCTCAGCCTTTCTTAACCCGCTTAGCTTCTTTCTTTTCTTTGGCGGTCTTTTGAGGGGCCTTCTTCGTTTCCTTTTTTGCGTCTTTAGATTTTCCCATATGTCGTGGAGTTATTTATTATTAAAAAATGAGTACAGACCAGTATCTCTACGCAAGCCATCACAATTAAGCAACCCATTTGAAGCACGAGCTTAATGCGGTAAGCAATCCTCCTATAACCGAATTAGGCCCCTGAGAGCCTCTGAGAATCCACCAAGTAGCGAAAAACGAAACCCGCTGCCCCACCTACTCCAAGCACTCTTGGTTACGATTGATCCGATCTAAGAATACTTCGAAAACAAGAATCTCCAATGTCACTTTTCAAAAGCTCCTCGACCGCTAAATTCCAACCAACGGGACCGATCCCACGAATTCGCCGCAGCCCCTTCACCGCCAAATCATTCCAATCCCCATCAGGACGTTGAACAACACAGGCAACATCCGCCGCATTCAACATATCCACATCATTCGCACTATCACCAAGAGCCATCGATTTCCAACGTCCGCCACACCTCTGCCCCAACCACTCCAAAGTAGTACCTAAAGCCCTCCCCTTATCGCAGGCCATCGAAGTTACCGTATAAAACCGTCCCCCACACTGGCACCTCAATCCATATTCAGCCAATAAATCGCCCAATTCGACCCACTGCTCATCGTGCAATCCAGCGGTCAACGTCTCGCTAAAGTCACGATCACGTGCTCGTCGAGCACCCTCACGACCCAATCCAGTAATCGTCATAAGATCCTCGTCGTCCAAATCACAATACATCCCGAAATCGACACCCATCTCTTTAGAAACAACCCGAAGAATCGCCCGAATTTCCCCAGCCGATATTCCCCAGGAAATGATAGAACCGGGAGCGGCATCTCCCAACATTTCACTTGGCAAGCCTTTCGGCAAATAGAGACCACTCCCATTCTCAACAATACAAGGTAACGAGAGCTCAAGAGAATCCAACAATGCCTGCTGCTCACCCCGCGTCTTCGAAGAACAAAAAACCACCGGAACACCTGCCCCCTGTAACTCCCTCAATGACGGAGCAGACAGCTCTGCAGAATACGTTTCGAAATCAATCAACGTTCCATCAAGATCCGTAAAAACCGCCCAATTCGTCCGCTTCATTTTTCACCTCCCATAACCCATCCACCATCTTCATCTTCATCTTCCATCTCCCCTCCTTTGCGTCCTTAGCGATTATTGCGGTTAAACAACCCGCAACCCAATCTTCAATTTTCAATCCACAATCACGCAAAGCGTGTCACCCATAACCCAATTACGTACGAACCGACGTTAAATCAAAATCCAGGGCCTCATCACAGCGTTCCATAAACGTCCCCAAATCCAATTTCGCCAACGAAGGATAGATCTTCACCGGTGCGATTTCCTCCGCATCCTGACCTCGACGTAAATACACGTTTTCCATAATTTCCTCCTTCAAGCCCGGCGGACAAATGTTCGAATGATAAATTACCGACAACGACGCATCGATCATATCCTCCACATGGTCATCCCCCTTCGAATCATGCATGTGCGGATTCCGAGACTCTATCTGGCAGATCGTCACCTTCTCACGCAAATCCTCTGGGTTCGCAGTATCCAAAATTCCTCCATACTTCTCTAACAGATTAATGTAATGATGAGTTTCTACGGCATACCCCGCAGCATACTCAAGTTTCAGTGCCAAATCCACATTCAAGGCATGCTCTCCCGCATTCCCCGTCTTAACGATCTCCGTTTCAAAACCACTAATCTGCGTCAGCAACTTATTAAGCATCATATTCGAATTCACAGAACTACGCCCCCACTTCGCAAAAAAGAGACTATTCGCCATCACCTTAGGCTTCGAATGCCACGAAATACGCACAAACGTATTCGACGTCGAATTCATCGCAAACCCCGCTGCGTATTCATTAACATACTCCTGAACCGCTCCTGGGAAATAGTTATCACTATCAACAAAGCCCACATATTTCTTTCCCATCCACTTGGCCAATAAAGTACCCACAATCATACCTTCAGCCTTACCGGAATGCACAATCCCCGTATCATCAACCAACTCAGGATAGCCCGCATCCACAAACGCCTTACCAAGCCCAGGATCCTTCTGATGAACCACAAGAATCTTTTTCCCGGTAAACTTTCCATAATTCTCCAACGCCTCACGCTCCAAATTAAAACGATCCACCGGCCCACGAGGACTATTCGAAACCACGATCACCTGACACGGACTTGGTATTCCCACCAAAACACCTTCGATCAACTTAAGACGTTCGCTCTTCACGGGAACGACAATCGCCATTTCCCGCATTCTATCATAGAGTACATCCTGAGGAATCCGTTCGATTACAGAATCCCGCTCATGCGGCCCATTACCCCCATCCAACTCATAGACCTTTTGTAATCCATAAATCTGCAAAGACCCAACACGTTCACAATCTCTCGGTATTTCTATCCTCATAAGCTTAATAAACTAAATTCACGTTTGTCGTACTCACCCTCCTTTCAGCAGATGAGGCGCCACCTTTTTCAAAAAATGTATTACTCATCACCTTACGCAGGCACGATACATGCTTTAGTCCCCCTGTAGCAGACGGCCGAACACGGACAAAAAAAATAACCACCCGTCGCATAGATTTAACTAAACATAATCCTAAGTGATCAAAATTGACCTCGACCAACGTGCCATCGCCATCCTTCGAGAAAACGAATGGGGCGATTATACACTCCCAACTAAAGGCCTCTATCCTTATCAATGGAACTGGGACTCAATGTTCGTAGCCCTAGGCTTTTCAGAAATCGACCTCGACCGAGCATGGACCGAAGTCGAAAGCCTTTTTCAAGGTCAATGGGCCAACGGCATGGCCGCCCACATCGTCTTTCGCCAAGACGACCCCAACTACTTCCCTGGCCCCAAAGTATGGGACACCAACCAAAAAATCCCCACCTCAGGGTGTTCACAACCTCCAGTCGCCGCCACCGTCGTACGCGACCTCTACGAAAAAGATCCCAGCTACGGCAAGGAACGCCTCGCCGCACTCTTTCCCAAACTCATGGCATGGCACCGCTGGTTCCACACCATGCGCGTCATCAGCGGCGGTACAGGAATCGCCGTCACCCACCCATGGGAGTCCGGGCGCGACAATTCCCCCGACTGGGATACCGCCCTCGCTAACGTCGATCCCACCGGAGTCAGCCCATACCAGCGCCGTGACCTCGGACACGTCGACGCCACCATGCGCCCTACCGACGCCGAATACGACCGCTATATAAAGCTCGTCGAATACGGCCGTGAGTGCTCGTGGGATCACGCTCAAATCACGCGAGAAGGCCCCTTCGCCGTCGCCGACCCCGGGATCACCTTCATCCTAATGAGGGCAGACAGCGACCTCAAAGCCCTCGCAAAGATTCTCAAAATCAAAGGGGCCGTCCGCGAAATCAACAGCTGGCAAACCCGCCGCCAAGGAGCCGCCAACTACCTTTGGAACAACGAGCTCGGTGCCTACGCCGCTCGAGACCTACGCACCGACGCTCACTCAGACGGAATATCCAGCGTCGCCTTCCTCGCCTTCTATGCCGGTATTTCCGCCCCAGGAAGAGACGCCTCTCTCATGGCCCACCTCCGACGCATCCTCGACCACGCAGAATACGGAGTCCCCAGCTTCGACCCCTCCCACGCAAAATACGATGGCCGTCGCTACTGGCGCGGCCCCACCTGGGCCATCATCAACTACCTCATAGCACGAGGACTCAACGAATTCGGACACGTCCACGAAGCCAACCGCATCCGCCAATCCACCCGTAAGATGATCCAAAAATCTGGCTTCTACGAATACTTCGATCCAAAAACCGGAGCCGGATCCGGCGGCGACAACTTCACCTGGACAGCCGCCATCTGGCTCACCTGGGCCTCCCCCATGACCGACTAAAATCCACCCTCTCCTTCGAGTAACACTCGAACCCTGCATAGCCCCCGCTTGCGGGGACGACGCACGGGCTTCATCCTCATCCTCCAAAAGAGTTAGGAGCCACCTTAAAGTAGAAGCGGCATCCCTGCCGCTTTCCACATCAATCATCAAAACACTCTCCACCCAGATCCTTCCTCCCCATCCCCATAACCCATAACCCATAACCCATAACCCAAACACGACCCAGAAGCCCAAAACCCACCACCCATCACCCAAATCTCCATTTTTCAAAAATTATCCTTGCCCTTCCTCAAAATAGTTGACGTTTTCGAGCCTTGATTTTGGGGCCGTAGCTCAGTTGGAAGAGCGCCTGCATGGCATGCAGGAGGTCATCGGTTCGATCCCGTTCGGCTCCACCATTTTCGTCACTCGCTCCGCGAGAAACGAAAAATGTCCCGGCGTATCCCGCTAAGCGGCTCAATGGCTCAACACCATTTACGGGGGAGACCTTTTATTTTTTATCCACATAGGGCTCTGACTCTCAATCTGTAGTTGTTAAAGTTTCTGAATCCAAATGCTCTCCTAGAGATCATTTCCATCTTGTTATGGTAGCCTTCGGTAATCGCGTTATTTTGCGTAAAACGCCACATGCAGGCGATCGGCTCAGCCCATTTTTCAAAGGTACGACCGAGGCTTTCCATTTCCTCGAATCCGCTACTTTGAAGTTGGGCGATCATCACTCTAAAGGTTTTCGCATGAACACGGCATTGCTTGGCCTTTTGGCTCTTCTTACAGAGCAAATTGTGAAGCTTCTGTTTGAAGATATAAACGGCTTCGACCTCTGGATGCTCCTGAAAGTAAGCCTTCAATCGAAGGACCTGCTCGGGCTTGAGATTGCGGGGATGTCGACGAATCAAAGAGACCAGTCCTCTGTTCAGCGAGCTGATAGCGTCTAGGCGTCTCCATCGTTTCATAAAGCGTTCGCCTCGCAAGCGAACGACATGGAAGCGGTCCGCTACGATCCTCGCTTGATGGAAGTGTTTCTTGACTAGAGATCTGTAGGAATCGGAAAGATCAATACATACCAACTCCATAACTCCAAAAGAATCAAAAGTCCCAAAGAATTATGCTTTCAGTAGAACACAGCTCGTGCCTACTATGTACGCACACATTTACTCCATTATCATAGCCCCTATCATTTCATGGAAAGCCTTTCTAAAACGTTCACTCTATGTGCCGCCCTCCTCGCGACCTGTCTCCTCAGTGCTGCGGAAAAGTCCTTCGACCTCCCTGCATCAGCAGCCGGCTATCTGGGAGAAGGTGATATTCGCCAATCAGATTGGTTCAAAAAAGCATGGAAATCGCAACGAACGAAATTTGACGTCTCTAAAGAAAGAGATACTGGAGCTGTCGTTTTCCTTGGCGATTCGATCACTCAAGGCTGGGGCAACGCCCTATGGGCAGCCTTCCCTGAGATGAAGGTAGCAAACCGTGGTATTAGTGGCGATACTACACGAGGTCTCATCATCCGCATGGAAGAGGATGTTCTCGATATCGCTCCCTCTGCGGTCGTGATGCTCATCGGCACCGGTGATTTAGGTATCGGCATCGCACCCGAGGCGATCGCTCGCAACATGCAGCTCCTGCTCAGTTCATTAAAGGCATCGAGCTCAACGATGCCCATTATCCTCTGCGAAGTATTCCCGAGCTCGAGCGAGAAGAAGCGACCAGCCGAGAAGATTAATGCCCTCAACTCACTTTACATGGAACTAGCGAAGGGTGATTCCCAGATTGTCTACATGGATACCCACGACCTCTTCGCCAACGAGAACGGCGATGCCAAGCTTTCCGAATTCCCAGACCTACTCCACCCCAACGAAGCGGGCTACGCTAAATGGGCAGCAGCCCTTCGTCCGATTTTCGCCACCTACGGGTTTATGGAATCCGAAGAAGCATTCACACTAGAAGACGGATACAATCTACTCTTTGATGGCCAAAGCTTAGATGGATGGTGCTACCTCCCGTCTCCAGAAACCGACATTACCTCGAGTGCGAATTGGAAAAAGAAAGACCCCAAAGGAGCCGCCGCATGGCCAATCGTGAAAGAACGTTCCAACTTCGACGGCCTTTCCCAAACACCAGACGGGCGCTACCTCGCTAAGCACGGCAAACTCATCGTCACCACGCCAAACGAAATCCGAAAAATCCAACGAATTTGGACCCAAGAGGAATTCGACCAAGACTTCACTCTCAAACTCGAATTTCGAGCCACTCCCCAAGCGGACAGTGGTATTTTCCTTCGCGGTCCTCAGCTCCAATGTCGCGACTACACCCTCGCCGGCCCATGGAAAGACCTCAAAAAGTACAAGCCGCAAGAGTGGAACGAAATCATCGTTACCGTAAAAGGAAACAATGCCCACTGCACCTGTAACGGCGAAGTCTTAATTGATGCCTTCGAGCTCCCCGACTCAGGCCCCATAGGCCTCGAAGGCGACCGCGGCCAAATAGAATACCGCAACATCCGAATCAAAACCCACGACTGAGTCAAAAAGACTTCTCTCCAAAACGACTGAATGCCGACTCAAAAACTCGGCATTCAAAGTATTCACACCCAAGATCCTTCGCAACCACACGTCCGCCGAAGACTCGGCATAGGAGGATTAGCGGTTAAACAAAACACAACCAAATCAAAATCCATACGATCCGTCCCATCCGTCGTAAAATAAACTGCATCCCAATCACGCTGTTTGGTCACGAATTCTTCAACTGTCTCCCGCATGCGGGATCGGTACATTCTTTACCATCGATAAAATTTCCTTGCCCAAATCCCGTAGTGTCCTACAACACTACACACTCCCCAATAACAACGTCCACTTTTATGAAAATGCGAAGCTACATTACCACCCTCGATCTCTGTCATAATGAGATCCATGTAGCGGGATTCGCAATTAGGCGTTAACAAACTCCTAAGCCCGCAACCTTCATTGCGATTCAGCGGGCTTCTTATTAGTTTCTATCTTTCCGAACGCGGCCCGCTTTTCACTTAAGCGGGCTTTTTTGTATTCTGAACCCGAGCCCATCCAACTCCCTAACGAGACGAGACAACACACAACACCGTGAAAACGCACACCACTAAAGCCTCACTTCCAAAAAAATCCGACGCCTCTCTAATCTGGCGTCTGACTCGGAATAATCTATCCGCGTATCTCATTGCCGCTAGTTTCTTGGGCATCTCCACTGTCTTCGGATTTCTCGTACCCTTGATTGCCAGTGCGACGATCGACGACGTCCTCGACGGTACGCCAAAGAATCCTTCCGCACTTCTCGCCAAAATCACTGCAATCATGGGCGGAGCCGACACGATACGAGACCGACTCTGGATCCCCGTACTTGCCACCCTCCTGTGCGCCGTGATCGCAGGGATTCTAAACTACTACCAAAAAGTCTACGCCGCACGAGAGGCCAACTCGATTTGCAAGCAACTCAAAGACCGGATCTACAACCATATCCAACACTTGAGTGCTCGCTACCTCGACAACGCCTCCACCGGCGACCTCGTCCAGCGCTGCACCTCGGATATTGAAACGATACGTCTCTTTCTCGCTGCCCACGTAGTCGAAATCGGCAAGTCCGTCGTATTGGTGATCACGGTCATACCGATCATGCTCCTACTCGATGTACGCCTAACCGTCGTGTCCTGTATCCTCATTCCTCTTATCATCCTCTTCGGCTACATCTTCTTTAAGAAAGTAAAGTACGTCTTCAAAGAAGTGGACGAAGCCGAAGGCAGGCTAACCACCGTCGTACAAGAGAACATCACCGGAATTCGTGTCGTTCGAGCTTTCGGACGTCACGATCACGAGATCCAACGCTTCGCTACTCCCAACAAGGAATACCGCGACAAAGGGATTGATCTAATTAAACTCATGGCATGGTTCTGGGCGTCCTCCGATCTACTAAATTTCGCCCAGATCGGACTCGCCCTCTTCGTCGGCTCATACATGGCTCTCAACGGCGAAATAACAATCGGCACCCTCTTCGCATTCCTCGCCTTGCTTAACATCGTCCTCTGGCCCGTCCGCATGCTCGGACGCATCCTTACCGACCTCGGCAAAACCATCGTCGCGCTCGGACGCATCTACGAAGTCCTCAACGAGCCCGTAGAAACTGCATCGGACACAGTGACCACGCACCCCGATAACCCCATTAGCGGCCGTATCGAGATGACGCATGTCAATTTCTCCCACAACACGAGCTCCGCTACCTTACGCGATATCAGCTTCTCCGTGGAGCCAGGTGAGACCCTTGCGATCATCGGCCCCTCGGGCACTGGTAAATCAACCTTGATGCATCTTCTCCTTCGCTTCTACACCGTCGACTCAGGTGAAATTCGAGTGGACGAACATGAAGTCAAAGACCTCGATCGTCACTACCTGCGCGCCCAGTTTGGAACGGTCCTCCAAGAACCGTTCCTCTACTCACGTAGCATCAAGGAAAACATAGCCTTCGGTCGCCACGGTTCCGAGGAAGGAGAAATTTTCGAAGCCGCCCAAATGGCCTCCATTCACGAAACCATCGACGGATTCTCCAAAGGCTACGATACCGAAATCGGCGAACGGGGCATCACCCTATCTGGCGGACAACGCCAACGGGTCGCCCTCTCTCGTGCCTTACTCAGCAATCCTCCAATCCTTCTTCTCGACGACGCACTCAGTGCCGTAGACAACGAAACGGAGGCCAACATCATCGAAGCCCTCAAGACACGTCGCGGCAAGTCCACTACGATCGTCATCGCCCACCGCCTATCGACCCTATCCCATGCCGACAAAATCCTCGTCATGGAAGAAGGTAGCGTCAGCCAAAGCGGCACCCACGCCCAACTCATCAAAGAAGACGGGCTCTACCAACGACTCTGGGCCATCCAGAACCAAGTCGAACAATCCGCATAATCCAACTCTAAATAATTTCCACACCAATGAACATTGAAGAAATAGACGACATCCGATCAAAGATCGACCTTGGTCTCTGGAAGCAGGTCTTCCGCTTCGCACTCAACCATAAGCCACTCCTTATCACCCTATCGATAAGTGCGATCACCATCGCCATATGCGACGCCCTCTTTCCTTTCTCAACAAAGATGGCAATCGACATAATTCAGAATCCAACCGCCAATCAAAGCCTCCTCCGACCGATCATCTTCTTTGCCAGCCTTACGATTACGCTCTGCATCGGCGTTCACATCTTCATCAAATGTGCCGGGAGCATCTCCTACCACGTCAGTCACGACATAAAAACAGCCAGCTTCAAACGTCTCCAAGAATTGGAATTCGCCTATTACGATGGGCAACCCACCGGCTGGCTCATCTCTCGACTTACTGCCGACTGTGATCGCCTCTCGAGAATCATCTCTTGGGGATTCCTCGATATCGTCTGGGGAGGATGTGTTATCCTCGCCATATCAGTCGTCATGCTTCTGCTCCACTGGCAGTTGGCTCTCGTCGTACTCGTAAGCGTTCCGCCTCTCATAATCATCAGTCTCTACTTCAAAAAACGACTCCTCGTCAGCTCACGTGAGATTCGAAAAGAAAACGCCCGAATCACCGCATCCTTCAACGAAGCGATCTCTGGTGTAAAAACGACGAAGACCCTCGGTCGCGAGGAACGCAACCTCAGCGAATTTTCCGAGATCTCGACTTCAATGGAAGATGCCTCCAACCGAAACGCAGTGTTCGGAGCCATCTACATGCCCATCGTTATGACCATTGGTAG
>CAWVWU010000047.1:0-20967 GCA_963933925.1 uncultured Puniceicoccaceae bacterium
CTTCAAATTTAAATGAAAGCTTACTCCAAATGCCGCGAAGCGGCTTCGTTCAACCTTTGGATATGCACGATACCGGGTTTCATGTGCCGCCAGAGAAGAGGGGCCGTTTTGCCACCTATTACAAGTCAGATGAATCTGGCACGCTGACGGTCAGAGATGAAACCAAGTCCAGCAAATATCGATTTGCTCCTCGGTTTTTCTCCGGTGGTGGTGGATTGGTTTCAACAGCTCGTGACTATTCCCGGTTTGTGCAGTTGCTCCTAAACGGCGGTGAGCTCTACGGAGTTCGTTTACTTAAACCGAAAACAGTGGCCACTATGACCCGAAATCAGTTGCCCGAACAGGCGTTTCCAATCGCCCTTGGTGGTGAGCGACCTGGAGTGGGCTTTGGGTTGGGGTTTTCAGTTAAGGTTGACGGCGACTATGACCCAGATGCTCCCGTTGGGGAGTACTTGTGGAACGGAATTGCCAGTACTCATTTCTGGGTTTCTCCAGACCACGATCTCGCCGTTATCACCATGGAGCAAACGGCACCCCGCAACATGAATCTATCGAAAGCCATCAAAGGGATCATCTACGACGCGATTGAGGAATAGCTGTTACTAAAATAAATCATATCAAGGAGCTTCAGGCAACGCGGACAAACTGTGCGTCTGAGCTTGGCGTTGGAGAGAATTGAGATTTTTATCGCGTTACGGTCGGATTTTTGAGGAATATTGGGGCGTGAGTGATGCGAAGTCGAATAAGTGGAAAAAGGTGGTTTTAGTCCCTGCGGGATTGGCGACGGTATTGACTGTAACCGTCTATCTTATGATGCCGGAATTGGGCTACAAACCGTATGTCGCAACGTGGTTTGGGACCTTTTCCATGTGGTACATCTGGGTCGCGGTTATGTCTCTGTATTGAGACAAAATGACGGTTGGATTCGGCTTTGTTATCATTTGATCGTAGGGATCCTGTACGTCGGTGGACAGGTGGACGAGAATGGTTTTTTTTGGAATCCTTAGATCGGGAGATTTTGCTATACTTTGCCGCGACGGGATTCTAGATCTTGGCGAATGCTGAGCATCTTTTCTTGGCTGAGGGGGAATCGTTTTAACGCGACGAGTGCTACGACGAGGCCGATGATGGGGATGGCTGCGAAAAGAAATCGTATCCAGAAAATAGTGCTTTCAGATTGATCGCCTCCGAGGGCGGCGTCGAAACCAACGAATGATAGAATGCTTCCTGTGGCGAGGGTCCCGAGGACCATCCCGCATTTTAGAATGTAGGATGTGCAGGCGGAGAAGGCTCCTTCTCGTCGATTTCCATTTTCCCATTCGTCGTAGTCAACGACATCGGCACCGATTGAACTGAGGATTACCCAGAATCCTGCTCCGGTAAATGCGATGAATCCAGCGACGAAAAATTGAAGCCATTTAACGTCTGGGTTATAGAGCCACCATGAAGCGATGAACACGGCGATAGCTGATATTTGGACCCACCTCATTGCGGATGTTTTTCCGCGTTTATTACTGAGAAAAGCGTAGAATACAGCTCCTGTAAAACCGAGGACCATTCCAGCTAAGCCCATGCCAAAGTTCCATAGGGCTCCTTCGCTGATATTACCTTGGCAGACGTAGTAGTTCGTTGCGTACAGGCCGAGCGTGCCGAGCATGCTGGTTCCCAAGGCGTAGGCGATGGCCATAAC
Organism: uncultured Puniceicoccaceae bacterium; assembly: GCA_963933925.1. Classification (GTDB taxonomy): domain Bacteria; phylum Verrucomicrobiota; class Verrucomicrobiia; order Opitutales; family Opitutaceae; genus JAKYXN01. Next base: position 1,691 of record CAWVWU010000047.1, read on the forward strand.
GAGTTGGGGGCGAAACGGAGCACATTTGAGAACGGATCCGAGTGTCTCTGTGATTTTGACTCGAGTGGTATTATTCTTAATGAGTTTTTCGTAGTTGCGTTCTTTGACTGTGAAAAAGACGACGATTCCGATGATCATCATGATGACACCGAGAATACTCGTGTAAACCTGTGCTCCGAGGAGGACGTTGGGGAGTTCTCCTTCTGGGCTGGCTTCCCATCCGAAAGGGGTTGCGGCGAGAGCGGCGAGCTGTTCGGTATTAAAGGTGAAGAGGCTGCCCAAAATGGCCGGGAGCCATTGAGCGAAGTTGTTGAACATTTGGCCAAGGCGTTCGGGAACATCGGCGACCGTGGCACTTTGCCATACCTTGGCAGTGGAAAAGGCTCCTGCTGCGAAGAGGGCTACTTCAAATATCTTTTGGATGGCCGCCTTATAGGAGTAAACGCTCGTACGTTCGTTGTAGTCGGGAGTGAGCTCTGGGCCGAGGCTCTGGTAAGGCATGTTGAAGGAGCTCACGATTGCCATGTAGACAGCGGAGGTGAGAAGCATGTACCAGAAGTAAGCCATGTCGGTCCAGTTGTCTCCTGCCATGAAGAGGACGGGAAGGCAGAGTCCGGATAGGAGCGAGCCGACTAGAATGAAGGGACGACGGCGGCCAAATCGCGTTCTTGTGTTGTCGGAGAGCCAACCAAAGAGCGGATCAGTAATCGCATCGGAAATGAGTCTTAGGGTGAGTGCTAGCGAAATCAGGAACGGAGAGACCCCGAGGTACATATTGAATACCGTCCAGACTAAGCCGGGATAGAGCCAGTTGCCCCACATGTCGTTGGCGGAACCGATACCATAGGCGATTTTGGTAAAAGGGGAGATGCGGTCTGTGTTAGCTTGGACTGAGCTTTGCATAAAGGAGTAAGGGGTGGGAGTGTGCTGGTATAGCAGGGGGACTCGTTTACTCTTAAATTAGTCTATGAGACCTGAAAGGTTGATGCGACTCTTACGTTAGAGTTGGTTCTCGTTTCATAATTCAGGTTGTTATAGGAGGCAGCCTAAAATTGGGTTTGAAACCATAGAAGACCCTGATCTTTCACGGAAGACTTGGGTTCAATTTAGGGATAAAGGAACCACCAAATATTGTGAAACCTTTGATTCTAGAGGGGGCGTTTCGCTGGCTATTGCGAAATGTAGAACGTTCTGGAGCTTAGAGCTCGAAGGACTTTGGGGCTATTATTACGACGAATTCGCCTTTTTTGGAGCCTTGTTCGAAGAGGGGTTTTATGTCGCCGATGGTGCCGCTGTGGATCGTTTCGAATTTTTTGGTGAGTTCGCGGCCGATGCAGATTACGCGATCGAGGCCGAGGACGTCTTCCATTTCTGCCATGAACTTTTCGATACGGTGGCAGGATTCGTAGACGATAACGGTACGTTCGAATTCTTTGTGTTCTTCGAGGAAGCGTCTTCGGGCGGCGGATTTTTGGGGGAGAAATCCGACGTAGAGAAAGGAGTCAGATGGAAGACCGCTGACTGAAAGGAGAGTGACGAAGGCACAGGGGCCAGGAATGGGGACGACCGGGACATTGGCCCGGCGGCACTCGCGTACGATGCGGAAGCCGGGGTCGCTAATGGCCGGTGTGCCGGCATCGGATACGAGGGCAATTGATTCGCCTGACTGGAGGCGCTCTACGAGAGAGGCAGCAGCCTTACGTTCATTGCGGTCGTGATAGGCGATAAGTGGTCGCTTGATGCCGAGACGTGCAAAGAGCATGCCGCTCGTGCGGGTGTCTTCGCATGCTATGAGGTCGACCTTTGAAAGGATTGAAGTCGAGCGAGTGCTCACATCGGCTGTATTACCGATGGGAGTGGCTACGACGTAGAGGTGCCCGGGGAGTGGGACCAGCGAGGGGTTTTCCTCGGACATATCGATTTCCTTAGTAAGAAAAGACTTCTTACATTCCCATACCGGGAATGCCGCCTTCCCAATCTTGTGGGCGACTCCATGGGATTGTCGATTCGTCTGGATCGGTTATGCAACCAGATTGAGTAAGTGATAGGGCGAGGCCTGCTACGAGGAGAAGAAGAGATATGAGTTTTTTCATTCTAAAAAAGTGAGCGTATATACTTGGAAACCGGATTAGAGGGTTTCGACCACGTCGCCCGGTTTAAGATCCAATTTAAGGGTCTCTGGGAGGATGCGTGCAATGCTCAAATTTTCTTTAACCTCTGTTATTTGCGCTTGGGCGATGGTTTCGCTGCCGCGAGCGATGTTCATCGCAGTTTCGAGGCGGATACCGCTGTTGTAGCCGAGGTTGACGATGATGAAAGAGGATTGGGCTCCAACGGTAAGAATTTTGCCACGGAGATTTAGGGGAGCGTCTTCTTGGGCTGCTGTAGATCCTGGAAATTGTTTGCGGCTATTTTGTAGGGCGAGGACTTCGCCTTCTAGGCTAGCAATTTTGCTTTGGTAGTCTGTGAGTTCGTCGACGTGAACTGTGGTGGCTTCGAGCTCGGACTTTTCGCGGCTAATGCGGGCGATCTCTTTTTGAAGTTTTCCTTCGGATGAGATGCGCTCGTCGAGCTCTGCACTGAAGCGACGAGTTTCGCGCTTTAGTTGCTCGTTGCGGGTGGTGAGGGAAGTGATTTTGGCACGGGCTTCTTCAAGAGAATTGCCTTGTGCTGCACGTTCGGAATTTGTGGCCGTGTTTTCTTCACGGAGCTTGTTTGTTCTGAGTTCAGCCGCTGCGATTTGTTGCTTGGCTTGAGCCAATTCACCTTCGAGTTGGGCGGCTTTGTCTTCAGAAATGTAGAAAATAGCCCCCGAAAATACGGCACCGAGGATGGCGAGAGTGTAAAATAGTCTGGAGGCGATCTTCATGTTAAGCGCAAGTAGTGTAACCGGATTAAGTTAATATACTGTAAAAGCCTTAGGCGTTTGAAAAGCATAATCGGGCTGCCACTACTTGCAGCGATAAGGAGAGTTTTATCCGATGATAAAACTCGCCTCGTACCACGCGCCGTTCTCAACGCGTCGGATACCTTCTTTATTGTTGGCTGCCATGTGGTTAGCGATCTTGTAAATGAGTTCCGTGAGGTCTTCGTCGCCAAGAACCATTGCCAGTGCAGGAGCGCTCAAGGCTTTTCCTGAGTTGTCTTTCAGGGCTTGGACGAGGTTGAGACCGATCTCGATTGCTGTTCCGGCGGCCTTTTTACCCGCTTCAACACCGGGTTGATGATAGGCGTTGATGTTTACGAGGCTGGCGTAGAATCCTACGGCACGTTCGTAGAGAGCAATCAAGTGGCTCACCGTGCGAGCGTTGATCTCTTCGGTTGTGATTGTGATCGAACCGCGATCCTTTTCAGTGAGTGCTTCACGTGTTCCGAGGAGGAAGCCTTGGAGGAAGTCTCCACTGGTGATACCGGCTTCAACTTCCATGGAGTCGCCTGCGCGATCCTTGAGGACTTCGATGAATGTTGCGAAGAAGTTTGGCACGCCTTCACGGAGTTGCTGAACGTAGGCGTGTTGATCGGTTGAGCCTTTGTTTCCGTAGACTGCGATCCCTTGGTTGACCACCTTGCCATCCAGGTCGAATTCCTTGCCGAGAGACTCCATAAGGAGCTGCTGGAGGTAGCGTGAAAAGAGGAGGAGGCGATCCTTGTAGGGAAGAACAACCATGTCCTTTTCGCCTTTGCCGTTTGTCGCAAAGTGCCATGCTGCTGCAAGAAGAGCGGCTGGGTTTTCCTTCGTGGTGGTGCGTCGGGTGAGGGCGTCCATTTCCTTGGCACCGTCTAGGAGTGCGTCGATGTCGACACCTTGGAGAGCGGCGGGTACGAGACCAACGGCACAAAGTACGCTGGTGCGTCCTCCAACCCAGTCACACAATGGGAGGCGTTCGAGCCATCCTTCGTTGGTGGCGACTTGGTCGAGCTTGCTGCCTTCGCCAGTGATCGCGACGGCGTGCTTCCCGAAGTCGAGACCCTTGGCTTCGTAGGCTTTTTTCGCTTCGAGCATGCCATTGCGGGTTTCCGCAGTTCCGCCTGATTTGGAGATGACGAGGGAAATTGTTGATCCGAGACGTTCGCCGATACGGTCGAGGACGAGGTCCATGCCGTCTGGGTCGGTGTTGTCGAAATAATGAACGGCCATCTTGTCTTCGGTTGGAGAACCGAGAGCACTGTCGATGAATTGGGGTCCGAGAGCAGAACCACCGATACCGATAACAAGAATGTCCGAGAAGGTGCCTGAAGCTCCTTTGATTTCACCACTGTGAGCCTTCGCTGCGAGTTCCTTGATCTTGGCGACAGTCGAGCTGATCGCTTGGGTCAAATCCGTAGTCGGTGCCAAGGCAGCGTCGCGGAGCCAGTAGTGACCGACCATGCGCTTTTCGTCTGGATTGGCGATAGCACCTTGTTCGAGCTCGTCCATTGAGGCGTAGGCCTTCTGGAGACCGGGCTCAAGAGCGGCGAGGTCGCCACTGGTCATTCCGAGGCGGCTTAGATCGAGATCTAGGCTGACTTCGGGAAACTTGAATGATAGTTGGGTGAATTGTTCCCAGGACATAATTTTGTTTTTTCGGATATTGGACACACCGTGAGTGATGGGCCCTTATTGGGGAATTGTATTTTGTGATCTGTAGGGCCGGATATTTTCCGGCCCATTTAAGATGTCCGGATAGCATCCGGACCTACATGAATTGATTATAGATTCTTGTCGGTGACTGCACCTTCGGATGCTGAAGCACAGAGTCTAGCGAACTTTCCGAGAACGCCGCGTTTGGCACCTGGGCCCGTTGGCTTGAAGGCTGCCATGCGAGTAGCAAATTCATCGTCCGAGATGTTGAGACTGATCGTGTTCTTTACTGCGTCGATTTCGATTTCGTCGCCACTCTTTACGATACCGATTGGGCCGCCTACAGCCGCTTCCGGTGTGATGTGACCCACGTCGAAACCGTGGCTACCCCCAGAGAAGCGTCCGTCTGTAATAAGGGCGACATCATTGATGAGGCCACGACCTGCGACTGCAGAAGTAGGAGAAAGCATTTCGCGCATTCCCGGACCACCGACGGGACCTTCGTTGCGGATCACAACAACATCGCCTGCAACGACATCACCTTGAAGGATGCCTTCTAGTGAATCTTCTTCGTTTTCGTAAACCTTAGCCGTTCCCTTGAATAAGAGACCTTCTTTACCAGTGATCTTGCCGACGGCTCCTGTTGGAGCGAGGTTGCCCTTGAGGACGCGAAGGTGGCTGGTTTTCTTGATTGGGTTGTCCCAGTCGCGGATGATGTCTTGGTCGCTCGAATACGCTTCGATACCTTCGAGGTTTTCCGCGATCGTCTTGCCGGTAACCGTCATGCATTCGCCGTGGAGGAGCCCACGATCGAGAAGGATGCGCATCATTGGCTGGATGCCACCGATGCGGATGAGGTGAGACATGTTGTACTTACCGAAAGGCTTAACGTCGGCGAGGAGAGGGATCTTGTCGCCGATTCGTGCGAAATCGTCTAGGCTCACATCGATATCGGCTGCGTGGGCGATAGCGAGAAGGTGAAGAATGATGTTTGTTGATCCGCCGAGTGCGAGGCAGGTCATGATCGCGTTTTCGAAAGACTTCTTGGTCAGAATGTCGCTCGGCTTGAGGTCCATTTCGATCAACTTGGCGACTTGTTTACCCGCGTTTTCGCAATCGTGCTTTTTGTCTTCGCTGACTGCGAGCTGGGCACTGCTGCCTGGAAGGCTGAGTCCGAGAGCTTCGATGGCGGTTGCCATGGAGTTGGCCGTGTACATGCCGCCACAAGAACCGGGACCTGGGATACAGGTGGTTTCGATTTCTTTGAGCTCAGCGTCGTCGATTTCGCCACGAGCGTGGCGGCCGACTGCTTCGAAGATGCTTACGATATCGACAGGTTTTTCTTTGTGGAAGCCGGGAAGAATTGATCCGCCGTAGACGAAAATGGAGGGACGGTTGAGGCGAGCCATCGCGATAACGCAGCCTGGCATGTTCTTGTCGCAACCACCGATGGCTACGAGACCGTCGAGGCCTTCTGCGGCGACGACTGTTTCGATACTATCGGCGATGACTTCGCGGGAAACCAAGCTGTAGCGCATGCCCTTGGTACCCATACTAATCCCATCGGAGACGGTGATCGTGCTGAAATTGACCGCTTTGCCGCCTCCTTCGTTGGCACCTCTTGTGGCGTGAACTGCCAAGCCGTCCACGTGCATATTACAGGGCGTTAAGTCGCTTCCTGTAGATGCAATGCCGATTTGGGGCTTCTTAAAATCCTCATCATCGAATCCGACAGCTCTAAGCATAGAGCGGGCGGGTGCACGGTCATGACCGTCGACGACGGTAGATGAAAAGGGACGATTGCAAGCAGGCTTATCTGAGCTCAAGGTTTTATGTGTTATCTAAAGTTAACATTGCCTTATCGATCTAGGACATTAGCCAGATGCGATAATTCAAATGAGTGATGTAGGAAAGAGACCCTTTACAACAGAGGTTTTAATTGCGATCAAGTTATACTTTGCTCGAAATTCACGGAAATTGAGCGAGCCCCACCTTATGTTTTTCAATTCATGGCATTTAGTTTAGATAGAGTATTGAAAGCCCTGCTTTTCGGGGCGTCCGGTCCGTTGGATATTAAGGAAATCCAGAGGGTTTTCACGAAGTTCCATGAACAGAGGGAGCCAGAGCCCGAGGAGGAACTGACCGAGGACGAGGTCGACCCCGCTCCAGAACAGCCGTTTTTGGAGGCTGAGGGTATGCCGACGTCAGACGTACCGTCATTGGTGACGTCTACTCAGATCCGAGAAGCAGCAGACCGAATTGCAGCCAATTTGGAAGAAAATGATGAGGTTTTCCGTATTGAAGAACGGCACAATGGCTATATTTTAGTGACCTCGTCCACGATGGGTGAGTGGATACGCTTACTGCGTGACGAGCCGCGACCGATGAAATTGAGTCAATCGGCTTTGGAGACCTTGGCCGTGGTCGCTTATCGCCAACCAGTCGTGCGGTCGGAGATTGAAAAGATTCGCGGCGTGTCCGTGGATAGCGGGATTAGCCGCCTTTTAGAGCGTGAATTTATTGAAGTAGTGGGTCGGGCTGATTTGCCGGGCCGTCCGATCCAGTATGGGACGACTGAGGCCTTTTTGGAATTTGTCGGGGCACGTACAGTGGAAGAGCTTCCAGCTTCGGATGTGCTGTCGCCGCGTCAGATCGACGAGTGGTTGACCGAAGTTTCGAATCAAAAGGAGCCAACCGAGACGGAAATGGGCTTGCCCGAGGGTGAGCGTCCAGAATCTGAGGCTGGTGAAACGCCTGAGGAAGCGACTAAGGATGGAGAAGATGCTGTTTCTCCGGATTTAGAAGTCGATTCTGGTGAAGACTTGGTGGCTGAAGAGTCAGGGGTGGTCGTCGATGACGATGCTGCTGAGTTGGAAGAAGAAGCAGAGGAAGAAGGAGAAGCTGATTCTGAGCCCTTCGACGAAACTCAGGGTCTTCGAGATGATGCTGGAGACGAATTTGAGAGTGGTGAAAACGAGAAAGAGCCTCAGGCTTAAATAAGGATTTTTTATGGATTTGGATAGCGTACGGAAGAAGATTGATGCCATTGACGAGCAAGTTTTGCAGTTGCTCAACGAACGCATACGCAATGCGGCTGAGATTGGTCGCATCAAACGTGAGCATGGGGCTCAAATTTATGTAGCGAGTCGGGAGGAGCAGGTCCTAAAAAAACTATCTGCACTGAATGAAGGACCGCTTTCCGAAGATTCTATTCGGGCGATCTACCGCGAGATCATGTCGGCGGCGATTGCGTTGGAAAAACCAATGAAGATTGCCTATCTCGGACCTGAAGCGACGTTTACGCATCAGGCGGCTCTTAAGAAATTTGGTACGAGCATCGACTATATGGCGGTGCCTTCGATTGCAGACGTTTTCCACATGGTGGAAAAGGGCGAAGCAGATTACGGGGTTATACCAATTGAAAACACAACAGGTGGATCGGTCGAGGATAGCATGGATATGTTCCTCGGGAGTGACTTAAAGGCGTGTGCTCAAATTTTTCTCAATATCACACAGAATTTGATAACTCAGTCGCCACTCGACCAGATCGAAAAAGTTTATTCTAAGGATCAAGGGTTGTTGCAGTGCCGTGATTGGTTGCATGCTAATTTGCCTCAGGCGTCCTTGCATACCTGCGATAGCACTACACAGGCTGTGGAAATTGCGAAAGGTGATCCTAAGGTTGGGGCGATTGCCAGTTCAATTGCAGCAGATCTTTATGGTGTGCCGGTAATGGCTGAAGGGATACAGGATCGTTCTAATAATACGACACGCTTTATCGTGATCGGTAAGGAGTCTAGCGGCTTTGTGCCCGGCATAGAATTTAAGAGCAGTTTCTTGGTTTCTATTGATAACGAAGTGGGTGCTTTGGGTGATGTTTTGGCAGCCTTTGCGTCCCGCGGATTGAATTTGACCAAAATAGAATCTCGCCCAAGTGGTAAGGCAGTTTGGGAATACTGCTTCTTTATTGATGCTATCGGACATCTTGAAGAAGAGAAGGTTGCCGAGGCCGTGGCGGAGTTGAAAACGCTTTGTCCGTTTGTGAAGTGTCTGGGAAGTTACCCTAACGCTAAGTAGACCGTTTGTGGGTGGACGAGTCCTTACCGGATTTGGTAAGGGCTTGAATCTTCTCAATATTAGAGCACATCTCGACTGTTAGGTTGATCGGGATGACTCTAGCTCCAATAGCTTAGGTTAAGCTTCTAGGGAGGCGAGTTCTTCTTGGGTGAGTTCACGGGACTTTCCTAATGGAAGGTCGAGGGGAAGGCTTATGGCATCGATCCGGCTTCGGTGAAGTACGGTAACTTCGTTGTCAATGGATTCGAACATACGTTTTACTTGATGAAAACGGCCTTCGGTTATTACTAGTGTCGCTTGGGTTTCTTGGTGAATAGTGAGACGGGCGGGACGAGTTATCGTCTCGTCGCCATCGAGATAAACCCCTTGTTCGAAGGCTTGGATCGCAGACTGAGGAATCGGTTGTGCCGTGGTGACTTGGTATTCCTTCTCTTTTCCACGTTTGGGAGCAGTTAGGCTGTGGCTCCATTTACCGTCGTCGGTTAATAAAACGAGTCCTGTTGTATCTGCGTCTAAACGACCTGCGGCATGGGGTTCCTTAGGGCGAAACTCTTCGGGGATGAGTTCGAGGATAGTAGGGTAGTCGGGATCGCGGGTGCTGCAAACGTAGCCCTGGGGCTTATTGAGAATGAGGTAGACGTGTTCCCGGTAGGTGAGTTTCTTTTCGTCCAGTTGTATGGTTGAACTCGGATTAATTTGGGTCTCGGACTTCGTGCAGGGTTGACCGTCGACGATGACACGGCCCTTGGCAATAGCTCGTTTAGCTTGGGAGCGGCTCAGTTCGGTGGTATTGGATATGTATTTGTCTAAGCGCATTTGGGAAGAGTAAATATATGTATTCGTTTCGTTTTTACTATTGTTGCTCTTTTTTGACTTTCTAGAGGATGTTTTGCTCAAGCAGAGTTTCTAGGATGCATTTGTGGATTTATAAACTTCGGCAGGCCTCTTGCCGTCAAGAGAAGAGTTCTCTTCTAAGAGTCAAATGAGGCTTGAGAGCTCACATAAGCGTTAGGTGCTTCTTCGTTTGGTGGGTTGGGTTGCGATACCCGCCAAAGGCTTCGTCTTGAGCACTTTCAGGCCGGATAGCCCCATCTTTTGGTAGGGGACGGTGATGTCCAATCGATCAAGCCGGATCGATTTGCATACGAAAGGCGTCCGAGTGTGCAAAATGATGCTTAATCTTCGTATAGCTATAGAAGATATGAACTTCTGCCACATGTTGTGGCATAGGGGCTAAATCGGAGTCTTTGTCTGAATTGGACTCTACCAATTTCGCTCGATTCTGACGCGTTTGATCTGCGGCTTAGTCGACTAAGCCGCAGATTCAGTAATGATACAGTTCCGCTATCGAACGTTTTCTTATTGTTGGTGGAATTCGGCTTTGGCTTTTACGGGTTTTCCGTAGTAGTCGAACTCTTCTCTGGTTTCGTTGTGGTTGACGGGGGCGTGTGGATCGAAGACTGGGACGGTTTCAATCTCCTCGTGGGAGAAATCAACCATAACTTTGCTTTCTGTCCAATTGATACCGCCAAGGTGGCGAATGCTAAAGAGGCGGCGTTTTTGGTTGGGCCAGTGTCCGTAGCGTATTGCCATTGCGATGATGCGCCAATTCTTGTCGTTGACGATGAGGTCGTCGACAATTCCCATTTCCTGATCGGTACACTCGATATGGTAGCCTAATATTTCTCTACAAGACTGCGTGTGGTTCTGAGCGATTTCCTGAAGGCGCTGCATGTGTTTCTCAAGCTCTTCGGGTGTGTGCTCGTAGTTGGTAACTGGAGCGTCATAGAAAACACTACCAGGTGCCCAGACAGAGGGTCGATCGTAGAATGAGTAGGGAGCGTGTCTATAGAAACGAGTGAATTCTTCCTTGTACTCGAGTGATTTCGGAGGGTCGACTTCGATGCCAGGGCTGCTCGCGATGGTCTTTTTAGTGAGCATGACCGGCAAGTGTCTATTAAAACGTCCGGTTTCGGGGGCGTCCAAAAATGCGGGGTCGATTACTACTCTGCGGTGAATGTTTTCCTTTGCCGGTTTAGATAGATAATGGAGGTTTAATTTGAGGTGATAACCAGTATCCAATACGAGGTGGCGTAGTTGCCACTGGGTATCGTCGAAGAGGCAGTCTACGACTTTACCCATGTGTCCGTCTAGAGCTTTGACGGGGTAACCAATGAGATCTTTGATACTACGTAACATGATTTTGGTGTTCTCCTTTGAGGGTTGATGTACTTGTGAAATCGACCATTCGGTTTGTGTGAATTGGGGCAGGAGGAGGGATCTCGATATTTATCGACAGTTGTTTGGCGAGCTGTTCCAGCTCTACTCCACTTGCTGGGAGGGATGAAATGATCTTGTTTCGGTTACTTGCTACCCAGTCGTCTGTGTATTGGTTGGTCGTCGAGTAGCGTTCGGCTTGATAGCGGATTTGCCAGTTCAGAGCGAAGGAATCTGCTAGCGTATTGAGCTTTTCGTTTAGGGATCTCGAATCGATGTTCTGAGAAAGCACGGTACAGACTTCGAGAGCTTCTTGGAGACCTAGATTGAGGCTTGCCGCCGAGAGGGGTTCGAACGTACGGGCTGCATCTCCGAGGAGGGTACAGCGGGAACTCGTCATGTTTGTTGCAAACTTTTGTTCGAACGGGACGGCGACCCGCCATAGTATGCGTTCTATGTCACAGGCGTCCCACGGAATGTATTGAGAAAACAGAGAGCGAAGGTTGGCTTCATCCAAAAGGTGAATGGGTTCAAAGAAACCTTGTAGAGGGTCGCGTGATTTTGTCCTGTAATCTTCTGGAAGATTCATGCCTTTGAATTGAAACATGAATCGGTTGACTTGGTTAGATAATGGAAAATGAGCGGAGGCTAGTCCTTGATCGAAATTGAGGCGCATTATGTTTTTTGACGACCCACTCGATTTTATATCGAACATGAGAAAGTATTTAATGGGAGTGCCTTGTAGGAGATCTAGACCAATCCGTTTTCGCATAAGCGAGTTGTGCCCATCAGCCGCAATCGCGTATTTGGCCCGAATGCGTAAAGACCGATCAATCATTCGTTCCATTCTGGATACGGCGTATCCGATTGATTGTTCGGAGTAGTGTTGAGCTTCTATTTCTATGGTGTTGTCGGACTCGATGCAGTCGATTGCTTTGTAGTTCCACAAAATGGGGATGCCTTCCCGCTCCAATTCACGTTCGAGAATAATTTCTAGAGACGTTTGAGGGAGGGAGGCGAGGAAGGGAAAAGGCGATTTCAGTTGGGAGAGTTTTAGATTTCTATTTTGGAGATGTCCGTTGTGAATTTCGATGTTCTCGATTTTGAACGCAGTTTGCATGATACGTTCTAGGAGCCCCAAATTGTGAAAGAGTTCTAGGGAGGAGGGGTGTAGTAATGTCGCATTGGAGCGTGTGGCGACACGTTCGGCTCCATCGATTATCAGAACCTTTATTCCGAGGCGGTTTAGAACGAGTGCTGACATCATTCCTACCGGGCCGGCCCCGATTACGACGACTTCCGTTTCTTTCGTATTGAACATAAGTGGACCTCTTTTTGAAGGTTAACTTTCGATGAAGTAGGGAGCCCCAATTAAGGGAACTTGAGTACGTTACAGTATAGTCTTATGCCTTGAAATCGCAAGAGGCAGAAAGCTTTTATGTTCAGTTGTTACATTGGGGAACTCCTTATTGGAATGGGTGTCATTTTGAGAGTCAGGTGAAGAGCTTATATGATGTCGGTGCGAGGGATTTCTTAGTAGATGATTTTGGTACGTTACTTTATAAGAAGTGAGGACTTTTCCGTACTGCATCGGTTAGGAGGGGCTATGTTCGCTATTAATAAAGCTTATGTTCGATTAAAAGAATCGAGGAATCCAGTTATATGGATGTTTACAATTTTCGAGAAACTTATTTTATGGAGATAGGTGTTCGAATGAGAACGCTTTGAATGCCTTATTTTTTTAGATGAGGTGGTGAGGCGTTGATTAATAATTGGGGAATCCGATATGATATTATTTGCGGAATTAATTAAGAGTCATGTGGTATTTGGGACGCTCGATCCCGAGTTGAGAGCTGCGTTGGTATTGCACGCGGAATCTGCTTCGTTTTCCAAGGGAACTGAACTTTTTGAGACAGGAGACCCTGCACGAGACTTTTATATGATTCTCGAAGGGAAAGTTTCGTTGACGGTTTCTCAATCCAAATTTGAGAAGATGAACGTGACGACATTGGGGAAAGGGGACATCGTGGGATGGTCTTGGTTATTCCCTCCCTATGAGTGGCATTTTGATGCACGAGCTGAAGAGGACTTGGAAGTCGTGCGCTGGAGTGCGGGGGCAATGCGGCGAAAGTGCGAAAAAGATTTCGAATTCGGGTACAAGCTCATGAAATGTTTTAGCCAAATCATGCTGGATCGCTTGACGGCTACTCGTCGACAGGCGTTTGAAGCAAAGGTTGGCTCCTGAGTTTTGTGTGCCGATCTCGCTGTGAGGGGTACACTTTAAAAATCCTGATTTGTTATCTGTTAAGGAGTGATGAGTGGTTTATGGCCGATTTTGTTTCGCTTTGTGAAAAGTCGTTTTTGAGATTAGAAGGAACCACGAAAAAGGCCTTCCACTAATTAAAGGAGAAGGCCTTAAATTGTTGAGAGCCGCGTTGTGTGCGGTCTCTTTTTGAGTTTCTAGAGCTCGTAGGTTTCGAGCGGCTGCGGATCGATGACGTTGAGTTCGGGATCAGCGGCTTTGAGTTCTTTCGCAAACCAATCGCGTGCTCCTTGGTCGCCATGGGTTAGGATGACGTTTTTTGGGTTTGCTTGGAGTGCGAATTCGAGGAGCTCTTCGCGGTTCGCGTGGCCACTGAGCTCGAAGCGTTCGATTTGGGCACGGATCTTGGTTTCGTAATCGATAACTTCGAAGGTGAAGGTGTCGCCTGGTTCTTTCTCCATCAATTTTCCACCTGGAGTATCTGGGTCGCAGTAGCCGACGAAGAAAATACTGTTGCGATCGCTGTGCATGAGGGTTGAGGCCATCATGTAGGACGGTGTATGTCCGACCAGCATTCCACTGCTAAGAACATAGATGCCTTGCTCCTTGAGTTCCTTTCCTGGAACGAGCTTGCGCGGTGGGCGGCGGAGTTGGAGCTCTTTAATAACCTTACGCGTGAATTTTATGTCTCCCGTACGTTTGGAGATTTGGTCAAAGTAGTTGCAGATATCTAAGCCGAGACCAGCTGCGAAGACTGGAGTGCGGAGAAACTTATCAGCTTTTCGTGCATCGTTGATGATGCTGAGGATTTCTTGCATCCGGCCGAGTGCGAATACGGGGATGAGTACGGAACCGCCGCGTTCCAAGGTGTTTTTGACCGCTGCGATGAGACGGTCGACTTCCGCTTGTCTCGTTTTATTGGGATTGGTTTCGGTTTCCCCACGAGTGGTTTCGGTTACGATCGTGTCGAAGTCGACATTGCCGGGGAACTTGGCACCGGGTAAAATACGTTGGGGAGTGAAGAGGACATCGCCAGTGAAGAATATTTTACGCCCGTTGTGCTTGAGTTCGAAGCCGACGGCTCCGGCAACGTGCCCGGCTTTGTGGAAAGTAATTTCGAGGGTTTCGCCGCCTGACTCCAGCTTTAGAGGAGCTTGGTATTCGACGGGAATGAAGCGTTGCCCGATATCGTCGATATCCTCGTGGGTGAAGAGCGGATACTCTTCAATATTCATCTCCGCCTTTTGGCGTTTCATGACGTTGCATGAATTGTGAAGCATGCGCTCGAGGAGCATGCTGTTGGAGCGGCTCATGAATACCTTGGCTTCCTTGTGCTGTTTTAGAAGAACTGGGAGTCCGCCGATGTGATCGAGGTGGCAATGGGTGACAATGACGCAGTCGAGGGCGATGTCCGCCAAACGTGAGAAGTCTGGGATTGCTTCGGGGCCAGCGTACTTCGGGTGCAAGCCAGCGTCGACAACGAGTTTAAAGTTGCCGATTTCTACGAGGAGTGAATTTGAGCCAATTCCTCCCTTTCTGTTTAGGTCCGTAATACGCATGATTTTTAGAAAGGGGACAAAGAGACGGCCTAAGGCTCGGAGGTCAAGTGTAGTATAGTAAACCTCTGCGAGTGGTTTTGTGGGGTGGGGCCTTGCTCGCTAGAGTATATAGGGGAAGCTCTCTATCGTTTTTCCTGGTTCACCTTTAGGGAGGACGGCGGTGCCCCATTGGAAACTATGGTTGGTCGGATCGCATCGAGCCCTACGATTGATCGACTTGATGCTTGGTCATAGCGATCTTCTTCACGATGTGAGCGGCGGCCATGAAGCCGAAGGTGCCGGTAATGTGAGTGGCGGCACCGTAGCCACTGGAACAGTCGAGCCGGTGGCTGGTCTTTTCCTCGTCGAGCTCACAGGCCTCAGGATAGACGGCGTCTTCGGGGGAGTAGATGCAGGGGACTTGGAAGCGGCGTTTCTCGTTTCGAGGGAAATTGTACTCTTGGCGGAGTTTCTTGCGTACGCGGGCGAGGAGGCGGTCGTTGTGGGAGCGCGTGAGGTCAGCGATCTTGATTTGGCTGATATCCATGCGTCCACCTGCTCCGCCGGAGGAAATGATGGGGATTTTGAGTCGGCGACAGCGGGCTATGAGGTCGACCTTGTGGTTGACGCTGTCAATGGCATCGAAGACGTAGTCGTAGTGGGTGTTGAGAATGGTTTCCGCGGTTTTTGAGGTGTAGAAGCTGTGGAGGACGCGGACAGTACATTCGGGGTTTATGAGTCGGCAGCGGGCGGCCATAGCTTCGGTTTTGGGTTGTCCTATGACTCCGTCTACTGCGTGGATCTGGCGGTTGATGTTACTTTCGCAAACATCGTCGAGGTCGACGAGGGTGAGTTTTCCAATGGCTGAACGGACGAGGGACTCCACGGCCCACGATCCGACTCCGCCTATGCCGACGATGCAGACGTGAGCGTTACGTAGTCGTTCGAGCCCGTCTGCTCCGTAGAGACGTCCGATGCCGCCAAAGCGAAACTCGAAGTTGGATGTGTTGTCTGCCATCGTGGGTTATTGAGAGGCGAGTAATCGTCTTGGCAAGGGCAAAGCAAGCGTACTTTGATGGAGAGTTTGCAAAGACAGCTTGGGAAATAATGGAAACTTGACTGAGGTTCGGGTGCGTGCGGTTATTTCGCCCGACACTAGAGCACAGTACGGAATTTAATAGTATGCACGATTTTATAAATAACTCGATTGGCGATCTTCATACCGCTTTTTTGTTTGGGATTATTGCGATTACGCTACTGGCCCTCGGGAAAGGTGCGGACCTTTTGGTGGAGGAAGCGGTGGCTTTGTCTACTCGGCTGGGAATTAGCAAAGTGCTGATTGGAGCGACTATTGTTAGCTTGGGGACTACATTACCTGAGGTTACGGTTTCTGTTATGGCGGCGATCGGCGGGAATCCGGACTTGGCATTGGGAAATGCAGTGGGGTCGGTGATCTGTGATACTGGACTCATTTTAGGGATCGCGACTTTGATTGGGAAGATTCCCTTGAATCGCACGCTTTTGAATCGGCAGGGGTATATTCAGCTCGGTGTTGGGTTTCTTCTGGTTGTCGCGTGTTTACCGTTTGCGAATCTCGGGTCGGTGTTTACCGAAGGCGGTTCGTTGCCACAAGTTGTAGGGTTTGGGTTTTTAGTGCTGTTGGGTGGATATCTTTGGATTTCGACTCGATGGGCGAAATCAGGTGAGGGCGCTTCTTTGGAGGTCGAATCGCACGAAAAAGCGGCATTGCCTATGATTCTCTTTAAGATCTTTTGTGGCTTGGCACTGATTATTCTATCTTCGGAGGTCTTGATCCCGACGGTTGAAGAGACTGCGCTCCGTTTTGATGTGCCTCAGTCGATAATTGCCGCAACTTTGGTGGCCTTTGGGACGTCGCTCCCGGAGTTGGTGACCGCGGTGACTGCGGTGCGTAAAGGGCATGGAGAATTGGCGATTGGCAATGTGATTGGGGCCGACATCCTCAATGTTCTTTTTGTAGCGGGAATGGCCGCCGCGGTAACTCCAAGTGGGTTGCAGGCGAGTCCAAATTTCTTTACGACATTATTTCCTGCAATGATCGTGTTGCTTTTGGTCCTTAGGGCGTCGATCGTTTTTTCAAAGGATAACTTGTCTAAAATCGGTGGGGCTGCTCTATTGCTTGGATACATCGGGTACTTAGTTATTAGCCTTTAGTTTTTGTGTATCACATTATTGAAATTCGAAAATAATTAGTAAATAGATTATGAAAATCCCCCTTTTCCTCCTTGAGGGTCACAAACGTTTTTTGAATAACAGTCATCCTGAACAGGAAGGTCTGCAAAAGAAACTGTTACAAGACGGACAAGCGCCTGAAGTTTTATGGGTTGGCTGTTCCGATTCTCGTGTGATGCCAGAGACAATTGTGAATTCCAGTCCAGGAGATTTGTTCGTGGTTCGCAATGTCGGTAATATGGTGCCTTCGTATGAGGCAGGCGGGAGCTCGGTTGGGGCAGCGATTGAGTTTTCGTTGGGGACCTTGGGGATTAACCACGCGATCGTTTGTGGTCACGAGGATTGTGGGATGATGAAGGCAATTCAAGATGGAGGGGTTGATTCGGTTGCGATGCCTCGATTATCTAAGTGGATTAAGGAAACCCTTCATGATCTGAAGCCCGCTTCTTCGGAAATTCAGGATCTTACGGAATTGACCAAGCATAACATATTGTTGCAGGTCGAACGTCTGCGGTTGTATCCAATCGTTTCCAAAGCGATCGCAGAACGTGATTTTACGCTTCATGCGTGGTTTATCAATATGAGCTGCGGCAACCTCGAGGCTTACGATTTCGAAAAGAAAACGTGGATGCGTTTGGTGGACATGGAATAGTAGCAGCCTTCTTTTGAGCTTAGCAATGGGCATAGGGGATTTTCGCGAAGTAAGAAAATTGGTTCATTGTCAAATGCAGTGGAGAATTCTGCTTAGCACCCTAGTGGAACGTAGGGCTGCGGTTTACCGCATGCCGAGGATGGCTTGGGGGTGAACCCCAGCCCTACCTTTTCCGACAAACGACGATGAACCATAAAAGTGGCGAATATCTGATAGTTTTGTAGACGAATCCCTCAAGGGTTGATAGCTGTCTTTGTACATGCAGCTATTTACCCTTGAAAATAAGAATGGAATGAAAATGAAGGTTTCCTCATTGGGGGGGATCGTCATGGAGCTTTGGGCACCTGATCGCGATGGCAAATTGGCCGATGTCGTTCTGGGATTCGATTCGATTGGTGAATATGATGAAGAATCACCGTTTTTTGGAGCCTTGATTGGTCGGTTTGGGAATCGCATCTCAAAAGGGAAGTATTCGATCGACGGGAAAGAGTACAGCTGTGCCATTAATAACGGCGAAAACAGCCTGCATGGAGGTCAGAAGGGTTTTGATAAAGTAGACTGGGATGTTCGTGAAATCTCAGGAGAGGATTATACAGGGATTGAGTTCGGGTATTTGAGTAAAGATGGAGAAGAGGGGTTTCCTGGTAGCTTGGATGTTAACGTTGTCTATAAGCTAACGGATGACAACGAATGGGTTATCGAATACAATGCAATTACGGATAAACCCACTATCATTAACTTGACCCAGCATAGTTACTTTAATCTTGGGGGGCATGATAGTGGGGATTGTTTAGAGCATGAGGTTTTTATCGATTCGGATGCATTCGTGGTAACCGATGCTGAAGCAATTCCGACTGGAGAGATTCGTTCCGTGGAGGGGACGCCTTTTGATTTTAGAAGTGCGAAGACTGTTGGAGCTGATATTGGATTAGATTACGATCAACTAGAGGTCGGGAGTGGGTACGACCACACCTTTGTTTTGGATAAAGATGCTTCAAGTTCATCGCTCGTTGCGTCCGTTTTTGATCCGAATTCGGGTCGCTCAATGGACGTTTATACCACGGAGCCAGGAGTTCAGTTTTACGCGGGAAATCATCTCGAACAAGCAAATGAGGGAAAGGGGGGAGCTCAGTATATTGCTCGCAGTGGCATTTGCTTTGAAACTCAACATTACCCCGATTCTCCGAATCAACCTACGTTTCCGAGTGTACGATTGGATCCTGGGCAGGAATATGAATCGACTACGGTTTACCGCTTTGGCGCCAGATAGTTCAGCGACAAAGGTGGAGTTATGAGCGATGACGGAGAAAAGAAAGAGTCGTTGATTCTTAGGGTTCATCGCTTCCTCGGACCATTGGCGGGTGGATACATTCTCGATGCTGTTGATCTCGCTTCTTATGGGCCATTAGGGATTGGTGGTCTCTTTGTGGGAGCTCTTGCTGGATGGTGGGTGAGCTTTGCGTATCCGACTTTGTCGACGCGTTGGCGTCTGCTTGGGGCTTTGTTTGCTGGAGTTTATTGCATGACACCGTTTACCGAGTTCGTGCCATTGGCGACTATCGTCGCAGTAATATCTCGATTGAAGAGGAAATAGCAGAAGTTGGATTTTTATTAATTAGATTTGCCAAAGCATGTTTTGCATCTTGATTCTATATTAGGTAGTGCTTGGTAAATCTAAAGTGTTGGAAATTTGGAGATAGGATAATCTGAAGTGGACCCCATTAGTGAGACAGGGGTAGCCGAGTTGTTAGTTGGTTT
>CAWVWU010000048.1:0-20895 GCA_963933925.1 uncultured Puniceicoccaceae bacterium
CCATTATCGGCGGCACAGGAAACGACAACCTCTACGGAGGCGGCGGAGACGACACTATCTACGCCAACGAAGGTACTGACACCGTTGATGCTGGTGCAGGAGATGACACAATCATTATCGATGATGCCAGTGACATCGGATCTTTTAACTTCGGCGACGGCGAAGATACTCTCGAACTAAACGGTTCAGACATCGATCTCGACTTCAGCACCATCGACGCTACCTCAATCTCCAATCTCGAAACCATTGATCTCAATAGCGGCGGAGCTAACAGTATTCACCTTTCAACAAATGATGTTCTCGATATGACTGATGGAGAAAACACTCTCTTTATCGAAGGCGATGCCGAAGACACCGTCGAACTCTCAAGTGACTTCACCAGTCAAGGAACTGAGACAGTCGAAGGAGTTGACTACACCCACTTCTATGATGCTGGCAATGATGCTCACTTGTACATCAACAACGACATAACCGATCTGAATACATTCTAACAAACTGCACATCGTACAACTGAAGCAACACGAAACAATAAGCCCTTCCCCGCATAACGGAGAAGGGCTTAGTTCGATTATAATTTAGAGAAAAAGCTTCCGAACATTTTTATAAGCGACTAGAACTTTAAGTTCGCTTCTAACGAGAACATGGACGCGTTGGAAGCGCCGTACCCCACCGTAACTCCACTCTCTGCATCGTAGTAAGCATACTTGCCAATCAGAGTCGTGTAGTCGTTTAGCTTGTACGCTCCAACAACATCGATTTCTGATCCAAGGCTTTGGCTTATATTCTCCGCATTGAATTCGTGATAGATTGTTGTCAAAACCAACCCATTTCCAACAGGCAACTTGTAGCTCGCTTTCAGGTAGAGGTCCTCAAGTCCTTGAGGAAGACCGCCAGCCAGTCCAATTGACCGACCTGCGAAGACGTCCGCGAATCCATTGAACTTGTGTACTGTTGCCAATGGAGTAGTAAACCCATTGGTGCCATCTCCTTCGAGAGCTTCAAACCCAAGACCAAGAGTAATTCCACTGAGATCAGTTGAAACCTCACCTGCGAGATAGCTCAAATCGAGGTTAGCCGCGTTGTTGCCCGCATCATTTTGTAGAGCGTAACTGAGAAAGTATTTATAACCGCTGTATGCTCCTTCCCCACGTAAGCCAAATGTATTAGTCGACATTGCTGCCCAGCCAGCACTATCGAAATCCAGCAAGTAGGCGAAACCAGTTACGCTAAGTTCTTCAGATACTTTGTAGACTCCATTAAGAAGGAAACCTTCCAAATCCTGCGCAGTCGCATTCACTCGATTGACCCTTGAAAGGTACGAGAGATTGACAGTTGTTTCTGCCGTTGGCGCGAATTGCGTAGTAACAGCATCGAATGTCTGAATGTTTTGACGCCACCCCACATGGCCGATGAAGCGGTGGTCATCGAGTGTATAAACTTGATTACCCAGCTTGCCAGAAAAGCTATCATTTTTATAGCCAATCCATAATTGATTGATCTCTGTTGTTGGGACATCCAGTCCAGGACGATCATCGTTGTCAGCGAAACTTAAGTCTTCGAGTTCAATCGATGCCTGAAAGCCATCCATTTCCGCAGTCGTGAATCCGAGACGCGTGCGAATGCTGTAGCCGTTCACATCATTGGAACCCGGGCCATCGACATATTCGTAACGCCCTCGAATGTCTATGCTTACTTTGCCTTCGCTAATCGCGTCGCTAAAAACATCAGCTTGAAGCAGGCTTGCGCCAGCGAAAATTGCAATTAGTCCAGATAGAACTCTCACTCTGCGGAGACCAGTCAGATAGTTTGTGGTTTTCATGTTTTGCTTTCTAATTAAGTGCTGCATTAACACATTCGCTAATCTGCTCTATAAATATTTTGCTACAAGAGCCAAGGTACCCAATTAGGAATTAATGCACCACCCTGATGCCAACCATTACATCAACTAATACACATCGTACAGATCCCGTTTCTCTGATTCTAAGTGCTTCACATAACTAGAAGCCGAATCACCACTCTCCTCATCTGCCCCGTCCACTATAATAAGGACAAAAAGCAAATCGTACGCCCCAGCGACTACGGCTATTTCAGTCCGGAAAACGGCAGTGGTCTTTCTGGACCTCTATCAGAGCATTACCTCGTTTCAATGTCACCGTGAAAAACGGGAAGATAACAGTTGGTAAAGACCTCCATTAGGGAATCTTATAAGCACGTCTCTCATTTGCAAAGTCCTGTAAGCTAACTAGTTTTAATCAGAAGGAGAGCGTACTTATGACAAAACCTACTACACCTAAATGGCCAATTGGAGTTTTGGTTGCGATAGCTGTTGTTGCACTATTCGCGATTTTAATGTCAAGAGGACTCGATGAAAAATCCGCTGTTGGATTTCGTCTTCCGGACGGAAACGCAGAACAAGGCCAAGTCGCCTTTACGAAGCTCGGATGCGTGGCTTGCCATAGCATATCAGACATGGAAGACACATTTGCTGCGGCAGAAAATCGAGAAGTCCACGTCGTGCTCGGAGGTAATGTGAGACGTGTAAAGACTTACGGCCATCTCGTGACCGCTCTCATAAATCCATCTCACTCCATCCTCGATCCTTCTGATACCACACAGATCACGGAATCCGGAAAATCAGTCATGCCCGATCTCACTCGTGAGATGGCAGTGGCAGACATGATCAACCTCGTTGCCTTTCTTCAGCCTCACTATAAACTCATCATTAACGAGCACGCACCAAATTATCCGTACTACGGACCTGGTTACGCTCCTTAATCACTACTGAAGAATTAGGATAATCCAAACAGCCCCAAATCGCGGGCTAGTCACTGCCATGGATGAAGGCAAACGCCTTGTCATTCTTTCGTGGCAAGTACTCATGAGTGAAGTCTTTATAGACTAACAACCGCTTGTCTGCAGTGATCTTATTGTAAGTTGCAAATTGAGTAGACGGAGGACAAACCGTGTCCATCAATCCAACTACCATCAAGAGTCGTGACCGGATGCGCGAAGCAAGATTCTGCACATCGATATAGCCTAGTTTATTCCAAAAAGCATCCTCATTCTCATGAAGGGGATCCTTGCACCGAAAGTAGTTGCGGATTTCCTCGTAGGCTCTCACCGCCTGATCCATATCCCAAACGCGTTTGTAGTCGGATAGAAATGGAAACACACTGACTGTCTTGTAGATCAAATCCGGACAAAGTGCCGAACAAGCCAGAGCCAAGGCTCCTCCTTGGCTTCCGCCTCCAACACTTATTCGTTCTACATTGATCTGCGGCAGTCCAGCCACGATTTGAGCTAATCGAGCAGTATCTAAAAATATGTTACGGAATAGCATGTTCTCAGGTTCATCGTCTATTCCACGCACAATATGCCCCATTCGTGTCATCCCCGATACGCAACCACGATCCTCTGACTGTCCACCTTGACCGCGACAATCCAATGCAGCCACCGTATAGCCCGCTCCCACCCAACCCAAGTAGTCAAACCAATCCTGAGACGCTGCTCCGTATCCATGGAAATCTATATACGCGGGCTGCAGTCCCTCACTCGCCTTCGGACGCAAAAGCTTAGCATAAACCCGCGAACCGCCAGTCCCCGTAAACACCAGATCATAGCAATCGGCATGGGGGGCCGAAAACGGAGCTGGAGTAATAGCGATATCAGGATCGACTTCGTCTAGCTCCTTTAAGGAGTTATCCCAAAATTCATCGAAGTCATCAGGTATGGGACTGCTTCCTTTATAAGTAAGGAGCTCCTCGTAGGGCATGTCGAATTGCAAAGGCATGACGAAATTGCTCCTACAAACTCTTTTCGAGAGCAAGCCTCAAAACCAATCGTGGAGAGACAAGGACTAACCTCGTCTCTCCACCTCTCCCTTTTCCCTTGGCTCCCATCCCAAAGAACCATCAAGGGCAAATTCAACCAAAGCCACCCGACAATAGAAATCTCCCTATCATCGGATGGACTTGTGGGTTTTAGCTCCGACTACTCCAGATCGCGGGTAACACGTAGTCGAATAAATTGATAAGAACTATCCATTATGGGCTCTCTCAGACAAATCAGGATTTCTTCGGTGCCGTCCAACAAGACTGTCTGTTCCACGATATCAATACGCTCATTGACATCTTCCCAAGCTCCGATACGAGCAGACCCTTCGACAACCTGAATCATCCCTTCAGCCCCGTGAACGCGACGGAAACGAAGTCCCATATGCAATTGACCATCATCTGAAGTTACAATTTCCGGTCTCACAAATGCAGTATCCTTCCGATTCGGATCAGTAGCAAAAAAGTACTCGCCCACGTCCGTCAGGCCGTCTCCATCAGAGTCACCGTCAATCGAACCGTCAACCCGACCAATCCAGCGATCAATAGGATCTCCTTCCTCACCTGGGACGACAAAACTCGCAGCACCACAATGAGCTAGATTCGTTTTGAAGACGAATACATAGTAACCAGGATCCAATGTACCCAAATTATAGGTATGTGCCAGCGGCTCAATCGGTCCTCCATGAGAGTCGATATGAACACTCGCAAGCGCCACAATACTGTGTCCGTGGTGAATGATCGGATCCCAAGAATCAACGACGATCTGGTTCCCTGATTCAGATATGACTTCAACGTTCGCTTCCCACTCTCCTAGTTCATTCACATTAACCGAAACGTTTACACCGGTCTGAGGAGGTTCAGGAGCGATTCTTACTCTGAAGCATCCCAAACGCTTACGCTCTATATGATTTCCATTCAGATCACGTATGGCTTCCGGATCGACGAATACACAATAGAGACCATTGTCTCGTGCATTCCAATTCCCTCCAGGACCTTCAACAGAATAGCGTCCAAAACCGTGAGTACTTGGGAAATCGTCTGTGCTCGCATAGTCAATTAACTCCGCTTTTAGACGTCTACCCAATCCTCCGGCAATCCAAACTTCGGATTTCATAATGGACTCATGATCCAATCCATCTAGATCGCTAAAGGAGATTCGAAACTCGTGCGACTCGACACGCACATGAATATTGTCGATATCCAACTCAACAATTGGAGCCGAGTCCCCTACTTCGAACGCCTTCTTCGCAACAACCTGATCACGCGAATGCACTACAAACTTGTATTCACCTGAAACCAAAACACCGAGCACATAGTCGTGCGTCACAATGCGGATAGGAACAATTCCTATGCGAGCATCTCCTTCAGCATCTCGGGTAACACCATCCGGCAACAATGAAATATCGGGCATCGGCAGTGGCTCAATCGGAGGAGCAAAGTCAACCCACTCAACGGTTACATTCACATGGAACGTATTTCCGTCGTGACGTACCTTGCCCCAATCGATCACTTCCTGCCCTGGAAGCAAGATCACTCCCACATTCGCGAGCCATGACGCATCGCCTTCTGATATCTTAATATGCGAGATTCGGGCGACTGGTGGTTTGGGCAACTCAGGTACAATAAAACCAGCACTCGCTTCTGCCTTCTCATTTATGTAGTAAATAAGCCGATACTTACCCGCGTCGAGTTCACCTAATTCATACTCGAAGGTCATAGGATCACCACTCGGAGGAGCGATGAAAGTCACACGCTCTGCTGTTGCAAAGATCCTCACAATATTCCCATCGATAACAGGTTCACCTGCGTCGGTAACAATTACAAACGGATCATCAATATCCACGATCGCCGTCAACTTCACATGCTCATCCACTTCGATTTTCAACTCAACCTCGGCTTCAAACCCACCGTTTGCGTCCACAGTGAACTGAACAAAATCGTAGAAGAATCCATTCATCCGAAATGCGGCAAAGTAGAGACCTTCCGGCAATTCACCGAGTTCGTAGTCCACCTTTGTAGGCGGAGGAGGGATTGCAGCCCTCAGAGGCAATGGTCCATCTGCTGTAGCGTCTAGTACAAACAAGTTTCCAATTCTCCGCATATTCTGATCCTCAATACGGTAGTGATCACGGAACTGAATAGTCGCAGTAGCAATCACTGGTTGGTCATCCGAGGCAACCGTCAAGTCTACCTTTGCAGGGATAGGTCCTTCAGGCCTGACAAAAAAGTCATGTTGCTTCTCAAAATTGCCATTAATAGAATACTTTAGCCAATAGCCCCCTGGCATCAGTTCACCTAAATCGTAAATCAATTCGATGGGCTCCGGTTCTATAACAACGGCAGGAACAATATCGGGTGCCTCCGCTGTCGCGTTAATACGGATTACGTGACCGTCAAACATCACTTCGCCCTCATCGCTAATTCGTGCCCATGGGTTTTCGAAAAGAATCTTAACTCTGGCTTGCCATGCACCAGTATCCAATTCTTCAACATCGATACTCACAACTGCTTTGAGTCGATCCTCAGGTTCATCCCATACGACTCGAGCATAAGGCCACCCATTCATTGTAAATGTCGCTTTGTATTCATCGGCATCAAGATCTCCGAGAGGGAAACGAACCCACACAACCTGAGGCAATAGAATCGGCGCAAAATCTTCTGCCGATGCCAAAGTATCTATCGGCACTGCTCGGGTCTCCAATACAAATGAATTCTCTCTGCGGTGAATATGTTGACCCACAATAGCGTGAGGAGTCTGGAATTCAATTTTCGCCAAAATGATCGTGTTGTTCTCATTGTCTTGATCGACTCGAAGAACAACTTCGGCAGGAATCGGCGGTCCAGCGGGCTCAATCTTAAAAGGTTCAACGGCATAAACAAAGTCGTTCATCACAAAAGCCCCCACGTAGCCACCTGGCTCCAGCTCTCCCAATTCATATCGCAAATGCACCGGCTCAGGCTGTGACGGTGGGAAGATTCGAGCGGCAGAGTCAGCTGCAATTGGCAACGGTTTTGCCTTGGCTGGAAGAATGACTCGGTGACCATTCACCTCTACCTCCCCTTGAATCACCTGATGAGGCGTAAGAAACTGGATTGTAACATCCGCAAAAACAGCATCAGCACTCGTAGTATCGATCTGCAGTTCTACTTTCGCAGGCACCGGTGGTTCACGCAATACCGCGAAACCGTCCTTATCAAACACATGCCCATTCATCACGAAAACCACGCCATATTCGCCATCTTCCAAGGGCCCTATTTCATAAAGCAAATCTTGCTGGGGAGGCGGTGGGGGCGGAAATATGTTCAACATGGGAGGAACCACGGCTGTAGCCACACAATAGATACGATTTCCATCGCGACGTATATTTTGGTCAACAACCAGCCAATGCTCCTTGAACTCAATGTGAACTTTAGTCACGACTCGATCTGGGTTAGAAGCATCCACCCTTATTTCAGCTTTGGCTGGAATCGGTTGAGACTCATCTTCGATGGCCACCTTAAAACTACCGATAGACTGACGTTCTACACAATTTTCCAATCGATCACAAACCGCTTCTTCCCACAAAACCACTCGATAGAGTCCATTGTGTCGATCGCTCCATCCATTGCTAGGAGCGGAAATTTCATACAACGCCTTTACAATTCTACTGTGAGTAGAAACTGAAACAATCTCAACGAGACGAACTCGCTGTGCATACCACACGCTTAAATCGGCATTCGCAATTCCATCAAAAACCCGTGGTCCAAATACCACAATATCACTATCTCCAATTGTGGATACATCGACACCTGAACGATCTTTGTAGGTGACTAGAATCTTATGAGCATCATCGGTCGGTTTGTGAATATCACGCACTCCCAGTTCCGCGACAGGTGGATCCATATCGATTGGCACTACTGGTGGCACTGTAAAGCTGTCTGTGCATTCTACTATACCATTTACTTTAAAGACAAACTGATACGTTCCTGATGGCAAAGATCCGAGGTCGTATCGATGCCGAAATATTGGAAGGATCTCCGGTAAAACAAAATCCGGATCAATTAGTCGAGGCTCTGCATCCCCTTCCGATTCTATCGCCTTTGCGAGCGGCAATGGTATCGGTTGAATGTCAGGAACTGCAATCGGCAGCCTGATTGCTTTCGCCTCAACCGTAATCGTATTTCCCTCTCGTTCACTTGAACCCCAATTAATTTCTACATGTGGCGTACGGAAACTGGCATACACGATCGCATGGTACCCGAGAGGATTAATTGCGATCAGCGGATCATTTTCCAAAGTCGCATCTCCCGATTCTATAATAACTCGATGGGGTTTCACCGCACATCGAACTGAGCTTGGCTGAATCGTATCGCCGGGATCAATACGTATCGCACAGAGGAACGATCCTAAAAATTCGCTTGGAAGAAACCGACCTGACTGAGTCGCGATCTCCTCTTTCACCAAACGAACAGCGTAGATTCCATTGTCATCCGCACTCCAGTTTTGGTCTTCACCAGATGGAGAAAAAATGCGATAAGTTGCAACAACAACGTGTTGGGGATCAGGTGCTAAACGAAATTCCTCTTCGATCGCAAGAGGATCGATCTTCGGTATGGGAAGCACACGGATATCCTTCTTCACGTCAACTAAGACACCCTTAGACTCGTATCCATTTGGTC
This sequence comes from uncultured Puniceicoccaceae bacterium, assembly GCA_963933925.1. Taxonomy (GTDB): domain Bacteria; phylum Verrucomicrobiota; class Verrucomicrobiia; order Opitutales; family Opitutaceae; genus JAKYXN01. The sequence goes on from CAWVWU010000048.1 coordinate 8,493, forward strand.
CCTTAACAGCAATGTCACCATCTCCAACTGTTGAAATATCAACATCCAGCCACCACGGGAAATAGAGCTTCACATCATGGTGAGGGTTTTCATCCCGAATATTTGCTGCATAAAAAACAAGTCCTGGATGAGGCGGACGAGGATCGATAATTGGGTCTTCTTCAATTGCCTTAAACTCCTGGCCGAAGGAAACGCTGGCGAACAACGCAGAAACAAGACCGTAAAGAATAAGTGCTACTCGTATCCGAGATAGGGAAAACGATATAATCATAATGCAAATGGTTGGATATTATTCGCTACTTCAATCGGGGTGATGAATGAAGTCGCAACAAAAGCTTAGAACCAATTAGCATGCTTCGTGCCAATGAGACCTTCATAATACCAACATATTGATCAATATATATTTACAAAACATTCCATCACAACTAGCGGTCCATTTGAGATGATGAATTTGGTTATTATCTCCCAATTTCATCATACCAAAAGAGTTCATAATGGGAAATATCACCCACACTGATAATTTCAAAGCGTCCACCCCAAACAAGAATGAAAATGACTTTTCTACCTGTAAGTCACCTCAACAGGGGAAAGACACTATCGAGACAATCAATCAGCTGACGCCATCACAACTTGACCCAAGCTGCATTAGAAAATAGAGCTCATCCCCCTCTTTGCTCACAAGATGCACTGTATATGCTCCTGGGCCCAATGGTAGAACCAACGCAGCATCCGCACTATCATCATCGAGTTCGAACGCTCCGGCCTTTTCAAAGAAGTCCTTAAAAAACACGTTCCCACCCCAGTCATCGTTAGACGCAATTAATTCGGCCCCGCGATACAAGTTGATCGCGGGATCTGCCAAAACTCCCTCCAAATCCAATCCCGGTCCAACGCCGCGAATCAATATAGTACGAACCGATTCTCCCTCCAAAACAAAGCCTCCAATCAAGGTACGGTTACCTCCAGAAACCACTGCACGGGCTGACAGATTCTCCAGTTCAATTCCGACATTAGGAATTCGATACACCTCAGCCAGAGCGATTCCACCCTCGGAATCGGTTACATGTGCCGAGAACAAGCCAGCTCCTACGATTCCCGTCAGAGCAGCGTCTTTACCCGATTCCTCAAGATCAAATGCACCGGTTTGTGCAAACGATACATTCGTACCGGCTTCATAATCATCATTCGTCGCCTCGACCTCCAGACCTCGATACAAAGTCAATTGTGGATCCTTAGCCAACTCATCTGAAAGATTCGAATCCAACAATACCAACGAAGGCCCAACCCCACGCAAAAGAACCTCAGGGCCTCCTAAGGCCACATCTTCTTCATTTACCGAAGTCACCAATCCAGCAATCAAAGTAGCATCCCCCGTCCCCGCATAGGCACGTGCCGATAGGTTCACCAAGCGAGTGCGAGCCGAATCATTTTCTACAGCAGAAAGTTCTACACGAAAGTCTTCTCCAACTCTTATATTACGCCCAAACGTATAAACCTCTGTATTCCAGTGATCTGTCGAGAATTCATTCCCGAATAGCCCTCCCTCCGCATACGGCCATTGCGAATATTCAGACAAGTCAATAAACTCAGGGGGAGTTTCTGAAACAAAACTCCAACTCTCCCCGTTGTCAGTAGACTGATACCAACAACTAAACAACGAGGGCCGAATAGCATTACTTAGATATTCAATCGATCGGGTCCAATACTCTCCCTCATAGTAATGTAAAACCATTCCTGCTCTCACAGTAGAAGTTCCTACACTTGGAAAACCGGACAAGATCTCCCAATCCTCCAGATTTTCACTACGATACACATCTCCACCACGACTAACCGCTAACGCAAGCTCCCCCGTATAAACGAACGCATCGTAATACACGAATTTATTTCCTTGCGAGACTCCATCGACTACCCTTTCTGGGCCTATACCGGTTGTTTTCCAATCCAAGCCATCATAAGAATAGCTCAACAGACTGTAGCGATTTCGTCCATACGTATTAAATCGTACTGTAAATGATTCGAACTGACCGCTATTGATCCAATAAACACCATCACTATAAATCACTTCATGAGCGTTTGCTCTGTCAATTTTCAGAATTGGAGTCCAAGAGATTCCATTCTCTGATGACAATACCGCACCACTTTCACTAACGGCGACAACAGAATCTTCCCCTGAAGCGATACTAACGAAGTCATCGTCTATACCTGAGAAACGTAAATTCCAATCATTGAGATCGCTCGAATTGTACAGACTTCCCAAATCCGAAAGAACAAATCCTCTGCCATCCGCAACATGTACTGGCATTGAAATCGCCACACTCCCATCGGGAACACCATTAAACACGAATGCGTCTCTCAGCATAGGGCTCATGTCCTCCTCATCGCGAAATACGACATCCTCTCCAACCGACACGTAGGTTCCATCTTCCGTTACTACAAACTCACCATTAATAAATTTATACAAACGGGCAAACATCACGATGCGCCCATTCCAAACAAAAGCATTCTCCAAAGTCGCATTTTTACCACTCGGATCATCGAGAACCTCCCAAGTCAGGTAATCGGTAGAAGTATACAGGCGCGTCTCATTCGTAGTGACTACAGCCAGACCATCAATAGCAGCCAAGCTAATCTTCTCCAATCCTCTAACATCCACATCAAATTCAGTTCTCTGCCAGTCATCCGTATCAATTGTACTGTCCACCCGGACGGTGCCTAATAGATTAAGACTAGTCATCCCATTATGCTGATACGAAACAACGACCAACTTCCCATCAACAACAACGGCATCCACCAGTTCTCCAAATGTTTTGTATTTAAGACTCCAACTCCGGTTATCATCAGAAGTTGCTATACCCCAGTCTGCGACGAGGCAGGTCCTTCCTTGAAATTCAACGATCTTCTTAAACGCCCCACCCACACTTTGAATATCCCAAACTCGTCCATTTTGAGATACCCCAACTTCACCTGTATTGGAAACAAGGATCCACTCATCTCTTAAGTACTGCACATCCATCACATCGCCATGAAGTCCCCGAATCGGCAAAAAGACCCATTGCTCTCCATCCGGTGACCAATGGACCACGCCGTTATCACCGACCGCAACGAATACCCCGTTACCATCGCCAGCCACCGCATTGAGCATTTCCGGTGGACGCTCTGGCCCAACAAAAACCCAATCCTCTGTCGTCGCCGAAAAAGCCGTTCCCCCAAATGCTAAAAATGAAACCAGCAATAAAGCTAACCCCGGAAAGAAATTCCACAATCTATCAAAAACTAACTTCATAATCATATTATACCTCCAAGCACGAAAAACTCAAAAAAACGTATGCATATTTACCTAAAGTAATACCAAAGGACAATTTAAAGGTTTAGTACGCAATCGCCTTCACTCTGGATTCACTAAATTTACTGAAAAACGACCGCGATAAAGATTGCCCCCGCTAATACAAAGGCTCCCAACAAGCGAGTCGCCATAACCTTCTTACCAGCACTCGCTTCCGAATTTCCAAACCAATGTCCCATAAGGAAAACAAGAGCCACACTCCAGATTCCCCGCGAACTATAGAAAATATTCGCCTCAGTCACTCGCCCATACCGAGACAGAGCAATCGCCATCCCGATCGACTGCACCGCCAACAAAGCACTCCCCACGACCAGTCCCTTCCACATTCCAAACTCAATCCGACTCACAGGAGCCTTAAACAAGGGAATCAGTGCCAAGGACCACAGAGCGTTAAAAGAAAACGTAGCCGACACCATTCTCTCAAACCCCATGTCCCCACCAAAGCGCTGCATCAGCGTATCATACACCGCAAAACAGAATGCACTCCCGACTCCAAAAACAATAGACGGCAGCAATCGCTCGCGCTCAGCATGTCCCTTTCCTCGAAGCAAAAAGATAGCCACAGCACTCAGAAAAACCGCTACCCATATAGCCATTGACGACTGCTCACCGACCACCCATATCGCAAGAATTCCCACAAAAACCGTCTTGATCCCCATCAAAGGCGTAAACACCGAAACATCCCCCTTGTGAATCGCCAGACAAGTCAAAAGCTGCCCCCCAAAGAACATCAAACTCACGACCACCGGAAAGATCAACTCGCCCCAAGACTCGAAACTCGGTCCGATAAACCAAAAAGGCACCGCCAACACCCCATTCACCACATTCGCGACGAAGGTCGTACGCCACGGCCCAATACCATGACTCGAACTCTGCTTAACAAACAACGTCCCGACAGTATACACCAAGGCCGCCGTAAGCGGGATAAGAGGAAAGAGATCCATCACTACTCCTACTTGTGACCACTAGACTTCACGAATCCGATCTCGCTCAGTCCATCGCCACTCACCTGATACGCCTTCCCAAATCCAAGCACCAAACGGCCTGATTTCGCAACAAGTCGAAACAAATCAAAATCCTTCATCCCTCGCAAATAGCCCATTGTCTCGCCTAGCCTCTCGGTAGACCGATCCATCAAGCCATTCCACTCGTCCGTATCACGCTCTACGATACTAGCCTCACAATCCAACGTCAGCCGCTTACGAGCGAACAAATTATCAGCCGTAGCTTCATCTTCGATGAACATCACACTCGCCCGATTCCGGCGACTCAGATACGCGTAGTGCTTAGCGATTCGGCTAACATACACATACAAGTTTCGGTCCCCATCCACAAAAACCGGTGCGTAACTCGCAAGAGGTGCTCCCTGCCCGCTCGCCGTCGCCAGCATCACAGAGCGCGTATCCGCGAGTATTGTTTCCATCGCGATCGCCGCATCCTTAAATTCCTGCTCTTCTTCTGTCATATCACTTCCTCAATATAAAGGTGTCCCTTCGCCCCGAAAACGGCCACACCTAATTTCGAGTAGAAACGGCCAGTAAGGGAACAAAAAACCTCGGACGCCAACTGGCAACCCGAGGTTATCAAAGATTAAGTGCTTCCGATCGCACAGGCAGCCTACAACTTCATCAAAGCTGATTTCACTTCCTGCGACGCCGCTTTCATATCCAAAGCCGAGCCCACCTCATTCTTCAAATGAGCCATCACCTTGCCCATATCTTTCATACTGTTTGGTTGCACCGCAGCGACTGCCGCAGCTACCAATTCGGGATACGCCGAGGCATCGAGCTTCGCGGGGAGCAACGCCGTCAATAGATCAGCACACAGTTTCAACTCCGCTGCCTTCTCTGGACGGTTCGCTTTCGCAAAGGACTCAAACGATTCCTTAAATTTTCCTGCTTCCTTCTCCACGACGGCCAAAACCTTGTCCGCATCGTAATCCTTATTCTCTCGAACCTCGCCCTCTTGAATCGCGGCCAATGCAGCGCCATAGGCTTCGGTCTTCAACGCGTCGCGTTCGATGCGGGATTTTTGGTGAAGTTGCTTCAATTGATCTCTCATGGTGTCTCCATCCATTGTCGGTATTCTCCGATTTGGCAACGACTTGTTAGCCTACAAGGCTAATTTTTCCGCAAGCACAGAACCATCAACAGTCATCGATCCATTACGAAGCATCAAATGCCGGCACTGCTCCAATACCTTATCCGCCAAAGCACGCCCCTTCATTGATAGAGCTTCTTGCAACTTTTTGTACTCCGCACGCCCCTCAGCTGTCTCTACACAAATTGGTTCAAAACCGTAGGATGCTACATCATAAGGGCTCGCTCTCATATCCAATTCCCTCGCCTCAACCGACAACAAAAAACACTCCATCATCAGTTCACTCCCGATCCATGGGTTCATTTTATATGACCATCGATAGAGATCCATATTAAAATGGATACAACCAAACTGTTCATTCAAAGCCATATCCTCCGCCTGCGGCTGAACTTGATTAAGAGGAACCGCCTCCGGCGTAAAAAAACGAAACGCGTCATAATGCGTACAGCAGATCGGCATGGACTCAACTAAAGTCGAAATTGTCTCCTGACTCGGCCTCAAAGGAGTCGTCTCATGACGTACCTCTTCCGCCTTATAAACCATCGCCCATTCATGCAGCCCAAAACACGCAAATTTAGAAGGTCGTGCCTTGGCAGCTGAAATCAGATTATATACCCACGCGATCAATCGACGATCCCGAGTATCCATATTCTCAACATCAAGTCGAACCCCTTCCCCCTCCTTTACATAGCGTCGATTCTCAAGAAAAGCAGCCGAACCCTCGCCACGGAGAATCATATCGGCCATCGGCTTCCAAGTCGTAAAATTCCGACGTTTAGTATTATAGTAACCAAACAAAAAATCATAGATCGGGTGCGGCTTGCGAGAAGAACGACGCTTCCGATAAGCATCCATCCACGGACTCGCCAAAGCCTCATGCTCCGCCTTTAGCTCAACCCACTGACTTTCCTCAAGTACCCTCATTGTACCCTAAAGACGTTCAGCCTCAACACGCTCCTCTATACTCTCATCAAAATACGCCTCGTCCAGAATTTCTCGCGCCCATTCATGATCCCGTGAAAGACGCTCCAAAATTCGTGCCGCCATGACTTGAACCGCTGGAACCTCACTCCAAATCACTGAAACCAATCCCCTCCAATGCCCCGGAGACATTTTCGCTGGCTTAGCCAATTGCCCACGACAGGCCTCGCAGAGGAAAAGGCAATTCTCATAGTCCGGATCCACTGGAACAGGAGGAATCTCGTAAGCCGCTAGAGCCACCCCACTCGTCTCACACAGCTCGCAACACGCGCCCGATCGACGCGTTAAGTCCTTGCCCAATAAACTGAGTGCATTTTGCCGTGCCTGATGTTTTTCGAGTCCTCTCGCCATAACGCACTCCGATAAATCACCTCGCCCGCAATTGTCGATTGAAATGAAACAGTCCAAATCACTCAGCAGCAGAACTGATATTTACAATTTTATGGGAAACCCGAGCCGCCACTAATGGAAAATTTACGCGAAAATCGATCACCGCTCGCACCCCTTACAATTATTTGACAAAAATGTAATAAAAAACCACTACACCCTATAGAGTATATCCTCTATTATGCCTCATTTCGGTTGCGTCTAGGCATTTAATGGATTCCTAGTTATTGCAGAGCACAAAAAACATGTAGTTTCGCTATTCAAAAAGCGGCCTACAAAGCTCACCTCTCTTAACGGTTCCCATAACCGCCGCTTTAACCGAAAATCAATAAAACGACATGGATAGCGTAAATTCTTCCCACGACCTTACCCCACAACGCTTCAATCGCACCTACTCGACCACCCCCGAAACCTCGGCACAGCCAGGTAAGACGAGCTCCCACGTCAACGCCAACGAGACGATGATCAACGCGGTGAATAAGTCAGAGAAACCCGAAACCTTTTCAGACCTTTTCGGTGACAAAGACCTTGAACGCCTTCAGCAAAATCTAGAAACGATCGCCGAATTAGCCGAAAGTGCCTTAAAGCAATTTAACGGCAAATAACGATAGTACTCCAAGAAGGCTTCAAAGCATTCTAAGTCCACAAAGCGAGTCAGGAACCCTTGATCCTACTTTCGCCCCAAAGCGAAATTGATCGAAATCCAGAACTCGCTTTTTTGTGCCTGCACCACATCAAACAAGACCCCCACTCTCCCCCTCGCCCGAGAACACGCAATTCTCAGATTGCCATCCTCACCCTCGACGCTATCGATAGCATTCTATGGCAGACCTAGGAAAACTCAGGGAAGAATATCTAAAAGGAGGCCTCGCGCGTAAAAACCTCGAGAGCAACCCCATAGACCAATTCAGACTGTGGTTTAACCAAGCTCTCGATGCCGACATCCCTGAACCCAATGCGATGACCCTCGCGACGGTCGATTCCGAAGGGCAACCCTTCCAACGCACCGTCCTCCTCAAGGCATATGACGACAAAGGATTCGTCTTCTACACGAATTACGAAAGCCGCAAAGCGAAACACATCGCCCACAATTCCAAAGTAAGTGCCCTCTTCCCTTGGGTGAGCTTAGAACGGCAAATTATTATCAATGGCATCGCTGAACGCGTATCAACTGCTGAAACGCTCAAATACTTTGCGAGTCGTCCGTTTGGCAGTCGCCTAGGAGCGTGGGTTTCAAAACAAAGCAGCGTCATCTCCTCGCGCTCCCTCCTCGAAGGAAAACTTCGTGAGATGAAAGCAAAATTCAAAAATGGCGAAGTCCCCGTACCTTCATTTTGGGGTGGATATCGCATCGTCCCCCAGAGTATAGAATTCTGGCAAGGCGGGGCCAACCGAATTCACGACCGCTTTCTCTACACGAGCACTGAAAACAACACATGGGACATAAACCGTCTCGCCCCATAAGGTTCTAAGCCGCGTGGACAAAATGTAGAACGAGCAGAATCGAGATCATTTTGGCTTAGAATTTCGGGTTCCGATCCGGGCAATATTGAAATATTGAGAGGCGAGGAAACGGAATTCGAAACAAAATGAGCCGAATGATGCGACATGAGCAGATTGTCCACGTGGCCTAATTCCTCAGTTCGAAGTCACACTACATCCACAATCAGGAGACTCACTACGAGTGTATGTAAACGGGTGAGAAACTCCTCCAAGATACGCGATGTCGTTCTTCAAAGCTGCATTGGTCCCAACGACAACGACTTGATACGCAGACAACGCATCATCTCCAACAGGAGGTGATATTACCGCATCGTTTATCCCTTTTGCGAATCCGCTGGTGAATTCACTTCCCGTTTCACCCTGTTCTTTCCCATATGGGTCGAGCAATGATCCATTTCCAGCCGCTTCAAAAATACCACTATACGCATATTCCCCCAATTGTGATGAGGCTACAATCGTCTCTACATTTCTCAATTCAAGGAGATCCTCGGCAAGACCAGCCGCATGATTGCAATCAAACACGATATTAAGATGACAGGTTTTTAGCCCCTTCAGAAGGTTCACTAAGTCTTCGGAATAAATCCGTCCGCCAGTCGCCCTCTCCATAGTCTCACCCCGATACGCAAACTCCGTCTCAATATACGCCTTGGGGCCATTTCGCGATTGCTCGACCCCCACGTCTCCAGAAAAGTAGACTAAGATTTCTTCACAACAGTCATTATTGTCTCCGTGCTTCCCTACAAAATTTCGGATCTGGCTAAACCCTCGGCCATCCTCACTTCCAAGGTTTATTGAATACACCCGCTCCTCTGATTCATAATCTACTATCGATGAAACGACTTCGTATGAACTCGCTTGCAATACAGTCTTCATAGCGAGCAAATTCTCATTCACTATTTCGCCGGAAATCCCAGTCTCACGATTATGAAGGAGCAACGCAAAGCGACGTTTTCCGTGCTCACAAGCATCATCCACTCCAGCAGGATCCTGATAACCAAAAGGATGTAGACTCGGAAAGATTTCAGCCTCCCTCTCTCCCTTAAAAACCCAAGCACTCAAACGAGTCTCTTCTCCACCAGCAGAATAAACCAAGTCACTACTGTCACAATATTCCTCAAATGTGTTCCATACTGGCTCTCCACTCAAAACCGGGTAGTCGTCTTGCTGCCGTACTATAACATCCTGCGTTTCATAATTCAAATACACATATTCAAAGGGGTGATTTGCCAACGCTCCAGGCTTTCTATCAATCAGTGCAAACCACTCATAGTTCTCCGCGATTCGCCGATCCCCGCTAAAGGCTTCATCAACAATAGAATTCGGCGAAAGCATGCGTGGCAAAAATCGCACCTGAACGGCCTCATCTTCCACTAAATCAATGCGATCCAAGATAAATTCAATCGCATCATCACGATTCAACAAGTTAATCGGATTCTCCTCCGGCTTTTGGGAAACATCAGCTTCTCGAGAACAAGAAGTAAGTAAAACAACAACCAAGCAGAATTGAAAAATCCAAAATTTTCTTATATCCATCATTAACGTAACAGAGGTTATCGATCAAGATACTCTGTTGATTCAAATCACGCAAACGATCGACCACATAGAAGAGTTTGAAATATATTCTATTAGTTAGGGCCTGTTCCCCAATGAGCTCTTTGCTGGTTCGAACTCAAATCGAAGCAACGCAAGGCTGCGAAAGCCTTGCGACACGAGTGTCGGATGGCTTTCGCGGACGCCGCGAACTTCGTTTTGAGTCGAATCGCTAGGCGACAGTGCCCAAATTTCACTCCAACTAACTCTGCCACGCGGGGCTCCAGCACGTCGTACGTCCACCGATCACAATACGATCCAGAGTTACATTTGTCTCTGGGCATATTCCACCTGCTTTCCATCGATGGGAGAAAAGCCACGATCGCGGCGGATCACCATAATCGACCGCAATACATTGCATCGCCCCCAAACTCACAAAACGGAGCGATTCATACAAATCCTGACTCTCCTTATCCGACAAGGATCCAACGCGGCTTCTAGGATCAAGCCGTGCACGCCAAAGAATCTCGTCAGCCATCCAGTTTCCAATCCCTGGAAAACACTCTTGCAACAATAGGAAACTTTTCAAAACGCTACGCCGGCGCCGGACACAATAACCAAGAAACAAGTCCAGCGTAAATCCATCATCCATTGGCTGAGGAGGCAAAGCCCTCCAAAAATCAGGAAGTCCCCGACTCACCCAAAGATCAATCTTCCCAAACTGGCGTGGATCGTTGAATACCAATTGAATATTTCCTGTCCCTAGAACGAGGTGATCATGCTTCTCATGCTCACGGTTCAACTCATAACAACCCAAGCTCCCGGTCATTCCCAAATGAACTCCGAGCCAAAGGTCTCCCGACAATTGAAAAAGCATTCGTTTCCCATGAGTGAAAATTCTCTCCAGGATCTTCCCATCGAGCTTCTCACGAAACGTCGACAAATCAACATCTCGGAAGACTCGAGAGTTCCCATTAGCGACAGCGACACGAAGCTGCTCGCCGACTCCAGACTTCCACTGCTTCGCATGATAAGCAACCTCCGCTAATTCAGGCATAGACAGATCTTAAACAATATCTCCAAACGAAACAACAGGACTCCCGAAGAGTCCTAAGCGATCTGCCACTTATAGTGGTACGAACTTAATTTTTCGCAACCATCCTTCCGAACCGCTACCACATCTTCAATACGGCAGCCACCAATACCTGGATAATACAACCCAGGCTCGATTGTAATGACCGCATTTTCTCTCAAAACACTTGAGGAAACAGAAACCCGAGGCAACTCATGAACATCCAAGCCTAAACCGTGTCCCGTTCCGTGGATAAAGCCAACTGCTCCCGTAGCATCACGTTTTGTTTCGTAACCAGCTTTGATAAACGACTCTACCACCCCACCGTGAATCGCCTTCCCATTGACTCCAGCTCTAACGCCCGCAATCGCTCGCTTCTGAACCTTTCCAACCGTTGCAACGAGTCGTTTTTGCTCCTCGCTCGCCTTGCCTTTAAGAAATGTCCGAGTCATGTCACCAAAGTACCCCGTCTTCGCCACTCGGGGAAATACATCGACGATAATCAACTCGTTTGCCCGCAATGGACCATTCCCACCACAATGCGGATCACATGCCTGGTCTCCCCCGGCTGCAATCGTATCCATTGAAATCGACCCCGCCCGCAAACACGCAATTTCGATCACTTCTCGCAAACGTTCAGAGCTCAGAAGTTTACCATCCAAATAAAGTTTTCCACCCTTTATCGCAGATGCCTTAAGAGCATTTTCCGCAGCTCGAATTCCAGCAACACTACAACGATTACCCTGTTTGATAAATGCGATTTCTTCCTCTGTTTTCAACTCACGCTCTGGAAACAACGAGCCTTCCATCGTCTCCAATTCAAGCCCAAGATCCATCAAACTAAATGCGACACCTGCCGGAAAATCACTGGCAATTTTGAATCCCTCAATGCTGTAAGCCTTCGCCAACGCAGCAATAACACGAGGAATACCAACTTTGCCGCCCTTCGTCTCTTTCTTGGCGATCCCAATCCACTCCTCCAAGGGCAACACCTCGTCAAACGAGGACTCCCTAAGAGCACGACCATACTCAAGCTGGTTTAATACTGCGATCCACTTGCGCCCCTTACGAAACGAGATAAACGCATCGGGCACAAAAAACTTCCCGCAATAGAGCTGATCTGAACTCTTTTGCGTATCCGCGTAGATTAGAGGAGCAAAGGATTTTCGCTTGGCGGGAGATTTTTTGGAAGAAGGCATCCCCTATCAGAACCCTTTCCTCAGCATTTTGTAAAGCCTATCAGAGACTAGCCCTGATCCGCTTCCATTGCCTCCATCATTTCACGGCTAATTCGATACTTACCAGAACAACGAGGACAATTCACTTCGATCAACTCCTGGCTAAGAAATAACTCCTCCTTATCCTGTTTCCACAATGGTGCTAGAGCTGTAAGAATTCGACGCTGACTACATCCACATTTCCATGACACGTGAATCCCAAATATCCGCAAGACATATTTTAAAGTGAGACAACTTCAAAATATGTCT
>CAWVWU010000049.1:0-20871 GCA_963933925.1 uncultured Puniceicoccaceae bacterium
GAAATCGGTTTGATGTGCAGGGGCATTTTAGTCATTCACTGGCACTCACCTTGGTGGTCAGTTCGTTGGTTGTGTTGGCCTTGCTCGTTAACTATCGGTGGTTGGGGCATTACGGTCAGGTTGCTGACGTCGTGGTGGCTTCGAAGGGGTACTATTTGTTGATTGTGGCCTCCTTGGTACCTGCATTTATTTTTCAATGTGTGAAGGGGTTTAGCGAGGGACTGGGCCGGGCGAATGCGCCGATGGTGATCCTTGTGGGGTCGATTGGGTTAAATGTCGTTTTGAACTGGTTGTTGATTTTTGGACACTGGGGATTCCCGGAGATGGGGCTTCTTGGTGCGGGGTGGGCGACGTTAATTGCACGGATTTGTTCTGCTGTGGGGCTTTTTTTGTATGTGTTGGCGGTTCGTTCCTATCGAGACCATGTGCCGCAGCGTTGGTTGGCAGGTTTGAGATGGGGCGGTATTGGATCGGTTCTGAAGTTGGGAGTGCCCGCTGCGATTCAAAATTTGTTTGAAGTAGGAGCGTTTGCGAGTTCCGGAATTATAATCGGTTGGTTGGGGGTGATTCCGCTGGCGGCTCATCAAGTTGCGATTTCGTGGGCGGCCTTGGCGTTTATGATTCCCTTGGGCATTTCGGTTGCAGTGGGAATTCGAGTTGGCGATGCGTTTGGGAGAGGTGCGGTTTCTGAGATCCGTAGAATTGGGTTCGTAACGATTGGTTTTGTAGGGGTTCAGACTGTTGTGTCCGCTTTGTTGTTTTTAGTAGGTGGTACGTTCTTGGCGTCACTCTTTGTTAAAGATGCGGTTGTGGTGGAGATGGCGGGAAGAATTCTTGTAGTGGTAGGACTTTTTCAGATCGTAGATGGAGCACAGGTGATTTGCGTCGGCACTCTGCGAGGAATGTCAGATGTGTATGTGAATCTGGTCGTTGGTTTTTTTGCGTATTGGGTGATTGCACTTCCGATCGGGTATTTATTGGCAATTCCCTACGGATTTGGTGCGGTTGGAATGTGGAGTGGTCTGGCAATTGGTCTGGGAATTGCGGCAATCTTTTTGTGCTGGCGACTCGCGTGGTTGACCCGTCGAGGAGTGGAGTAGTCGTTAGAATCGAGCGAGAGATGTTCGAGTGTTTTACGATTGGGGGGATTTCTAGTGACGAGCCCCTAAAGTCATTCGCAATAGTACCGTAATAAATGGGTAGAACCCCTCACTTATAGTGTGTGGATTCGATGAATGTATAACAACTAGGATGATCCCATACTCTACTCTGGAAACTGCTTTTCGTAAGACCGCCTCACCGCAACTGATTGTGCAAGAGGGGGTTATTTTGATGGCTAGCGACGCAGCTTTAGCGTATTTACCTTTGGAAAACGGGGTGAAACAGGTCGTTGGCGATTCGATTGAGAGATATTTTGATCTAGATTCCTCCGAGGATTTGGGTGATGGGCAGATTAAAATTTGTGCAAAAAACACAAATCGGGATGATGTTGTTTCCCGTTGTATTGCCGTCGAAGCAATTGATGATTTGACGAGTTCATGGCTCTTTCGGCCGCAAGAGAATAAGTCTCTTGAGGGAGAGGTACGTGAGGATGCGTATGCACTTGCGATTGATTCTAGTGAGGATGGTTTACTCTATCTTACTAGGCCAACTGATGGGGGTGAAGATGGCTGGAATGTCTCGATTTTAAATCGAGTTGGACGTCATTTATTGGGGCTTGATGAGGAGGGCGATTCGTCCATTGAGGTTATTAGTAAAGCTTTGATGTTACGATTAGAGCTCGATCTCTTTGGTCTTCTTTCTGAATCATTGATGAGTGGCGATCGTGTTGAGCACGAAGCGCGGGTTTTGGTAGATGATTCTGTCCGTACGTTAATGGTTGTCCTCACTCGTATTGGCGAAAGTGATTATCATATAAAATTTTCCGATGTTACCGATTCGCGACAGATTGAGCATATGCTCGAGTCGCGTTCGAATGAGTTGAATAGTTTGAGCCAGCATGTTCCTGGAGTCTATTTCCATTTGAAGATTGGGGCGGGGGGAGAGCCTTCTTTCCCTTTCATAAGCGAGAAGGTATTCGATCTTTTAGGCGTGGAGTCGATGGAAGTGACTATGGATGCTTCCAAGGCTATGGGCTTGGTATGTATCGAAGATATGGAGCGTGTCTATGAGACATTTGCGAACTCTGCCGATACGCTTGCTCCTATTAGTTTGGAATATCGCGTTCAACTAGATTCGAATGAACAGAAGTGGATTTCTTCTAGAGCGATACCAAAGCGCTTATCAGGTGAGACGGTCGTTTGGTATGGTATTTTTGAGGATATTACTCAACGGAAGGAATCGGAAGAACGTCTTAGGATGGTATCGGCCGCGGTCGAGGCTTCTAGTGACTTTATCTTGATGATGTCCTCAAATGGAGTAGCGATTCACAGCAATAATGCGTTTAGTCAAATCTTAGGATATCAATCGATCGATGATTTGAATCAAGGCGGTGGGAGTTCTGGTCTTTTCCCGAACGGAGTACTGTTTGAGCAATTAATCTCCGAGACTGTCGAAGATGGTCATTGGAATGGTGATGTTCAGTTGTTGAGTAAGGATGGTGATCGCCATGAAATTTACTTGCGAACTGTCGCTGTTAAAGACGAGAAGGGGCGTGTTTCGACCATTGTTGCTACGGGAACAGATGTGACTCGTCGCAAGCGTAGAGCAGATTTATTGAAGCGGTATAATTCGGTGCTGAAAGCACAGAGTGAGGCTTCTAGTGATGGTATTCTCGTTGTTAATGAAAATGGCGGTATATCGAGTTTTAATCAGAGATTTTGTTCAATTTGGGGCTTTGACGATGGCATTGTCGGTTCCGCTGACTTGACCGATGTCCTTGGTCGTATGGTACATCAACTTGAAAATTCTCAGGAGTACGAGGAGGCCTTGAGGGAGTTGTCTCAGAATACGAAAGCGATTAGTAAAGATGAGCTAACGTTTAAGGATGGTCGAATCTTTGAGTGGGCAACTTTGCCGATTTCTTCCCCGTTAGGAGAGGGTTATGGTCGTGTTTGGTTCTTCCATGAGATAACCGAGCAACGTCGGACCGAAGAGGGAATGAAGGCCGCGATTAGGGCTGCGGAAGAAGCGAATACGGCGAAGTCATATTTCCTTGCGAATATGAGTCACGAAATCCGAACACCGATGAATGGGATTATCGGCATGACGGGGCTTCTTTCTGAGACGGAATTGGATCACGAGCAGGCGGACTGTGTAGACACGGTTCGTGCAAGTAGCGAGGCGTTGCTAATCGTCATTAACGATATTTTGGATTTCTCAAAAATCGAGTCAGGGAAACTTGAGATTGAGAGTATCATATTTGATCTACGTGATTGCGTTGAAAATGCTCTCGACACGTTGTCTCTTCAGGCGGGTGAAAAGGGCTTGGATTTGGCCTATGTGTTTGATGACAATATACCGAGTTCGTTATTGGGAGACCCAACGCGATTGCGGCAAGTTATCGTAAACCTTCTGGGTAACGCGGTTAAATTTACGCAGTCAGGTGGGGTTGTGCTTAGACTAGATCCTTTGAAGATTGATGACGAAGAACTTGTTGTTCAATTTACGATTGAGGATACTGGAATTGGCATTCCGGAGGATCGAGTCGCTTCTTTGTTCGAGTCTTTTAGTCAGGTAGATGCATCGAC
This sequence comes from uncultured Puniceicoccaceae bacterium, assembly GCA_963933925.1. Classification (GTDB taxonomy): domain Bacteria; phylum Verrucomicrobiota; class Verrucomicrobiia; order Opitutales; family Opitutaceae; genus JAKYXN01. Next base: position 3,690 of record CAWVWU010000049.1, read on the forward strand.
CACGCGGAAGTATGGTGGAACCGGGTTAGGGTTGGCTATTAGTCGAAACCTTGCCGAGTTGATGGGAGGATCGATGTGGGTCGAAAGTGAAATGGGCAAGGGCTCTAAATTTCACTTTACGATAAAACTTAGTAAAGCTGCGTTTGGTTTTGATCTCGGCAAGGACTCAGGGCCATTGGTTGGCAAGTCGGTTTTGGTGCTCGAACGCAATGAATTTAGTCGGAGAGCCTTGGCGTCTCAGGCGAAAAAGCTGGGTCTTCAAGCTACGGTTTGCGAGAGCATCGAGGAGTTCGATAAGGTCGAGTTTAGCCCCGACGCGTATTTGATGGGTTTTGTGGAATCTGGGTTTGGAGGCATTCGAAACGAGGAGCTGGTAAAGCGTGTTCGTTCGAAAATTGGAGAAGATAATTTCCCTCTTGTGCTCTGTGGTTCTTTTGGTTCGGTAACCGCGATTGATGCCATTCGTGTATCGACATTATTAAAGCCTTATAAGATCGGTAAGGTGAAAGAACGAGCCATGAACTCTTTAGGAATTGGTAGGAGTCCAATTGTTAAGGCGGCTCCGATTTCCACAAAATTAGGTGAGCAGATGCCGCTGAGAATCCTTCTCGTCGAGGATAACGCGATTAATCAGAAAGTAGCCAGTCGTCTGTTTAAAAAAATGGGTTATGAGATCGATCTTGCGGGGAATGGTGTCGAAGCTCTGGATGCTATGGAGAAGAAGAGATATGATCTCGTCTTTATGGATATTCAAATGCCTGAGATGGACGGTTTAACCGCGACTAAGAGAATACTCGAGAAATGGGGTGATGACCGTCCTCGAATCGCTGCTTTGACTGCGAATGCAATGCGAGAGGATCGTGATAACTGTATGCAGGTGGGGATGGATGACTATCTTACTAAGCCCTTTAGGCCGGATGATATTAAGGATACTATACGCAAGACGTTTCAGCGTATGAAAGAGGTCGATCTTTTGGATGGTGGACCGGGTGATTGGAGTAAAAACTAGCTTTTTGTCAGACGTTTTATCTCGAATCGCATTACGTGCACTGTGAGGGATGCTGCTTCGTTGTTGATGTTTGTTTTGCGAAGGTTAACGTCGCTTAGCTATGGATATTGGTGATTCTATTCCTGGTGTTTCTGGTGAAAATCAGGATGGAGAGAGCTTTTGTTTGGAACGAGCTTCCGAGGCTGAATACTTGCTCGTCTTTTTCTTCCCGAGAGCAAAGACGCCAGGTTGTACAAAGCAGTCGTGTAGCTTACGAGATGCGAATGAATTGTTGGTGGACCGGGGAGTGGAGGTCGTTGGGGTGAGTCGGGACAGCGCTCGGGCTTTGAGGGCTTTTAGTGAGGAGCGAGGTTTACCATATGCGTTGGTCTCGGATCGTGACAAAGAGTTGAGTCGAGCTTTTGGTGTACCGTCTTTCTTTGGGTTTTTGAAGCGTCAGGCTTTTCTGTTTCGTAAGGGACGCTTAGTGTGGCTAGATCGTAGTGCGTCTACGTCGACTCAGGCTGATGATGTGTTAGCTGAGATTAACAGGATAGAAACCTCGTAAGTGGAGTATTATGAATATTGAAATTGGTAAAATCTGGAGAAGAGTTCTTTTCATTGTGGCGGCTGTCTTTCATCTTTCGATGGTGAGTGCATTAGAACTAGGAGAGTCGCTTCCAGAAGTGTCGGCTTTAAATCAGGATGGCGAACGTTTCTCGCTGGGTGAACATGGAGAGAGAGAGTTTACTTTCATTTTCTTTTATCCAAAGGCTGAGACGAGAGGCTGTATCATGCAGGTGTGTAGCCTGAGGGATGCTTACGCGGATCTCAGTGAGCGAGGGGTCAGTGTTATAGGCGTGAGCGTTGATGGTGTTGCCGAGCAAAAACATTTTCACGAGAACCGAGGGTTACCTTATCCGTTGATCGCGGATTTCGACCGGGTTGTGATTGAAGCCTTTGGTGTGGAAGTCAGTGAAAAGGGGTATGCGAAGCGGCAGGCTTACCTGTTTCGAAGCGGAGTCCTCGTTTGGAAGGATGAGTCGGCCTCTACGCAAGAGCAGGCTGCGGATGTTCTCGCGGCGATTGAAGAATTGAAGGACTAGGATTCGAGTCGACCGTTAATCCATTTAACGAGTTCGGTTGCGACAGCGGTTTTGTTCATTTCGTCTAATTCGTTCACGCTATCTGCGGTGACGAAGCTGACTTGGTTTCGATCGGAGCCGAATACGGAGCCGTTGGAGACGTTATTGGCTACGATGAGGTCGCAGCCTTTTTTGGTTAGTTTCTTTTGTGCGTTGGAAATTAGGTCGTCTGTCTCGGCTGCGAATCCTATGACAAGTTTGGGGCGTTGGTTTGGCTTTAGGGTCCCGACTGATTTGGCTATGTCTGGGTTTTCTTCGAATTGAAGGTCAAGGCCCGCCTCTTTTTTGATTTTTCGGTTGGTGGTGTTGGCTATGTGAAAGTCGCAGACTGCTGCACAACTGACGAATATGTCCGCGGGAAGTGCGCCGTGGACCGCGTCGTGCATTTCTTTGGCAGACTCGATAGTGACGGACTTGATGTTTTCAGAATGAGGAAGAGCGTCTTTGATATTGCCGGCGACTAGGGTGACTTCTGCTCCCGCATTGGCGAGGGCTTGTGCGATTGAGTTGCCTTGTTTCCCGGAGGAGAAGTTGCTGATGTAGCGCACGGTGTCGATGCGTTCAATCGTGCCACCGGTGGTGACGATGGCTTTTCGGCCTTTAAGAGGTAAAGGGATGGGGTTGAAGAAATTGGCAATGCGATCGAAAATCGTCTGGGGTTCGGCCATTTTTCCGATACCCGCTTCGCCGCAGGCCAGGACGTCAACCTGAGGCTCGATGAGTCCGGCTCCGTCAGCTTGGATTTGGGCTAAATTGCGTTGGAAGGCGGAGTTTTCCCACATTTCGACGTTCATGCTAGGAGCGACGATTACTGGTTTGTCTTTGGCCAACATGACGCTTGAGGCGAGGTCGTCGCCGATGCCGAGGGCCATTTTCGCAATGAATCCAGCGGTTGCGGGGGCTACGACTATGAGATCCGCTCGGCGCGAGAGCTCGATGTGATTCATCTCGTAGGAATGTTTGTCCCACATTTCGACATGGGCTCTCTTCCCAGTGAGCGTTTCGACTGAGAGGGGTGTTACAAATTGAGCTCCGCCATGGGTCAGTAGCCCTTCGACCGAGGCTCCTGCCTTAGTGAGAAGACGAATGAGTTCGAGTGACTTATAGGCAGCGATACTGCCGTTGATGACGAGGAGGATGCGTTTGCTTTCGAGCATATGTATCTGCGGTTTGGCGTACTGAATACGAAGGTAGCATGGGTTTAAAGCCCAATTTTGAGTGATGCCTTGCATTGCTTTTGCATGGACAAGGTGAAGTAGGGGCGTTTCTTGTTTCTAAGATGTTGGAAGCGTTGTCTAAGGCTAAGTTGTCGTATTTGAGAAAGTTGCGGCAAAAGAAGTTTCGTGAACAGGAAGGTTTGTTCGCGTTGGAGGGCTGGCATTTGTTGGAAGATGCGATCGCGAGCGATTGGGTCGTTCGCATGATTGTTGTAGAACGTGGACGTAAGCTATCCGTTGAGCAGAGCGAGCTTTTGAATAAGGTCCGAGAGAGGGATATCATAGTTTATGAAGCAGAAAAAAGCCAGCTTGATGGAGTGGCTGATACGATTGCTTGCCAGGGAGTATTGGCTTTGGCCGAGCGTGTTCGGAGGAGCTGGGATTCATTTTTGAGTGAGCATGACGGCCAGGCTGAAGTGAGGTTGATTGCAATGGACGCCGTGGGTGACCCCGGAAATTGTGGGTCGATTTTGCGTTCGGCAGATTGGTTTGGATTGGATGGGGCAATTCTTGGGTCAGGGTCGGCGGAACTGGAGAATGGGAAAACGGCTCGGTCGACAATGGGAGCCTTGTTTCATATTCCGGTTTTCATAGGAGGAGGACTGCCGGAGCGACTGGAGGCTCTCCGGGATCGTGGGTTTAAAATTTTCTCAGCTGAATTAGGGGGAGCCGAAAATTTGTTTGAATTTTCTTGGCCTGAAAAGGCGGTGTTAGTGATTGGGAATGAGGCACATGGTGTCTCGGAAGAGGTGTCGTCTTTATGTGATGGGCGGATTATGATCCCACGGTTTGGGGGTGCGGAGTCGTTGAATGCTGCGATGGCGGCCAGCGTAATGCTCTCTCATTGGAGGATGGTGAACGATGGCTGAAACAAATATTTCTTAGCCCTTGCCTGAGCTGAAAAGCTTCCTAGCGTCTGCTGCTTTCCACCTGAAATTAACTAACTATTCCAAAATCCCCGATGACTTGGCTCTCCGATATAGACTCTGCAATGCAGGCCCGCGAAACAGAAAATAAGCGTATGCTTATAATTTTTAAGGGAAATGGAGATTGGTGTCCTTGGTGCAATAAATTGGATGCTTTGTTGAATGAAAGTCCTGCTTTGGAGGATTATTTACAGGCGGAAGGGATTATAGCGGCGAAAGTTGGGATTCCTCGTAAGAGTGAAGATGTGGAAGGGATTCGTAGTCGATTTGGGATTACGGGTATTCCATTTCTTGTATTCTACTCAGCTGAAGGTACCGTTGAGGGAACCACTGAGTACATCGATGATGGGAATGCTCAGAGTTATGTTGATTGGATAGAGAACGTCGACTCTAGCGCTTTTTAGAAAAGCACCGCAGACTGATTTTTTGCAATTGATGAAAGAAGGAGAGAGAGAGGTAGAAGGTGAATTGAATCCTTATCTCTATAGTGGGCTCGAGGCTTCACTCTACGATGTGCTGGATGAATTGTCGGAATTTGATGATGCTCATTTTTTTCGATGGTTCATTGAGAACTATCCTGGCCCCGTTCTAGATGTCGGTTGCGGAACGGGAAGATTGTTGATTCCATATGCAAAGGAGGGAATCGATATCGAGGGGATTGATACATCGAATGAAATGCTCGATATATGCCGCGATAAGTTGAAGGCGGATGATCTTGGTAATCGTATAAGTTGTGCGGATATGCGGGACTTTGACTTGGATCGAAAGTATCAGGTCATTATGATTCCCGGATTCAGTATCCAATTACTGAGAGAGGAGAGTGAGGCTATTGCGTGCCTGGAGAATTGTCGTAAGCACTTGATGCCTGGGGGCATCTTGATCGTCTGTTCGTATATCCCTTGGGATATGGTTTACGATGGTCGTTCCGAGGCTCCGTATGAGTTGCGGAAATCTTGCGAGGATTTGGAGCAAGGGCAGCTCTTAGAGGCGAGTCAAGGGTGGGTGCTCGATCGAGAGAAGGAGTTGCTCGTCCTTAAAAATCGCTTTGAGGTCTTCGATATTACTTCTAAGGAGCTTCTTCATCGGCAGGATGCTGAAATGGTTCTGCGTTGGCGACTTCCTTATGATTTCGTGAGCCTCGTCAGACGGGCAGGATTTGACGAAGTGAGTACGTATGGGGATTTTACCTTTGATGAAATGGACCCAGAGGCGGAGTCAGTGATTTGTGTGGGACACGTATGAGCGGATCACGTGAATCCCTTTGGTATGTCGCATCTGAATTAGAAAGAAGGTAATTAAGGTATTGAGTCGAGCCATGCATCGTAGGTCTCGGGGTCTATTTCGTAGCATACTTTGATCGGTTCGGTTAGAAAGGCTTCTTTCGCCTTGGTCGCGTCAATGTTGTCGTCGTCTGACGGTAGTATGCTTTGAACTCTACTTATTCGTGTGAAGGTAAAAGGACTAAGCGATATCTCGTCTATTGTTTCGAGTTCATACCACGGAGATATATCGTGACTTGGTATTATGAATTTTTCGAATTCTTGAGTTGTCGTAAATCGAATGCCGCCTGATTGGACGACAAAAACGTCGTCCCAAGTCTTTAATTCTTTATGCATTTTGACGAATCCCTGGGCAAGGACGGCACGTCTGTAGTTGATGTTGCCTACGCCGCGGAGTTGCATATCTTGGCCAACGTATGAAATGTAGAGATGATTTCCTAGTGGTAGATTTTTGTGATGATCGTAGACCCATTCGATACATCTAAGTGTTGCATTGTTTGTTGTGTATCTGTGATTTGAGTACGTTGGCTGTATGTATATGAAGCAGGCACCTATCAGGGCGTATATAGCAAATGAGGATTTGGGCTTTTTTGCGATTGCGAAACTCAGTAGGAGTGCCGTGCAGCACGTTATCATCAAGATAAAGGGCATTCCTAAGCGCGTTACTATAGGGTCGTCGAACTGTCCGTAGGTAAATCCAAGAATGAGAATTGTTTCGGCAATGATTGCTAGGGCGAAGAATTGTACGACGTGTAGTCGTTTAATCGTCTCGGCTAATTTCTTGTTTCGGGTTATGCATATTGCTGTAATTACCGTAAAGCTGATGACTCCGGCTATTGCTAGTGGGAGTGAGTTCAACGAGAATGGACCTGATGAAAGTAGGAAATTTAGGGCGTGGCCGAGATTTTGATTGATGTAGCTTAGGCTGAAGACCCCGTCAGAATCGTATTTGAGTTGTTTAAGAGAATCGTTCGCGTTCGAGAAAGAAAATTGCCACGCATAGGTTATGAAAAACAAGGGAGCGATTACGCTGGTCCATGTGATTTGAATTCGACGATTCTTTACCCAGTAGTAGAGGATTGTGGCGGCTACGGGAATTATGAAAAAGGGCGATTCGTAGCGTGCGTGCGAGAAGAGCGTTATGGCGATTATTAGACTGGAAAAACGTGCATTGCAGGTGGGCTTTTCGCCGTAAAGTAGGGCCAGTAAAAGGCAGGTTAATATGCCGACTAGATTTGTTATTTCTAAGCCACCACCGCTGGCGTTTTGTTCAAAAATAGGCCAACAGCAAATGAGTATAATTGAAATGTAACCTGCTCTCGCATCGTATATTTTGGCGAGGATTGTATGAAGGAGAAGAAAAAGAACTGCGAGTAAGAATGCGTTTAAGTAGAACGCATTCTCGATGCGGTAGCCGAAAATATCGTGGCTTGTGGCTAGGAGGAAGTGAAAAAGAAGAGGGCGCTTATCAATACTTGAGGTTTCGTCAAAATCGGGAATCGATGATGCATTGAGGGTAGCAACTCTATCAAAATGCATGGTTCGAGCGACATTCGAAATCGAATGTTCGTCGAAGGTTATTTTGAATCCTCCGCCTTCACGCGTGTATAGAAATACCGTGGCAATCACGGCCAGAGCTAAAATGGGCCAGTGTTTTTTATCGCATAGCCAATTTGAAAGCCTATCTCGGAAGGTTCTCAGTATTATGGTGCTGAAACAGGCGAAGCAGAGCAGAATGTTCCAGTAGCCCAGTTTGCCAAAATACAGCCCAGCTTCTTCTGGGGAGAAAGTGAAAAAACCAATAAGAACCGACAAAATGGCGGTGGCGGCGAATGAGATGAAAAGTGTGCTTTGTTTCATTGGCAGATGGACACATAAAAAGAGCCTTGCCGACTAAGGCAAGGCTCATGAGATTTTGTTAAATCGAAATTGATCTAAGCCTTACTGGTATTGACCTTCTGCGTTGTAAGTTCGAGCTGCTGCAGCTTGAGCGTGCGTAATTGTGAAGTCGCCTGCAGAGGTGATTGTACCAGATGTTGTGTAGCCCTTTCCGACTTGTTTTACGTAATCGGCTAGAGGAGCAGAAACCACTCCGGTAGTCGCGTTAACGGTCAGAGTAGCTGTCGTTACGCTGTTCTCGAGCATGTATTGCTGAGCAGCAGAAGCGAGCTGACGTGCATCGTTATCCATCGCACTGTGGCGAGAGTTCTGACGAACCTTTGCGAAAGCTGGGATAGCCATTGCAGCGAGAAGACCGATGATGACCACTACGATCATGATTTCGACGAGGGTGAATCCTTTTTTAGATGTGTTTTGCATAATGTATGACCTATTGTTGTTTTATATGATTTGTCGTATGAGATTGTGAATACGAATACCCTCATGTTTACGGCCCTGATTGGAGTGCTCTTTAGCCTTTTTGAGCGAAATGAGTGTAAAATAGTAAATTAGTGCTTTTGATACCGATTAGAGTTGGTATACAGACTCTATTCACTTGTGGGAATTACTCATACTTATGCCGCTGTGGCGGGGGCTTCGGCCAGATATGCGATGACGCGTTTACTTGTTTTTTATATTTCAGTTTTAGTTATTACTTTCTCTGCTGCGGGAGCGGGCACAGAGGGACGAGGTCGTGTGCGTATACAACTCATCAATGGGGATTTGATCTCAGGGGTTTTATTAACAGAGTCCGAGGAGCTTGTTGAAATTCGGTCCCCTTTTTTTGGTGTGATGAGTTTGTCGCCAAAGAAGATTAAGGTGATGGAGCACTTGAGTTCGGTCGTCTCAGCTGAGGGTGAGCCGGATGATGAGAGTTCAGAGGCTGGGAACTCATCAGTTTCAGTTACGAAGAAGGCGGGGAGGTTGGGCGCTGGGAGGTCTGTAAAAACGACGGCGAAGCGTGAAAGTGACTCATCGTTTAGATTGTTGGAGCGCTGGAAAAAGCATTTAGACTTTGGTATGGTGATCCAGGGGGGGCGGAAGGAGAAGTCCGATTATGCTTTGCGTTTTAAGATGGAGCGAGACATGGGGGCAGATCGCTTCTTGGGGGAATATCGTTATCTCTATGGAAAAACGAATGATATCGTGAGTACAGATAAGGTGAATTCGAAGTTCCGCTGGCGGCACGAATTTGCTCCGGGGGTATTTTATGAATCGAATACCAGTTATAATTCGGATCGCGTGAAGGGAATCGACTATATCCTGAGTCAGAAACTTGGTGTAGGATATAGATTGATCGAGACAGAGACCATGCGGCTATCTTCGGGAGTAGGGGCTAGCGTGCGAATGCGTGATGATTTTATCCGAGATAACGAACAGGAGGAGCTTTTCGACTTCTTTCAGGATTGGGAATATCGCTTTAGCGGAAAGGTTAAGCTGTCCCAAGATTTACGGTTTGCGTCGCAAGTGGCTGATCCGAATTTCTATGAAATCGGTTTTCGGGCAGCACTGATTAGCTCGATAACGAAGACGTTGAACTTAACGGTGCGTTACGAGATCGAAATTGATAATTCCTTGCCGAAGGAAGATCGAGAGGAGCGCCGTATGGTAAGCTCCGTCGGCTACGATTTTTAATCTGATTCGGGGAATATTTCCGAACGTTCGACGCGTGTGGCGTCCTTCCAGAGGGCCTCAAGGTCGTAACTTTTTCGAGTATCCGGCGTGAAAAGGTGGATCATGACGTCGAATGCATCTACTACGGACCAGCCGCTGTAGTCGCCTTCGTCACTGCCGAGAACCATGATTTTGTTGCTTTTAAGTGCGACGTCTAGGTCGCGTTTAAGAGCCTTCAGGTGAGGCAGTGAATTTCCGGTCGCGAGTACGAAGAAGTTGGTAATGGAGGACTTAGAGCCTACGTTCAGGATCATGATGTCGTCTGCCTTGGTGTCTTCGAGTGCTTGGTAGCACAGTGCGAGAAGGGTTTTCGATTTTTTGTCTAGAGCGTTTGTTTCAGTCATCTGGTGTACAAGTTTTTGGCCTTGATGTAGGTTAAAACAGCGGGATGCAAGAAGTACTTGACGGTTTGTCCGTTTCGAAGGCGTTCGCGTATCTCCGATGAACTGATGTTCATGGAGTGTGTTGGGGCGATGGTGTAGTGCGTGTGAGGAGGGATTTTCCGGGGATCGATTTCGATTCCGGGGCGATTTAGGACGATAAACTCTACGATTTGTGTGAGTTCTTCAATATTTCGCCACTTGTGGAGTTGGGCGAGTTGGTCGGTGCCTAGGATCCAATAAAGTTGATCGTCTGGGTAATCTTTTTGGATTTGGCGGACAGTATCTACAGAGTAGCAGGTGGAATCGTGATTGAGGTCGACTGTATTGGATTGGAAAATTGGAGTATCATGGAGTGCTTCGTTTACCATGTTGAGCCGATCATTGGCACTCGCTTGTGGTTGAGCAGGTTTGAGGGGAGGGACGCCTGCAGGGAGAAAAAGGACGCGGTCGAGTGATCCTGCCTCGGCTGCATCTTGTGCCATTATGAGGTGTCCGAGATGGAGGGGGTCGAAGGTGCCGCCGAAAAGTCCTATTCGCATGGGGGAGATTATGAATCGTGGCGGGAATGAATTCTCAAGCTAGTTCGTGGCTAAGGGGCTGTAGAATTTCAAAAAGTTTGGCGAGAGCCCGTTTTTCGCGTCTTCCGACTTGCTGACGTGTGATGCCTGTGTGTTCGCCAATTTCTTGGTCGCTGAGGGCATCGGTGTGAATTCCGAATTTGAGGCGTATTACTTCGCGCTGTTTGGCTGAGAGTCTCAGGAGTGCATTGCGTATCATATGAGCGGTGTCGGAGCGTGCGGCCAAGAAATCTGGCGTTTCTTCGGTTGGGATCGCGCTCGCTTCTGATGGTTTGGGCTCTGCCTCGAAAAGTTCGAAGGGGAGGCGAGTTTGTTCTAGGGCATTGAAAAGGATAGAGAGGTTGGAAGTCTCCGGGTGGTCGTTGTGGTTGTCTTTGAGGGCCTTGCTAATTGCGTTCAAAGGAGCGGATATTGGTAATTTGTTTTTGATGAGGTAGTTGCGTACACTTCGTTCAATCCATTGCATCGCGTAGCTGGTGAAGGCTTCTTCTGTCTCTATGTGGTCGATTGCCTTGATGAGTCCCAGGAGAGCTTCTTGTTGGCAGTCGTCTCGCTTGCTAGACTCTAGGCAGATTTTGTTGGCGATGCGTTTTGCGAGAGCGTTATAGCTTTGATAGAGTAGGTTTTGAGCGGATTTGTATTTGCGGTGCTCGATCGATATGCGAAGGAGGAGTTTGCCGCGTAAAGACTCCCATTGGTTGGAGTTGAGTCGATTTTCGAGTTGGAATCGATTGCCGATATTAGTCCCCCAGAGTGAGGCTAGTTTAATGACGAGTGGAGTAGGAAGTTGGTTTGAGGCTCTCTTCAAGATAGCCTTCACGAGCTGGTGTTTTGATTCTATGGCAAGGGCTAGGATTGCAGTATCGCGTGAGACTCCTTGGCGGGAGCTAGGAATCTCGAGATCTTCCATTGCTCGGTCGACTAAGGCTTTCCAATTGGGAAGTTTCAGGACCCAGTTAAGGTGGTCACGGTGCTTCGATATCAGAATACTCGCAGCGAGACTTTCATCGGAGCGAAGGGGATGACGTTCTTTTTCGTATCGATCTGTAGGGGGATTGGCCATGATGGAGCTACACGAGAATGAAAAATGGGAGTGTGTAATCTGTGCCCAAGGGGAGTTGGGGGCAAGAGTGGAGTTTTCTGTGAAATAAGCTCATTTTCAACGACATAACGCTTGTTTTTGGATATGAAATCTGCTCCCATTCGCGAATTCCAATGCCCGGGTGGCGGAATCGGTAGACGCAGCGGACTTAAAATCCGTTGTCCTTGCGGACGTGGGGGTTCAAGTCCCCCCCCGGGCACCACTTTTTTGGTTTATTGTTAATGTTTTATAGCACTAACAGTAAGCCTTTTTTGTGCATTTAGGCAGCCAAATCACTTAATGGACTTGGAGACCCTTGAGAGGTTTAAAAGAGGACTATTTGACCTTCTTAATCTCTGGTTTTGGGCAGGCACAATTGCCTTTCCCGACGCAGCCTCCGTTGGAAGAATCTGAATTCGGGGTAAAACGTCGCCACAAATAGAGGCAAGCACTTGCTATTAAAGATAAAACTATCAGTATTTCAACGAGATCGCTCATTTTAGGTAAATCCTAATTGACTTTGGCTAGATTAGACTGAAACTCGTTCTCAACAAGGAAAATAACGGAGACTTCACATTGAAAACACTAAACGACTTAATCGACGGACAGACTGCAAGAATTGGCTCATTTAAGCCAGGGTTGAACGCGGCCCGTCGTTTGATGGAGTTGGGCGTGCTGCCAGGAGTGAGTGTTCGTTTTATTAAGTCAGCACCTATGGGCGATCCGATTGCATTGGATGTCGAGGGCCGTCAATTGAGCATGCGTCGCGTGGATGCGGCCTGCATAATGGTGCAACCTGTCTAGTTTGACGGATCTTTGCTGCCGCTTAAACGTATTTCGTGACAGAACAAAAGTATTCCAAAGCCGAAGCGCATAGTCGAATAGCGCTAATTGGGAATCCCAATACCGGTAAAACGACCCTATTTAATTGTCTGACTGGTTTACGCCAGAGAGTTGGAAATTATCCAGGAGTTACGGTTCAGCGTAAGATTGGCCAAGCACTCTTAGGGACGTCGAAGGCTGAGATCGTCGATTTGCCAGGGACGTATAGTTTATCGGCGGCTTCGCCAGACGAGCGAGTCGTCTATGATGATTTGATGGGCTGCATGGATGAGATGGAGAAGCCTGATTTGGCTCTTTGTATTGTTGATGCGACAAATCTTCAGAGAAATCTATTTATTGTATATCAGGTCGCTCAGTTGGGAATCCCTGTTGTGCTTGCGGTAAATCATTGGGATTCTGCTAAGAAGCGGCATATTGAGATCGATTTAGAGTCACTGGGAAATCGTTTAGGAGTTCCAGTCTTGGCAATATCGGCTGCAAGAGCAGAGGGGATTGCTGAACTTAAAAGTGCGATTGAATCTGCTTTGCAGGCACCTCGTTACCTCAATGCTCCAGATTGGCCTGATGCTGTGCCGGCATCGGTCGCTGCGATGCGTGATTGTTTGAAGGGGACTGATGTCGACGGGTTAAGCGATGCGGCGCTCTTGCGTGCTGCGTTCGATGGTGATTCGGAATTGATGTCTCGAGCCGGGGTAGGAGCACAGAAATGCGGAGAGGTTCTAGAAATAGGACGTCAGGGCTTTTTTAAGGCTGGTTTGAATCCTCAGAATGCTGAAGCGGTTTTACTTCATCGTCATATTAAGGATCTTGTGAAGCCGTGTATTAACCTTTCAGGGGATACTAAGTCCAGTGGTAGTGAGTCGATCGATGGAATTTTGACGCACAAGTGGTGGGGGCTGGTGGCTTTCTTGGGACTCATGTATTTGGTTTTTCAATCGGTGTACAGCTGGGCTGCTCCGTTTATGGATTTAATCGATGGGGTTAAGGGTTGGGGGCAGGACATGGTGAGTTCTCGGATGGAGCCATGGCCGATGTTGCAGAGTTTAGTGGCGGATGGTGTTATTGAAGGCGTTGGGGCTGTTTTTATCTTTTTGCCTCAAATCTTGATTCTATTCTTTTTTATTACTTTGTTAGAGGACACTGGGTACATGGCCCGAGCTGCATTTTTGATGGACAAGCTTTTTAGCTGGTGTGGCTTGTCGGGGAAGAGTTTTGTTCCGTTGTTGTCGAGTTACGCGTGTGCGATTCCTGGCGTTATGGCGACGCGTACGATACAGGATCCTAAGGCACGGTTGGTAACTATCTTATTGGCTCCTTTTATGAGCTGTTCGGCTCGGTTACCGGTTTATGTTTTAATGATTGGAGCGTTTATCGAACCTCGCCATGGAGCTGCGATAGCGGGCATGGTGCTTTTCTTAATGCACTTTGTTGGCTTGGTTGTAGCGATGCCTTTTGTGTATGTTGCTAATCGATACTTGTTGAAGACGCCTCCTCAGCCGTTTTTGTTAGAGTTGCCGAGCTATCAGGTTCCGAAATTCCGTGATGTAGTCTTGCGCATGTACAGCCAAGGTAAGGAGTTTGTTGTGAATGCGGGGACCGTTATTTTTGCGATTACGATCGTGATATGGGCGATGTTGTATTTCCCTCGTTCGGAGGAGGTTGCGGATTCGGTACGTGAGAGTTATGTTGCGGAGATCGTAGCGGCCGAGGGGCTTACTGTCGTAGATGCTCATAATCTTCTTGAGAAGAATGAAGAGTATGCAGCTGCTTTAGATCGCAGAGTTTCTTCTGCTTATATTGAGCAAAGTATTATGGGGCGTTTCGGCCGATTTGCTCAGCCGGTTTTTGAGGCGAGTGGATTTGACTGGAAGATCACGGTCGGCGTCTTAGCTAGTTTCCCTGCTCGCGAAGTTATTATTTCAACCTTGGGTATAATTTATAGCCTTGGTGGCGACGTGGATGAAGAGAGTCATGATTTACGCGACCGGATGGCGGCTCAGACTTGGCCGGATGGAGAGAAGGCGGGACAACCTGTTTTTACTATTCCGGTGGTGCTTTCTATTATGGTTTTCTTCGCATTGTGCCAACAGTGCGGTGCGACCTTGGCAGTTATTGCACACGAAACGAGTTGGAAGTGGTCAGTGTTGTCCTTCGGTTTGATGACGAGCTTAGCGTGGGTAGCCTCAGTTGTTGTTTTCCGAGTCGGTGCTCTTTTTTAGAAAAGAGCAGCTTCATATTTCGGATTTTGGATACTCAATTCCTGGCGAGGCAAATTGAGAATATGAATTCGGCTCCGCCGTTTTTTCGGTTTCGTGCTTCGATTGTTCCATTCATTTGATCGATAATTGATTTAACGATGGCGAGTCCGAGGCCGGAGCCTTTGTCTTTTGATTCCTTGTTTGAATGGCTTTGGAAGAACGGGGTGAAGAGTTGATTGATTTCATTTTCCGGTAGTCCTTGGCCATCGTCTAAAACATGGAAATACAATTTAAATTGATGCGAGCCGAATTGCGCTGCTCTAACCTTGAGCTCAATCTTTCCATTGTGGGTGAACTTTGCAGAATTGTTGAGTAGGTTGAGCAATATCTGCTGAATACGCAGGGGATCTCCTATGAGACTGCTGGGAAGAGGGGACTCGAATGTGAGTTCGATTGAAGTTTTATTTTTATTCGCGATCGGTTGTGCTATGTGGCACGCGTTTTCAATAACTTGGTTAATGGAAAATTCTGTAGTTTTTAAGTGGAGTCCTTCGTGTTCTAGTTCCGATAGGTCGAGTATGTTGTTGGCGAGAGACAAGAGAGCATCTCCGCTGGTTTGCATGGTGGACACTATTTTTTCTTGGCTTGAGTCGAGTTCGGTGTGCTTGAGTAGATCAAGCATACTTAGTAGACCATTGAGGGGAGTGCGTATTTCGTGACTCGCATTGGCTAGCCTATTGTGGGCTGGGGATGAGCTCGTTTGCTTGTCACAAATTTCTACGATGGGAGCGGCAATCGCAGATAATGCTTCAATGAAATGTTTCTCGTCTACGGACAGGTCACTGTCGCGTGGGTTTGTATCTGAGAAATTTAAGGTCCCGAAAAGTTTCCCTTGAACGTAGATTGGTGTACCGATGTAGGATTGAGATTTCGTTTGAGTGAAAAAAGGGTGTTTGGTGCTTCGAGGCTGTGGGGTTGATTTTTTAACGTAAATGGTTTGGCCTTTTTTGCAGACGAGATGACAGAAGGAGTCTTTGAGTTTTATGGGAGCGTTGAATTCGATGGTGCCGTGATCTGAAAAAATCTCTAGGACCGTAAATGTAGGAGAAGTCGCAATACCGATCATTCCAGTGCTGAACCCCAGTTGTTTACAGCCGGCTTCTAGGATCTTTTGAAGTGTAGTCCGCGGCGATTCGAGAGAACCGATAACATTCGATGAGATTTCACTTATACTCGCCAAAAAGGTATAGGAATCGATTAGCGATGCTCCCGAAGTGATGGGATCTGATTGAGGCTGCTCTTTACTAGTCAGAGAGCTCAGTGCGTATCTGGGGTTTTTCAAACGCATTATTGAGGTGATAAGTTTTCTGGGGAAACTTATTAGGTCTTGTCGAAATCGGCAAAGCAACACTTACAATGTACGTAAGGGTTTATAGATTACTGATGCCGTGTTATTACTTGATAGGGCTAGTCGTTAATACTCGTTCATGACGCAGGACGTATGCGTGGTTTAGAGCGTGTTTGTTTTTGGCCCCCGAAGTATTCGGAATTCTTAGCGTTGTTTTGCGAAGATCGAGACTTTGGCTTCACGGTCTCCAATGATCGCTTTGGCTCGTTTTAGAGCTTTGGCTGTGGAGAGGGTTGGGTTGGCACTTTCGTCGGGAAAGAGATTTATGGGATTAATGAGTTCTGTGAGTCCTGAATTTTCTAGGATACGCATGGTATCCTCTCTCACCTCGCTTACGAGGAGGAGGCGATCGTGTTCGTTCATGTATTTGATCAGTTCCTCGAGGGCCATGCAGCTGGTGGCGTCCAAATTATGGGCATTGCGTAGTTTCATGACGACTACTTTCAAATTTGGGTCTTCGCAGACGCGCCGCATTTGGTGGTGGAAGAGTTCGGCTGCTCCAAAAAAGAGTTCACCTTCGACGTGAACAATAGAAACTTCGGGATCGTTGCGTTCTTGGTTGTCTTGGAGTTTGCCAAGTTGCCCTTCTTCATCGAAGTGGTATTCTACGATTTCTGGGTTGGCGACCTTCTTGATGAAGAGTCCAATTGAGCAAACGGCTCCTACATAGATTGCGAAATCGAGGGCAAATACGAGGCCAGTGATGCAGGTTACAAAAAAGGTTATTTTGTCGGATCGGGTCGTTTGAGTGACGATCTTAATGGAGTGCTTGTTTAGCAGTGAGATGCCGATTGTTATTACAACGACAGCGAGGGAGGCTGTCGGGATGTATTCGATAAGAGAGCTGAGGGCGATTGCACCGACTATGACGATCAAGCCGGCGTATAAGCTCGATAAGGGAGTATGGGCTCCACTGTTAGTGTTGAGTTGCGATCGAGTTAGGGAACCCGATGCGGCCATGCCGGAGAATAGACTACAGGCGATGTTTGCCATACCCACACTGAGCATTTCTTGGTTTCCATCGATGCGAGCACCTTCACGTGCTGCGAGTGACTTTCCTATTGAGTTTCCTTCTAGGACACAGAGCAAGGCGATTGCCATTGCTGGGGGAAGGAGCATGTTGATGGTTTCGAAGTTAAGCGAGGGGAGGTTGAAGCCCCATTCGGAAAGATCCATCACTGGAAGCAGTTTAACCTGAAAATCTGGTACGTATTTTGCGGCTACAAATGCGATGAGAGATGAGAAAACAAGGGTGATCGCGACGTTGGGTAGTTTTTTTGAAATTTTGTCTATGGAGAAGAATATGGCGAATGTCGCGATACTGAGCACGAGTGAGGGCCACTGCAAATTCGGGATGTTTTTTATGGTGTAGTGAAGTGTGTCTATGAAGGTCGACGCTTGAAGCTTTTCGATCGCGGTGAAGTCGAATCCGAGAGTTTTGCGTATTTGGTTGGCGATGATGAGTGCAGCGGCAGCCGTGATGTATCCAGTGATTACGGTACGGGATATGTATTGAATGAGGC
>CAWVWU010000050.1:0-20840 GCA_963933925.1 uncultured Puniceicoccaceae bacterium
CCATTACTGGAAAGGCCTCAATACCCACGGACTTTAAGAGCGCTATACCCAGAACGGTCATATCCTTACAATCTCCGTAATGAGCACTTAATACATCTTCAGCATCATTCGGCTCATACCCACCTCCCTTCACCAAATCAACACTTACCGGCACGTAATTGACACTCTGTACATAATTCCCAATAGCACGAATCATCTCCCATTTTGAAAGGGAGCCGAGTGTCAATTCATCCGCCTTTTCCTCAATAAGATCCGAAAAACCAACATGCTTTAACTGAGCATCAAGCCCATATCGAGCCACCTCACCCCATGTTTCAAAGGTTGAAAAACGTCTTCGATCCTTCGATTTAGCGGGCGGAACAACTGTCACTCCTAACTGAATTACCGAGACCTCCTTCGGCATTCGACTCAACTCACCCTGCTTAATCCCATATAATTCACGAGCCTCCCAAGAATAAACATCTTCATTCGACTCGTTCGAAATCAAATCATCATGCGATTCCCAACTCTTAACAACCCAACCGGAAGGAACGTCTATTTTCATTGAAGACATCAGCGTCGGCAGATCATCCTGAAATTGCCATCTGTCCTGTAGAAAAATAGTTCTTTCGACTATCTTGTATTCATAGGCAAAAACAACATCATCACTGTGAACAGAAGCCGTTCGATCGAGAACAAATACCCTTCTCTCACTGTACAGAGAATTCAAGTCTTTCGCCGCCATATACCCATCGCTCCGATCAAAGACTTCCACCTCCCCCGAAGGATAAAAAAGCCAAGCTCGAAAATTCTTCAATTGTTGAGACTTACCAAGGAGAGGCACCTTCACCATCGCTCGCCCTCTTTCCGAATGGGCCTTAATATGAATCGCTTGGCCTAACGTTCGATGAACAACACCGTTACCGCGATAGGAGACCTGCTTCCAAGAGTTCAAAATCACTGCCCCCGAATCAGGTCCAATTCTCTCACAAATCGCGTCATAATCATTCGGGATATCAAGCCACGACGGAAGCGGCTCAACCGCACCCCCTTCCGACGGGACAAACACGTATCCAACTATAATTACAAAAATCCAAAAAACCCGATTAAACATCTCAATTTTCAGATTCAACCCCCGACTCCCAGACGTTACCTCACTGCTACAAAAGCGCATCATTTTGATTTAGCGAGACCCACAAGTTGTGAATCAAATCCACTAACGGCATCGAATTCTCCTTTTAAATAATCAAATTCGCCTCTCTCCACACGTGTTTCAGTTAAAGAAGAAAAACACTGAAACTGGATCGATCCGCTAACAAAGTTGAACTCAGTGCGAGAAGCACGCTTTAAGAACTCACCATCAAATTCCAATAAAACAGGAAACGCCCCCCCTAAGCTCAATCCCTCTGGCAATTGAATAGTAACGCGATCACGAACATTTATCGTATAGTCAAAAACGACATCCGATTGCCTCTCTAGACCAGAAAACAGTCCCTTCTTCTCCGCTTCAAAAACACTCGGATTCACAAAAATTCTATCACCCACACAATCCGCATAGTTGGGTATCGAAATACGATATGACATAACGAACTCCCCCTCAACACCACTCCCTTCCCTTACCTCGAATTCACTCACCTCTACTTGAGTAAATCGATTTCCCCAATCCTGCCGCCTCACGAACGACTCTTTTTCATTCAGTGTCATCGCAGAAAAATATCGTTCCCGCCAAAGCCACGCATATCCAGAATAAATCACCTTTACCACCCCCTCAACGCCCCCTTCTACATCAAGCCTCAGAGAGGCAAATCGATCAATTTTTGTAAACTCATCGTCAACCCGAGGAGTCTTAACAATCGTAAAAAAATCACCACTACTCGTAAGTGCATGAACATCCGAATTTTCAGCATTCAACACCTCAAACGGAAGCCCCGCACTTCCCGGATCAAAAAAACGCCAACGATTATCCATCTCAATAGCGACAACCCAATCAGAGATATTAAACGCCCCATGAGCACTGGGATCATAAACAAAATCCAAGCAATTTTCGACCTCCGCAAGCCCCGCAGAACACTCCGCCAACTGAGCCAGTGATGCAAACAAAACATTTATATCATAACGTGTCCCATACCCATTCAAAACCGTATCACCCGGGCCTTCGTTAGGCGTTAATGCCCCCAATTCATCAACTGAATACTGATCACTATAAAAACTAATATTTTCAATTTTATCTGTGCAGAATTTATAAGCAGCCACTAGTTTCTCCACGGTCGTTTCAACCCCCTGATACAGATGCTCAGCCAATTCCACTACCCCCTCGTCAATACCATCCGTTACGCCTCGATTCTTCTCAACCACCAAACCGCCACGATATGCCCAATAGTTATCAGGATCCAACATTGATCGCTCAGAAGCATACTCAAGATACACAAAGGGCTCAAAATTTCTTCGTGCATCCATAAACGATTCCGTGGCTCGATTTAAAAGATCGCTATCGCGATACCAATACCGACCACCAACTCGCTCCACCGGCAACCGAAGATGATAGCCCGTGCACCGTGATTCTCGTATCTGATTCGGTCTAATTGACAATTCGTATACCCAAGTCGGCCATTCGTCCCTCACCAACACGTCAAAACCTCGTATCGGGTAGGGTCTGATAACCTCCCATAGATACTCTATAACGCACCCAACGCGCAATTGAGGAAAACTAAACGACTTCACAAAAAACTGCCTTGAACCATCTCGATACGTCTCACGCTGATAAACATCATGCCGCCCCAGATAAGCAACACCCCCATCCGGATAAAGAATGCGTGCTCGAATTCCCGAGACGATCCAGTCCGAGGCATATTCAATATCTATTTTACTCCACGCTCTTACCCCATCTTCAGTAAAAAGCCGTACTCGATTATGATATACATATCTCGTTTCCGGACCTGAATCATCGACCTCCACGCTACGAAACGTAAACTCTGCCGATGCAAATGGATCCACCCGAGGTGTCTCTAGACTCAACTCCTCCGCTGGAATATCAGTCCATTCCTTCGCTTTTCGACTACCACCCGCCGCTTCCAAGCACGAGAGAGAACACATCCCTATCAACACTCCAAGCAGTAGACATAAACAACGAAACATAGACCAAAACTATCTCACCCCACCAAGCAGACAAGGAGAAAGCCTCACTCTAAGACGTTACAATCTAGCAACACAACATCACTGACCACCGATTTCAACTACGACAGGAAGCCCGTCACTTCGCATAACTCCATCATAATAGTCGACAACCTCAAGATAACGCTTCCGCTCAATCACCTCATACTCCTTCTTCCATTTACGAGAAACCGTTACATCAGACCCGTCCTTATCGCAATTCAGCACATAGCTTGAGAAGCTCGACTCAGAAACATAGGGCTTAGGCAGCGCTCTAACAGAAACACCTTCCGGTAAATGATACCGGATCGTCTCTTCCAACAAACCTGAATGAGAGACATACGCTGATTCCCGCTCTTTATCCACGGGGAGCTCCCATTCTAATCGGTTCAAAAAAATCGGCTTAAACATCATCGTCACTTTTCTCCAAATACGCTACCGTTCCGTCGGGATAGACAACACGAGCCCTTATTCCATAAATCATTGATCCTGTCTGGTAGAGTAAATCAACCTTATCCCACTCTGCTAATCCTGCCTCCGAAAAGATCTTAGCCCTCCGGTGGTATCTAAATACCGTATTTTCTCCGGAATCATCAACCTTGACCTCTCTATACAAAAACTCCGCTCCGGCATCAGGATCGATTTTGGGGCTAGAAACCGTCAATTCATTCTCCGGTAAAGAATCCCAACTCCCCTTATCGAGGTCGGTCGATTTCTCGGCAGAAATCAGAGAATTACTGCCAAATAATCCTATTAATAAACAAATCCAAACAACGAGTAATCTTGCCATAAAGAGTCGGTAAACACCTAATAGTTAACACTCAACACAAATTTCACGATATCTACAAATCATTAGCTCCCTTCGATTCGACACCGTTTACGACTTCACATTAATCCCGCCCAATTGAATCTTGTTGCCAAAATCCAATCATATCCCATTGCCTTAAAGATTTCGCATGTTTGACCTAAAAGAGAATCGCAACAAAGTACAAAAAGCTATCCTCATTGGGATCCAACATCCCAAAATGACGCGACAGGAGTCCGATTACCTCTTAGAGGAACTCGAAGAACTCACAGCCAACCTCGATATCCCTGTAGCGGAGAAGATGGTCGTCAAACTACGAAAGCCCAATCCAGCCTACCTCATTGGCACCGGAAAGATGGAAGAAATCATCGAACGTGCCAAAGAGATCGAAGCCGATGTCATCATTTTCGACGACGAACTCAGCCCCGCCCAACAACGTAACTGGGAATCCGTCTCCAAACTCTGCGTCATCGATCGTCAAGAAGTGATCATAGACATCTTCTCCGAACGAGCCCAAACTAAAGAGGCTGTTCTCCAAGTCCAGTTGGCTCGTATGCAATATTCTCTCCCTCGCCTACGCCGTGCATGGACTCACCTCAGTCGTCAGAGGGGCGGCGGAACCGGCTCGCGCGGTCAAGGCGAAACCCAGCTCGAAGCAGATAGCCGTTTGGTAAATGATCGCATCGCCGTCGTAAAAAAAGAGCTTAAACAGGTAATAAAACATCGCCACGTCCAACGAGCCAAGCGACTCCGCAAGCCAATTCCCACCGTAGCGATAGTAGGCTACACCAACGCCGGAAAGTCATCCCTGCTCAACAAGATGACCGATTCCGAAGTACTCGCCGCCGACAAACTCTTCGCAACCCTCGACCCAACGACTCGAAAAATGCAACTCGATGATAGCCAGCACGTACTCGTCACCGATACCGTTGGGTTCGTCAGAAAACTTCCTCACCGTCTTGTCGACGCCTTCAAGGCAACCCTTGAAGAAGCTGTCGTCGCCAACCTTCTCATTCACGTTGTCGACATCTCCAATCCAGAAGCGGACGAGCACCACGAAACGACGATGAAAGTTATGAGAGAAATCGGTGCCGACCAAAACCCAACCCTCACTGTATTCAATAAAATTGACCAATGCATCGACTCGGAAAAGATCGATCGCATTCGTATCGAATATCCAGACGCTCTTTTCGTCAGTGCCATAACTGGTGAAGGAGTAGATGCCCTTAAACAAGCCGTATCAGACTCAATCAACGACGGCCTCAAATCAACCGAACTTCTCGTCCCTCACGATCGTTACGACATCATCTCAAAACTACACGCCAGCGGAGGCATCAGAACACAGGACACTCGTGACGACGGCGTCTACATAGAAGGCCTCTTCCCGGAGATTCTCAGTGGCCTCATCACTCCCTTTATAATCTAACGACACGACTAGAAAGTCCCTCTTTAACCCTCGTTCACATGAAAGAAAAAATCGGAATCTGCCTCTGGAGCGTCCCTCAAGACAACGACGAATCTCGCATTCGCTTCGCACACAAACTCGGTATCAGAGGGTTTGAAATCGACCTCGGCACAGTCTCCGATGGCTGCCCACTCGCTAATCCAGAAGTCCAAGCCGAATTCAAAAACTGGCGAAAAGAACTCGGCCTGACATACACGACCCTAGGTCTTAACGAGCTCTGCTCTACAGCGATGACGGACCTTGGAAACCATAAAATCATTTTCCCGATAATCGAAAAAGCGATCGAGGTCGCTGTCGAAATGGAAATCCCCCTCCTTCAATTTCCAAGTTTCGGAGTCAGCGAAATCAACGACGCAGCCGGATTTGGAGCAACCGTGGCCACTCTACGCTACGCCTGCCGAGCAGCAGCTAAAGACGGCATTCTTATCGGAAGCGAAAACGCACTTGACCTTCCCAATCAAAGAATTCTCCTCGACTCGATAGACGACCCAAATTTCAGAATCTACTTCGATACAGCGAATCCGAAGTGTATGAAAGGACTCGATGGTCCAGAGCTCCTAAAAGATGCCTACGAGCGAGTCGCCGAGCTCCACCTAAAAGACGGCTTCCAAGACGATAAACCCGCCCTCCTCGGGCAAGGAGAGTCCGACCTAGAAGGCTCCATAGCTATTCTAAAAGAGAAGAATTACCAAGGCTGGATGCATCTGGAAAACAACTACCATCAGCTACCCAAAATCCTTGGTCTCTCCCTTGAGGAGGTAATCAAGAAAGATATTGAGTTAGCCCAAGCCCTACTGGCTGACTAAAGCTCGCCGACACTCAAAGTAATCTTCGATTACCGTTTTCCTGATTGAGCTCGTGCTTCGAGTTGACCGCCACACATCTTACAAAAACCTGCCTGCTCATCATGGTCTCCATGGTTACAGCTCAAGCAGTTCCTTATCTGGCGTCCTTCCGTATTTGCACGCGTGATTTCAGCTGTCACAATACCAGTAGGAACCGCAATAATCCCGTACCCCATTATCATAACGACCGAAGCCAACACTTGTCCCAAAGGAGTTGATGGCGATATATCTCCATAACCCACTGTGGTTAACGTCACAATCGCCCAATACACACTCTTCGGTATGCTCGTGAACCCATTTTCAGCACCTTCGATCAAATACATTGCTGCCCCAAGAATCGTAACAAGGGTCAATACAGAAAGAACAAATACAAGAATTTTTCGAGCACTCGCACGAATGGCACGAGTCAGCGTATTGGCCTCTCCTATATAATTGGCCATCTTCAATACTCTGAAAATCCGAAGCGTACGCAACGCACGCACCGACATCAAATAACGAGCCCCCGGAAATAAAAGATCCAGAAAACTTGGCAATATAGCGATTAAGTCTACTACGCCAAAAAAACTCTTCGCATAACGTAACGGCCGACTCGAGGTATAGAGACGCATAAAATACTCGATGGTAAATAGTCCCGTAAAGACCCACTCCAAAATCCTCAAATACTCCCCATAGTGCTCTTGGATCGAGGCCACACTCTCTAACATCACAGTCAATACGCTCAAAACGATCGTAACGATCAACACAACATCGAAGGCTCGTTCCTCAGGTTTATCTGCGAAAAAGATGATGCGACGGCAACGTTCGCGAAAACCAGTCCATTGCGTTTCGGGGAGACGATAGGGTTCCATAGAGTGACCAGCCAAAACATCATTCGAGCAATGCACAATCCATTTACTCAATTGCAATCAGATCGCCCACCCACAATATCCCATAAAAATGAATATCGAATCAAGACTCGAACGCCGCCTCACTGAACTTCAGGACGAACTCATCAATCAAACTCTCTCTCTGTTTGGGGATGACTGCCTCCCATACCAGCTCAAGACTGCATTCTACGAGACCCCGCGACACAAATTTGTACACCGCTTCCAGTCTCCCATTTCCGGAAAATGGATCGACCTCACTGACGACAACCTCGCTCAAAACCTCACCACACTCTACACGGATCGTCCCATTAGCATCTTTCGCAACGAACTCGGCGAGCTCGTTTCCACCGTATCCCAACCTTCCCTGGTCCTTTTCATGATTTTCCTGCTAGATCTCCAGCCTGGCCAGCGAGTATTCGAACTCGGCGGCGGTAGCGGATGGCACTCCTCAATAATGGCCCGCCTCGTAGGCCCATCAGGGAGCGTAGATAGCGTCGAAATCATTCCAGAACTCGTTCCCCACGCACAATCCACCGCGAAACAACTCCAACTCGACAACCTCCACTTCCACCTCGCTGACGGAACCGAAGGCTACTCAGACCGAGCCCCCTTCGACTGCGGAGTATTTACGGCCTCAACACCCGAACTCCCCCCAATCTTTTTCCAACAAATCAAAGTTGGCGGCCTCCTTGAGTTCGTAGTCAAACTCCCCAACCACCACGACCTTTTCGTCCTCCTTAAGCGGACAGAAGACTCCTTTCAAAGTGAACTTCTTATGCCTTGCACCTTCGTCCCCGTAACCGGGAAGCAAGCACTCCAACAACACGAAGTCACCGTTCTTGAAGAGATTCCCCATTGGAAAGAACTCAAAAATTCCACTCCCCAAAGCATCCATTGGTACGACCTCGAAATTCTGAGCGACGAAGTCGAAGCCTTTCTTCACTTCTGCAACAACACCATCAATGGATTCCATCATTTCGATTCCTTCGAAGACGAAGAACTCCGAGCGAGTGCCTACCTTTGCGGCCTCGTCGATAATGAAACACAAAGCCTCGTTCTCCTTAACGATACCTCGATCCTCAGCTACGGAGAAACCGAATTAGCGACTTCGATCAAAAAACGAGCTGAAGAATGGATAGCGGCCGGAAAACCCAATACCGAAGATCTCCATCTTGAGATTTTCCCCGCAAATGCCATCCTCACAAACAATCCGGAACGGCCACAATGGGTCTACACAACCCCCAGTTGCACCTACCGCTGGTCTCCGATTGCAGAATAAGAAAATCACAAAAAAAGAGCGAGGTCCCACAACAGGTACCTCGCTCCAATAAATTTAATTTAGGACTTTATCAGTCTTAAAGCTTATCAGCGTTGTCGCTCAAATAGCTACTAACGCCATCAGCATCAGCAGTCATTCCTGCATCACCCTTCTGCCAACCGGCTGGGCAAACTTCGCCATGAGCTTGGTGGAATGCCAAAGCGTCAACAAGGCGAAGCATCTCATCCACATTACGCCCCAACGGCAAATTATTCACCACCTGATGCTGAACCGTCCCCTCTTCATCGATAAGAAATGATCCACGCAAAGCGACACCCGCTTCAGGATGCTCTACACCGTACGCCTGAGTGATCTCGTGCTTAACATCCGCTACGATTGGAAATTGAACCTCACCAATACCACCCGCGTTGACCGCAGTATTACGCCATGCGTGATGAGTAAACTGAGAATCAATCGAAATACCAATCAACTGAACTCCACGTTCTGCAAACGCAGCAAATCGTTTGTCGTGAGCAATAATCTCAGTAGGACAGACGAAGGTAAAATCTAGTGGCCAGAAAAACAAGACAACTTTCTTACCTCGGTAATCCGAGAGAGAGAAAGACTCGTTAATGCTTCCGTCAGGCATGACGGCTGCAGATGTAAATTCAGGGGCTTGGGTTGCTACTAGTACACTCATAATCGTTTAAACCTGAAGCTAATTAGCTCAGAAATCAACCATGACAACCTCAAAACATTACCGACTTTGAAATACGGTGACATTCATCACCAATCAATACAGCGCCTAGCTATCGCAGGCTTTCGGAAAGCCTTCGCAATCGGGCGATCCTCGGTTCGGTTTAATAGAATGCTCCAAAAAGACATTTAACTTCGTCTCAGAAAGCCATTCGATCATCTCCTCGTTCTTTTCTGCCAATTCAAAATGGATGGGGCAAGGATCCCCCTCACCACACCACCCTGGTCCAAAAGGACAAGACAAGGCATCTTCTACTTTTTCAAAAAGCTTAACGATATCCATCAACGAGATTTCACTCGGCTTCTTCGCTAAATAAAAACCGCCTCCAGGCCCTGGTGTTCCATTCACCAAACCAGCTGTCGACATTTGAGACATCAGCTTACCGACCAATGGCTTAGACAAATTTCGCGCCAATGCGATTGTAGCCGAATTCGCACGAAACCCTTCCGTTTCATAACTTGCAGCCAGATAACTCAGACTGGAAATTGCGTATGATGCCATTTTTCCGTAACCAAACATAAGAATAACTAATGGAGCTAAATTGAGGATTAATCGGGGTAGATCAATAATTAAAGATATAAATGTCGGTTTATTCTAACAATCGTCCAAACACTCCCTCTAAGTGCCAAAACGTCTGCGAGATAAATCCCGCAGACGCACTGAACAACGCTTTTATACACCAAATTGACTCGTTCGAATCAGCTCCTCCATTCTCTGTTACAAGATACGGATTAACTGGATTCTTCGCCCCTAACGGAGCGGGAACTAAATAAAAGACTCCCTGTAATATGGATAACCAAGTTATCCGGAAGTGCCAAACATTCCCCAATCTGACACACCGTGACCATATCACAGGGATAAAAACAAAATTGAAATGAACGAGAATAGGTAAGATTTGAGAAGCACTAGCGAACTTCTTGATACATTGAAAAACCTACCTAAAAATCTTAACACATCAAGCAATTAATTATAAATTACTCTTTATTTGTTTAATATGATTTACGCGTCTTCCTAATAGCCCCCAAACGATACCCAAACTCGCCAAAGAGCTAATCGGCATAATCACTGCAGCTAATAATGGTGTCACCAGACCAAGCAAAGCAAACGACAAGGCAACCACGTTATAGGCTACAGCAAAGCCGACGAGAGCACGCACCGCCTTCATCCGCTTTCTCCCCATTTCAAGTAGCTGTCTTACTCCAGAAATACCAGCACCCATATAATAGAAGTCTGCTTTTCCAGTGAGTGCCGACTTACCAACCACAGGAGTCCCTGTGACCGAGGCCGCATCAAAGGCAAGGCTATCATTTGCCCCATCTCCAACCATCATTGAAACTTCCCCCCCATTCTCGAAAATCCATTTTTCCTTATCTTGAGGGAGCAAATTTCCCAAGGCTTGTCCTCTCGTCAGTCCCAATGAGGTCGCGATTCGATCGACTTTACTCTGAGAATCTCCACTCAAAATCCGCACCTGCTTTCCTTGCACCTTCAACTCATCAAGCTCACGGGAAGCATCTGGCCAAGCAGTATCCTGAAATTCAAGACAAGCATTCACGACTCGATTCCTCGATAACACTGTTCCCGTTTCTACCCCTGTCCCCGCCCATTCAGATCGTCCCAAACGCCAAACAACACCTCCCTTACAAGCTTCAACCCCATCTCCCACGACTTCGACAATCTTCCAGTCTTCAGACTCCACAAATAGCCCCTTAGCAAAAAGAGATTCACGAACAGTCGAAGAGACCGGGTGCTCACTCATCGAAACCAAACGACTCAAAGCTTCGAACTGCTCAGCATCCAAACGCTTTAGAATATCAACATTCAACCACTCTAGGTTCGACCGAGTCAGAGTGCCCGTCTTATCAAAAACCACCTGCGCAATATTAGAAAGCCGAGACCAAATAGTATTCGTTTTCACAAACACTCCACATTGCTTCAAAGATGACTGAGCAAGCTCGTCCGCCATCGGCAAAGCAACCCCCAACGCACAAGGACACGACACCACTAAGGCAGATACAAAAACACGAAGAGCAAAATCGAACTCCCCTGCCATCGACCACGCGAAAAAAGCGATCAACGAAATTCCAACCACGGACACCAAATAACGTGCAATCCAAAGTCCCGTCACACGATCACGTGTTTCATCCGAACGTCGTGCTGCGAGGAGTCGACACATTAACGACTCCTCCCACCGCTCTCTAGCAACAAGCTCTATTCGATCACTCCCACGATTAACAGCCCCCGAAATCAAGGAAGCTCCACGGGCAAAAATCCGAGCATCGGACTCACCATTTATCCAGTCCATACCCATACACGCCTTAAACGCACAAAGTCTCGACATAACAGGAACCCACTCCCCTGGTGAAATCGTATACCGATCCCCTATCGCAAGATTCTCTACCGCAACAAGCTCCCCCTCTCCATCGCCCGAAAGTCTTTCGACACGTGGCGGTGTAATCTCAATATCTGATAATCGACTGCGATTCCTCTCAATCGCATAGACGTGAATCCATCGGCCCACCAACATCAAAAAAACGAAAGTCGACACGAAATCAAAATAGACCAAATCCCCAATCCCTCTCCCGAATCCGTACCATGACACAAGGTACGAAACAACGAGCCCAATTGATATCGGAAGATCCATATGAACCATCTTCTTGCGAAGTCCTCCCAAAGCTTTCCCAATAAAATGCCAACCACCAAAAAGCATACTCCCACTTGCACACACCGCAGACAACCAGTTGAAATGCGGAGCAAATTGAAAACTACTCTCCATTCCCAAATACTGTGGCAGGGTAAAGAGCATCGCATTCATTGCTAAAGCCCCACACAACGCAATCCGCCAGCTCAACTCCCTCGTTTCACTACGCCGCTCACCAACGAAAGGACCCAATTCATACCCAAATTTGCGCAGCCGATCAGCAAAGGAAATCACATCAAATGCCCCACGTTTCCACACGAGATTCAGTGCTCCACGTTGCACATCAATCGAACACGTTACACCGCCCTCAAATTCCTGAAAAAGCTTATCGATCAACCAAACACAGCCCACGCAGGAAATTCCCCCCAAGGAAAACTTCAATTCGCAACGCTGAGCCTCCGACGCCTCCGCCCCGATCAACAACTCCTCCAACCACCTCCAACTACGCTTTAGGAAAACACTCGACGAAACAGGCTGCCCCTTCGTACCGCGAAGATCGTAATACCGATCAAAGTCCTCATTGCGAATCAAACGATAAACATACTCACAGCCCGAGCAACAAAATGCATCCTCAGCATTTCGTGGTTCAAATTCCAATCCGCAATGCCGACAACTACAATCACTCAGCGGGCTGCCAGAAACCTGCTCTTCCTCCGCACTCATCTAGAAAAATTCTAACTAGTTACAAAATGCCTCGCCGGAAGCAAGACTCGCTAAATCGACATCCATTGAAAAACGCAACAAAACGAGACTCATCGCCACAAACGCGAGACCGCGCTTCCAGTGCTTTAGCTTCGCCGGTCCCACGGATTTCGACAGCCAATCAAACCCCAATTGAGATGCCATCAACGCGGGGACCGTACCGAGTCCAAACGCGAGCAATACCACTACGCCACCCCCGAAAGAACCTGAAATAGCTGCCACCCAAAACAACAAATAGAGCGGACCACACGGAAGCAACGGAGTGGCAACTCCCAGGGCTATTCCACGCTTCCACCCCGAAATAGAATACGCCCACCGCATCAAACGTTGAGTATACCGGTTCAAAAACCGAACACGTGCAGCAATCCCCTCCCAGCCCAAAACCATTGCGAGAAAAAACAAAGCCATCGCAATCGGAACAATCTTTGCAGGTGTCGCCCCAACCCAATTCACAAACCCTGCTCCGAAACTCCCCGCCAATCCACCAATCATCGCATAAGAGAACAACCGAGCAAAATGATAGGATAAATGTGTCCACGCAGCACCAACAGAGCTTCCCGGCTTCGCCTTTAATACCGTGCAAGCCAACGGCCCACACATCCCGACACAATGCAAACTCGTTACCAAGCCAGCAACAAGAGCCGACAAGGGATTCGTTAGACTAAAATAGTCTCCGCCGAACATTAGCCCTTCTCCTTAATCGGGATTTCCTCAGGTGCATTGTCCGACGCCACATTAATCAACGTCATCCAAGCCCCAATCAACACGACAAAGGCAAGAATGACCCAAATCCATAACACTTTAAAACCACTACTCTTCACTTTTTGAGATTTCCTCCCTCAACATTTTAGGATCCGGCCCGACAAAGCCAAGGGTACGTTCAGCCAATGAATCTCCTTTTTCGTTCACAACACTGATCTCCACGTCATACTTTCCAGTAAATAGTTGTTTAGGAATAAGCACGACGACGATCTTTACAACTTCCGCATTCGACTCCACCAAAAACGCCTCATCAATTCCTTTTACGATTCCCTCCGGATAGCCATTATCAACCGATAGTCGATAAAAACTCGCTTCATTCTTTTTATTAGTAACACGCACCATGTATTGATTTCTAATATACATGTCATCCACATAATAAGAAGCCCCGGGAGCACGCCAAGCGGTTAACGATGCCGAGCTCAATCCATTCAAGGAAACAGCAAAAACTGTTATTCCCAAAATCAGTAATAAAGTGTACAGAATAATTCTCGGGCGAATGAGCTTCGTTTTTCCTCCCGCAAGTCCCTCCATTGAGTCATAGCGAACCAAACCTCGAGGTCGTTTCAGACGATCCATGATCGAATCACAAGCATCGATGCAGCTCGCACAACCAATACACTCCATTTGTAAACCTTGGCGAATATCAATCCCAGTCGGGCATACCTGAACACAGCGATTACAATCGATACAATCACCGATTCCCGTCTCCTTTGCCTTCCCACGCGGCTCCCCGCGTTTCGAGTCATAACCGATCACCATCGACTGGTCATCAATCAACGCCGACTGCAAGCGCCCGTACGGACAAAGGATAATACATAACTGTTCTCTGAAGAACGCGTAGTTGAAATACAACGCAGCTGAGAAAATAAAGACGAACAGGAACACATTCCAATGATCGCCAGGGTTCCCACTCATCATCCCCCAGAGTTGAGGTACCGACAAAAAATAGGCCATCAACATATGAGCAATCCCTACCGAGATAACAAAAAACACAACATGCTTAAAACCGCGTTTTAATAATTTTCGAGTACTGATCGGTGCCGCATCCAATTTGCGACGCGCAATCGAATCTCCTTCAATCCATACTTCAATCCGACGGTACACATGTTCCAAAAAGACAGTCTGCGGGCACGCCCATCCACACCATATACGCCCCACTAATGCAGTCACATAAAACAATCCGAACCCAAGTCCTGAAACCAAGAAAAATGCCAACCACAAATCCTGAGAAACGAAGGTTAATCCTACGAAATGAAAACGCATCTGCTCCGTATCAAGAAATACGGCGGGGAATCCGTTAATGCGAATCCAAGGTAGCAACGCATAAACGACTATCAACACATACGCTGCGATCGCCTTCCAAGTCGTAAAGCGACCACTAACCTTGGCGGGATGAATCGCATGGCGCGACCCATCTTCATTGATCGAAGTGAGTGAACTTCGCTTTGGTTTTTCGATAAATGATGACATATGTTAATCCGTTTTCACTGAAAGAGGACCCATTAGAAGAATCCTCTTTAGAAATAAAAAGTGCCCTGAAATAATCAAGGCACTCTAGCCGTTTACGGCTTCTTATGATAGGACAAAATATAGGCTGTTACGTGGTCTACTCGTTCATCACCCAACACTGGCCCCCAAGGTGGCATACCCTTGGCCAAAAAACCGTCATTAACCAACTTCCGTACAGCGAGTGGATCTCCGCCATGCACCCATTCGGCATCAACAAGATTAGCACCGATGCCACCTGTTAATTCTGCCCCGTGGCACGCCACGCAATTTGCACCGAAGATTTGCTTACCTGCTTCGACAATCGAAGCATCCTGGCTCATCGCCCACAATTTATCGTCACTGAGCTCTACTGCATTCACGAGGTCTGCAGCCTTAATCTCCTCAATCGCCGCCAATTCAGCAGCGAATATCTCATTCTGCCCGGCTCCAATATGAGTCTTCTCATAATATAGCCAATAGGCAAAGGAGAATACCATCGAACTGTATAAGGTGAACAACCACCAATTCGGCATTTTCTTATCGTACTCTTGAATACCATCAAAAGTGTGATCCCTGATCGGATCCTGATCTTGATTCGAATCTTTCATCTTTTTAATAAGTCACTCGTTAAGGGATCAATCGTCCTGCAAAGGCATTCGACTGGAACGGTCTGAATCTTCACTCTTCATCTTCACAGCCATCCAAACGATGGCCACAAAGGCTCCGAAAAACAGAACAAAACCCATGATAGGGAACAGTGTTTGCCACTCAGTATAGGGAATTCGTTTCCACATAATAATTACGTTCTAAGGGTTATTCGACTGCACCTGAAGTATCAGAGACATCCAGTGATTTCCCGATCTGTTGTAAATAGGCGATCATTGCCACAATTTGTGTATCCGGATCAACCTCCTTGCCTTCTTTCTTGAGATCAGCAGCAATCGCTTCAGCCTGAGCCTTGGCACCTGCAATAATCTCTTCGTCGCTCATCGGAGCAAACGGGACTCCCAAAGTTTGTTGGACGGATATCTTCGATGGTAACGAAGCGTAGTTGGTCGATTTCTTAAACAACCAAGGATAATTCGGCATATTCGAATGCGGCGAAATACGATGCGGCTCCAACATGTGGTCATAATGCCACGCATTACTATACTTACCACCGACACGAGCCAAATCCGGTCCAATACGGCGAGACCCCCACTGATAAGGATGGTCGTATATCGATTCACCCAAAAGACTGTAGTCACCATAGCGCTTTACCTCTGCAACAAACGGACGGATCATCTGCGAGTGACAGTTATAACACCCTTCACTCACGTAAAGATCGCGACCTTCCAATTCCAAAGGCGTATACACCTTCTGAATTTTGTCCGTAATAACACTCTCACGGTCAAGCGTTACAAGCGGTACAATTTGCACCACTCCACCTACCAAGGCAGCTAAAAGAACGAATATCGAAAACGGCAAAGAGCTTTGCAGCAAACGATCGTACCAATTTCCAAAGGTCACTCCACTCGCCTTAAAGTGAACCACTGCAACAAGGACCGTTGCGAATAGAAACACCATACCGATCACTCCTAAAACACCCCCACTGAAAAGCCATAGGCAGGTGAAAACAACCAACGCAACAGCGTAAAGGAAACTCGGTCCACAGAAGGCACCGATCAAGCCCATTGGCTTACTTTCGACTTCATCTTCATCGACCTCAAACGTTCCATTTACTGGCGATCCACTAGAAATCGTCTTCCCGATATTATACGCCATCAACAAGAAGCCGATGAGATAGAAACCACCACCAATGATACGCAGTCCCATGAGAGGTCGAATCGATTGTAAGGTTTCAAGGAAGTTAGGATAATTCAAAATCCCCTTCGCATCCGCTCCGTTGAGCATCAACCCTTGCGTGATTCCAGATATCCACATGGAAGCCACATAAAGAAGAATTCCCACCAAGCCCAACCAGAAGTGGAGGTTCGCCAAAGACTTTGAATACAATTTTGTATTCCAAAGCCGTGGTGCGAGGAAGTAAAACATACCCGCTGCCATAAACCCGTTCCACCCCAAAGTACCGGCGTGAACGTGACCGATAATCCAGTCCGTATAGTGAGCCAATGCACTGACCGACTTGATAGAAAGCAAAGGACCTTCCAATGTCGCCATTCCGTAAAATGTGATTCCCGCTGCGAAGAATTTCAATACAGGATCCGTACGAAGCTTATCCCAAGCCCCACGCAATGTAAGCAGTCCATTGAGCATACCACCCCAAGAAGGAGCCCACAGCATCAAACTAAAAATCATCCCCAAACTCTGTAACCACTCTGGAAGAGCCGTATTTAGCAAGTGGTGAGGACCGGCCCAAATGTATATAAATACCAACGACCAAAAGTGAACAACCGACAATTTATAGGAATAAACCGGACGATCAGCCGCCTTAGGCATGTAATAATACATGATACCCAAAATCGGAGTCGTCAGAAAGAAAGCCACCGCATTGTGACCGTACCACCACTGAACAAGAGCATCCTGCACCCCACCAAAAATCGGATATGAATGCACCAAACTCGTCGGTATCGAAAGGTGATTAACGATGTAGAGCATCGCGACCGTGATGATCGTCGCAATATAGAACCATACCGCCACATAGAGAGACTTCTCACGACGAATCCCTAGGGTCCAAAAGAAGTTAATCGCAAATACAACCCAGATCAGAGCCACCGCAATATTGATCGGCCAGATGAGCTCTGCGTACTCCTTACCTCGAGTATACCCTAACGGTAAGGTAATCGCAGCTGAAACAATAATCAACTGCCACGCCCAAAAGTGGAGCTTAGACAAAAAGTCCGAAGCCAAACGGGCTCGCACCAAGCGCTGCGTAGAGTGGTACACACCCGCAAACACCATATTACCCACGAAAGCGAAAATCACCGCATTCGTATGCAAGGGGCGCAAGCGACCAAAGGTCAGCCACTCAGTATTAAAATTGAGAAATTTGTAGTTCAACTGAGCCGCGATCAACACGCCCACCAGCATGCCCACCACTCCCCAGACGATCGAAGCCAGCATAAACTGCCGGACGATCTGGTCATTGTATTCTATTGTTCGTTTATTAGCGCTCATTATTAGAGGTGTAGTTCAGGAGGTTTTTAATAAATTCAGACGGACATCTAAGGACAAAATGGTGCCGTTTCTAGCGACTACCGCGGTGGGCGACCACCGTCTCTTCATGCAAAGGCATCAAGCTATCCCGCTCAGGACTGCTCTCGTACGAAGACGCTCGGCAGTAAAAATACAACACGATCGCAAAGCCGACCAAGATCAGACCAACGAAGACGGTAAGAAGAATAACATTCATAATTTGGGAATATAAGCGGCTCTACTTTTCAGAATTCCAGTAAATACATACTATTAATTCTTCTTTTCAATATTCAACTCTCTAATTCATCAAAAAACACAAAAACCTTACACATACTAAAAGATCTCCTAATACCTGGTCAAAGAAAGCAGCACGCATTACTGATAACGGTTTCTGGGTACCCGCTGATCAAATAAATTTGCCAGCACCCTGACAGGCCGAAATGGTCCCTTTTATGAAATTCGAGCATTTTGCACTCAACGTCTCCTCTCCTATCGAATGGTCCCAATGGTACGCCGATAACCTCGGTCTAGAGATTGTCCGCTCAATGGACCAGGCTCCCTTCACTCATTTTCTACGTGATAGCTCCGGTCTCATGATGGTCGAAGTGTATAACAATCCACCGGAATCAGTCCCTGATTACGCCAATATGGACCCACTTATCGTCCACATGGCCTTCGTCTCCGAAGACATGGAGAAAGAGAAAACAGCTCTCCTCGCCGCAGGAGCCACCTTCGAAAGCGAAGTCACGACCTCCGTCGGAGACCACCTCACCATGCTCCGTGACCCCTGGGGCCTCGCCCTCCAACTCTGCCAACGCGGCAAAAGCATGCTAAAATAGCAGTCCAAAGAGCCGAGAACCCCACTATAGGTGTCCTTTCACTCCGAAAGGACGATCAATCACCTACTCGAAGCCTCCCTCTTTGTGCATCTTGTGCTTTCTGTGGTTAAAACAATCTACTGGTTTTAGATCTAGCAGTTCTCGATAAAATCGAGGGCTGCCACAGAAATCAAATAATCGTCTTCAGAGGACGCCCCACTAAACGCTGCCGCAATATATCCGCCATCGTGCGACCTAATGGCTCCTCCTTGATAGCCAAGCTCTCCCCATATTTTAGGGCGAATGCCACTTCCGCTATCCTGCTTAGTATCCATCATCTCGCTCATTTTCGCATAAGCGACGCCTACGAAATTAAAGTACTCACCCTCTTCATCAGCCGGAGTCCTCATAGAACCCGCAACGCGCATGCGAGATGCCCAGGAAATCGAATCCCCCTCCTCAAGGTTCGCTACCACAGCAACGCCCTTCACTCCCATTCGCTTCGCTTCTTCTTCCATCTTCGAAAGGGTCAATTCAGCGATATTATCAAATTTTTCGGAATTCATATGAGCGACAGCTCGCACTAAATCCGAAAACGAAACAACCCTTTAAATCGTTCCACTTCAAACGATTCGCGTTCAGGTTAGATGACATGGGGACAGTTGTCGTCTAATACGCTCCGCTCTTAATAAATAATCGAGACAGCACACTTCGGAGCCGACTCCCAGGACTTCCGTCTGGCGAAACCATATTATCACAACCCAGTCTCCCCAAGGCTGCAGCGTCTATCTCCACCACCTTAACACCTCTCGACGTCAACTCGTCTCTAGAAAGAGCATCCCAACGCACAGGAGCCCCGTACCAAGTAAAACCAATTCGCCAGCCTGCACGATTCCCACGCCCTAGGCCCAAAACGAAATCCTGAGGCAGTCCCTTTACGAGCTCCGGAACCTCTGCATAAGGAACCTCAACCGTCAAAGCAACGGGCTCGCTCCGAATAAAGTCCAAAACCGAGCTCACTTCCCCATTCTTATATGCCTTCCAAAATCGCCAGACATCGATCCCGATTATATTCATGCCATTATAGACCCCATGGTCATTAGCAGAGTCGAACTTCTGAGCGTCGTACCATAGCTGAAAGTCATCGCCCTCCCAAAGACCAACTTCAAAATGCAAATGAGCCCTGCTGCGCGGAATAGAATAACTCGCCGAGCGTCCCATCATACCGATGACATGCCCTCCTTTGACGATTTCCCCCGGCACCACATCCGCCGGTATCGATTTCAAGTGTGCGTACAAGCTCACCACTCCGGGAGCGATCGCCGTATGCTCTATTACAATGTAGCGCCCGTAACTGCTCAACTTAGCCTCTCTGCTAACATGGCGAACGACTCCATCACTAAACGCATACACCTGATCGGTCGGCTCCTTATTCCGATCAAGAGAGATCGGTTTAAGATCCAACCCCTCGTGGAAACGTTTCCCGTCGTTGCGGACGCATCCGAATAAACCTGATGTCGCCACACCCGACACCGTCGGCTGGACGAATCTCTCAATCCCCTTTCCCTCTACAAACGCAGTGTTGGGAGTCGGCCAAAAATACTCCTCGACCGCACTCAACTGAGTCCCTAGCGAACACACCAAGGCAACCAGCCCCAAGCCCCTAATCCAATCTCTTACGAATCTCAACAATCGACCCTTTCAACTCCTTTACCAACTCCTCCAACGAATCGTCAGAGACCTCCAAAAACATAAATATTACACCGTCACCTATGGGCCGATCGATAATCCTAACACCCATAGCCTGTCCATTAATCAATAATACAAGACGACGCCCTTGATTCATCGTTGTCGTCTTATAGAAATCACGAGAAGCCGATCGTGTCAGTACAAACTGAAGACACCTACCATACTCCACCTCAGCGATCTTCACATCCACAATATCGTACTCAGACAACACCGCCTCAGATCCTACACTAATGCGTGCTCCACTAATCGGCAACTGAACATTGGCCGCATACGAGTCCCTCTCACCGACTTCTACCAAAAAACGCGGTATAGTCGTGATTTTCGATTCCTTGGCCGTCATACAGCCCCCCATTAAGAGAA